>DASWON010000098.1:0-3507 GCA_036398735.1 Rhodopila sp.
GGAGATCGGGGTCATCCTGCTCAACGCCGGCAGCGAGCCCTTCGTCATCGAGCGCGGTGCGCGAATTGCCCAGGCGGTCCTGGCGCCGGTCAGCCGAGCCGAATGGCGGGAGGCGGCAAGCCTGGACGTGACGGAGCGCGACACCGGCGGGTTCGGCAGCACCGGGGCACGTTCTGACTGAGGGACCGCCGTTCCGGCTCAACTGCATCGGGCCGCCCGGGCGCTTGAAGAACAGGACGAGCTGCCGGCACCCGCCATTGCCCGCTTGCAACGGACTCCGCCAACGGGTTGCTGGCTGATTTGTAGCGGGCAGGGCGACCGACACCGGCGATCGGCCACGATCGGCCCGCCTGGCTGATTATCCAAAGCCGATCATCGAAAGAGGTCGTACCCGGCGGCGAGACCATGGCTGACGATTCGGCGTTGACTCGAACGCCGCGGCTCTGACAAGGAGGGCTGTGATCTGGTATCACGTAAAGTTGAACAACAAGACCAGTGTGATTCCGTACCTGTTCGCCTAAAGTAAGTGTATCGCCCCCGCAAGGACGGTGCCCTCGTGGAGAGGAAGCCCAGAATGGTTGTGCAGCTGGCGGACCCGGTGTTGACTTCTCGGATGCCTCCGGATGCTGCCGGGCGCATCTACAACCGGCCCGACGGCGACCTGACTGAAATCGAGGAATCAGCCGACCCGATGCGAGGCATCATCACCGCCGCGGTGATTGCAGCGCCAATTTGGGCGCTGCTCGGGTTTGTCGTCTATCGGCTGCTGTAGGAAGACCGGCTGGTTCTTCGTCTGCGCCGCCGCCTGATGCACGGCTGCGCCGGCCGCGCGCTCTGTCGCGTCTGGGCCCGCGGCCGCCTGATCCACGGCTCCGGAGGTCTCGCGCTCTGTCGCGTCCAGGCTCGCCGCAAGCTGATCCACGTCTTCGCCGTTGCGACCCCCTTGTCACCGGCGTCGGCCCAGGCTCCCCGCGCCAGGGAACGCCATCACGAACCTGATCCTGTGCCCGACGCGGACCTGATCCTGACAGCACAGATAAATCTTGATTGACCGGCGTGCCGCTGCTGGTGTTCTGGCGGCAATGCGTCACACGATTCCCCTCGCGGCGATTCTCCTGTGCGGCTCTTGGGTATTCGGCCAGGCGGCACCTTCGTCCCGAACCCACACCCACACCCACACCTACACGCACGCGTCACCGCCGCACGGACAATCCGCCCGGCCGCCGGTGCGGACGCAGCGCTTCACGCCGCCGCCCACGGTTCAATCCGCGAACCCGGCAATGCCCGCCAGCGTCACCGACCACTTCTTCCTGTCCTCCGATGGCGTCCGGCTGCACTATCTGGAGGCAGGTCCGCCCTCGGCTCATACGCTCGTCTTCGTGCCTGGCTGGACCATGCCGGCGTGGATCTGGATGCCGCAGATCCTCGCCTTCTCCCAGCGCTATCACGTGGTGGCGTTCGACCCCCGCGGGCAGGGAGATTCGGCTGTTCCGGCCTTCGGCTACGAGCCCGAACGCCGCGGCCGCGACGTTGCCGAACTGGTCGCGCATCTGAACGCGCCTCCCGTGGTGGTGGTCGGCTGGTCGCTGGGCGTGCTCGACACGCTCGCCTCGATCCATGTCGCAGGCGACCGCCGGCTGGCCGGTCTGGTTCTGGTCGACAATTCGGTCGGCGAGGAACCGCCGCCGACCTACCAGCCGGTGCCGCAACGCCGCGGCCCGCCGCCAGGCCATGCCTCAGCCATCAAGCAGTTTGTCCGCGCCATGTTTCGTCGCCCGCAACCGCCCGGCTATCTCGATCGTTTGGCCCAGGCAGCCCTGCACACCCCGGAAACGGCGAGCCGGTTGCTGCTGGCCTATCCGGTGCCGCGTTCCTACTGGAAGGAAGCGGTGTATGCGACGAAAGTACCGCTGTTGTACGTTGTTCGGCCACGTTGGGTTGCGCAGGGGGAGAACCTCATGCGAAACCGCCCCGCCACCGAGATGGACGTGTTCAATGACGCCGGCCACGCCTTGTTCGTCGACGAGCCAGAACGTTTCAACAGCGTGACCGAACGCTTCCTCGAGCGGTTTGTCTGGCCGTGAAGTTCGTCGGGCTGTTCCTGGTATCGCTGGCCACCGTCGGCTACGAGACCGCACTGACCCGGTACTTCGCGGTCGCGAAGTGGTCCGAGTATGGCTACTGGGTCATCTCCATCGTCATGGTGGGCTTCGCGCTCAGCGGCGTGGTGCTGGCCCTGCAGCGCGATGTCTTCGCCAGGCGGGCGCCGATCCTGATGGCGGCGCTGCCCGCGGTGCTCGTCGTCGCCGCGGCTGCCGGTTACCACTTCACCACGACCAATCCGTTCAACCCGCTGCAATTGCAGAATCCCGCGACGTGGCAGCCGCAGATCTGGAACATCGCGGGCTACTACGCTGCCCTGCTTCCGTTCTTCTTCCTGGCCGGCCTGTTCATCAGCCTCAGTTTCGTGCGCTACGCGGACCGGATCGGCCAGGTCTATGCGTTCGACCTGACCGGCGCCGGGGCCGGGGCCGCCAGTGTGCTCGCGGCAATGTATCTCGTGCATGCGTTCGGCCTGGTGCCGCTGCTGCTGGTGCCGCTGGCGCTCGCGGCCGTCTTCGCCGACCGTGCCTACCGGTTGCGGGCAATGCTCGCGGCGGCACTCGCGCTGGGCGCGGCAGAGGCGGTGCTGCTGCTGGATGACGAGGCTGCCTATAACGATTTCAAGGCTATATACGCACCTCTTCATACGCCGGACGCGAAAATCGCGGGCTCCGTGAACACCCCGCGCGGCAACTACGCCCTGCTCGACGACTTCACCGAACGCGTCGACACCGATATCTCCAACAACGCCGGCATGCTTGGCGTGGAGGGGCCGCCGCGCAGCTATGGCCTGTACCGGGACGGGAACCGCATCGCCGCGCTGCCGTCGCACCGCCCGGTCAGTTCGGATTACGCGGCGGCGGCACTCGACGCCCTGCCGTATCAGCTCGTCCCACATCCGCGTGTGATGCTGGCCGGCGCCTCCGGTGGCTTCAGGACCGCCGAGTTGCTGCGGCTCGGCGCCGCGCAGGTTCGCGTGCTGGAGCCGGAGCCGGAACTGTTCCGCACCCTGCGCCAGGGTCTCGGACCGGTGATGCCGGTCGAGCCTTCGCCCGACGTGCATCTCAGCGGGGCCGGGCCGCTGGCCGGCACCGGCGGCGTTTACGACATCGTCGACCTCTCGGCGGATTTCCTCGACGCGTCGGAGACCAACGCGACCGCCTTCACCCAGGAAGCGATCGTGTCCTATCTGCGGGTGCTGGCACCGGACGGCATCGTGTCGATTCCGGTCTCGATCCGTGACTTCCCGGTCTACGCCCTGCGCATGCTCGCCACGGTGCGCGCCGCCCTGCTGTCCGCCGGCGTCAACGATCCGGCGGCCCACGTCATCGTCTACCGTTCGGCCTGGAACGTTCGCATCCTGGTCTCCCGCGACGGCTGGAGCGATGCGCGTATCGCAGCGGC
>DASWON010000099.1:0-3727 GCA_036398735.1 Rhodopila sp.
TGCTCCGTATCTCGAGAAGCACGCGATGGACCTGATGGACTTGACCGCTCCGCTGCTGGTCTTCGACGGCAATGCCCTGGATGCCGCCGCGGGCTTTCCCGCCAATGTGAACGTCGCCGCCGCGCTGGCTCTGGCCGGCATCGGCCCAATCCGAACCCAGGTGCGGATCTGGGCGGATCCTGGCGTCACCCGCAATATCCACACGGTTCGCGTCGAGGCCGAGGCCGCGCGTTTCACCATGACGATCGAGAATGTGCCGAGTGCAGACAACCCCAAGACCGGGCGCCTGACCCCGCTGTCGCTGCTGGCGTGTCTGCGGGGTCTGGTGTCGCCATTGAAAGTGGGCAGCTAAGCCCGCGTGCAAGAGGCCCTCGTCTACCTGCCGACGCTGGCCCTGTTCAGCCTGGTGACGGTCGCCAGTGCGTTGATGCGCCATGAGATGCTGATCCTGGCCTGCATCCCGCCCGTGTTCGTGGCGATGATCATGGGCTTCGTCATGGCGATCTATGCCGATGGCGCATTCGGCCTGTTGCCGACCGGCGCCGCGCTGGCGCTGGGTGTTCCGCCCGGATGGCTGCTCGCCCGCCGGTTGCAGCCACGTGATCTGCTGATCGCGATCTACCTCGCATGGGCGACCGCGCTGGTTCTGGCGCTGATCGCGTTCGGCTTCCCGGATCACGACTGATCCCAGGCTGCCTCCATTGCGGCACGAAACCATGCCATGACGTGCGATCTTCACGGGAAGCGATCTTGATTCGACACTGAAACTCAGGACGGGCGCGCAAACCCTTCGGGGTTGTTCGAGATGTTCCAGCGTGCGCTGAACACGGCGGTCAGACCGCCCGCATCTTGTTGGCGCGGCGGACGGCTAAGGGCACGTCGCTCGTCCAAACGCTGATCGGGCAGCCGAAACTGCTGCTGACGGACGAACCGTGCCTTGGCTTGCCGCCGAAGATCGTAACGGATAGTGGCCGCGAGGTCCGCCCGCCCGGGCGATTGCGGCACCGCCGTCCTGCTCGTCGAGCACAACGTGCGGGTGGCGCTGCAGGCCACCGGCTCCGACCGCGGCTGTGTGCTGGCACTGGAACGCACGGCCGGCCGCGTAAAGCTCCGTCAAGCGGCACGCGGCGATCGAGCCTCGTAGGTCCCCAGCGGGTCGCCGGAATGTGATCTGTCCGCGATACCTCCCAATACGATGCCGCCGAGACTGCGGTGGCGCTGGCGCGGGACCCTCCGAAGACCAAGATATTCAGTACTGTCAACTAATGGACGTAACGCCGGCTTCGTGCACCCGGTGCCGCCGACGGCTCAGTTCTGGTCCTTTGGCCGGTGCCGGCTGGCAGCAGCTTTCCATCGTTTAGCGCGTCCAGACCCGATCCGGGCGTCGCGGATCAGGTCGACGTTCCCGCAGAGTTGTCGACGCCGGGTGAGACGTCATTGGGGAACGCCATACACCCGAGATGCGGTACCGGCGAACAGCGCCGCCTTTTCCCCGGCGGAGCAGCCGCCGGCCAGACGTTTGAACGCGTTCCACACAACCGCGTAGCTGCACCAACGCTTCTGCACCGGGAAGTTGCTCTCGAACATGCAGCGGCCGGCGCCGAAGAGCTCGATGCTGGTCTCGATCCAGGGGCGCCAGGCCGTGGCCACTTCGTTTGAATCGGGAGGCGCGTCGCGCTTCGGAGCGGTGCCACCGGACAGACGGATCGGCAGTGCGCCCAGTTTCACCGTGACGTTTGGCTGCCGCGCCAGTTCCGCCATGCCGGCCTTCCAGTCGGCGAATACCTCATCCCGGCGAGCCGCGTATGGTCCTCCGAGGATCGGGCTGCCGACATGGTTCAGGACGATCGACGTTGCCGGGAAGGCCGCGGCCAGATCAGCCACCTCGGCGAGTTGCGGATGATACACCCAGGCGTCGAACACCAGACCGAGCCGCCCCAGTGCGGCGAAGCCCGCTCGGAATCCGGTCTCGGCGAGAACGCCCGGCGTCGCGGCCACCTTATGGATGCGATCGGACGCATCCCAGGCGGTCGACAACCGCACGCCAGCAAACCGGCCGCCGCTGGCCGCGACGTGGCGCCGCAGCAGATCGCCGGCACGCTCACCCAGCCGCAGGTCCACATTGCCCACCATGCGGGCGCAGACCTGTGTCGCGCCAAAAGTGCCGCTCGCGCCCATCGCGGCAACGCCCGTGACGAACTCGGTTTCGCCCAAAGAGCGTTCCTCGGCCGGACCGTGGGCACGGTACATCGAGTGGCACTCCTCGAACACCGTCGCTCGGACATTGTGGCCGCTGGCGAGATCCGCCAACAGTTCCGGCAGGAGGTAGGTGTTGCTGTCGCGCACCCACAAATGGTGGTGCGGGTCGACGATCGGCAGATCGGGCTCCAGCACCGGTTCGCTATGTTGCGCCAGCCAGTCGTCGTTTACGGCACCCGCAAACCGGTCATTCCTGGTCATGCTATTTCGCTCCCCGTTCATGGCGAAAAGCGTATCACGGTGCCCGGGTGGGACCAGCCCCGGCGGGATGACCTGGCTGGCAGCGCGAGCGGCCGCTGTCGCGAGAGGGCCAACGAACAGAACCTCGATGCCGGCGAGGGTGATCAGGGGCTGACGGAGGCCCCTGGGTCTTATTCATGTCGTGTCGTCCTGTCGGGGCGCACCGCGCCATGTAAGGCCGCGGCCGCCATGGCCTGCAATGTCTGACGAACCTCGACAAGCTGCCGCCAGCCGGTGCATTGTTACCGACCGCGCCGCTGAAGCCGTGCCCGGGGTTGGGCAGTCCTCCCCGTGCCCTGACACTTGTCGAGACACCGCTGCCATGATCGTTTCCATCGTCATCGCCTGCGGTGCGGGCATCGAAGCGCTCCCGCGGTGACGGAAACGATCATCATCCGCCGCGGTGCGGAGGGCTCGCCGGCATGACCGTCGCCGTAGCCGTGGTGACCGGCGGAAGCACCGGCATTGGGGCCGCGATCTGCAGCCGGATGCTGGACGCCCGGTATCACGTCGTCTCACTCTCGCGTCGAGAGCCTGCCGATCCGCGTTGTGAATTTGTCGAAGTGGATCTGCTCGACCCGGCGGCCACGATTCAGGCGGCGCAGGAGATCGCCGAGCGGCATGCCATAAGCCATGTGGTGCATAACGCCGGAGCGGTGCGGGCAGCACTGCTGTCGGATGTAACGGCCGCGGATCTGACGGCGTTGAGCCAACTGCATCTGAACACGGCCCTGACGCTCGTGCGCTCCGCCTTGCCTTCGATGCGCGCCGCCGGTTTCGGCCGCATCGTGCTGATTTCCTCACGCGCGGCGCTGGGCCTTGCGGCCCGGACGGCGTATTCGGCAACGAAGGCCGGCATGATCGGCATGGCCCGCACCTGGGCGCTGGAACTCGCCCCCGATGGCATCACGGTCAACGTTGTGGCGCCCGGCCCGATCCGCGAGACCGAGATGTTCCACGACCTGATCCCCGCTGACAGTCCGAGCGAGGAAGCCCTCGCCGCCGCCATCCCGGTGAAGCGTCTCGGGGCGCCGGATGATGTTGCGCAGGCGGTCATGTTCTTCGCCAGCCCCGCGAGCAGCTTCATAACGGGCCAGACGCTGTTCGTCTGCGGTGGGGCAAGCATAGGTTCGATGACGATTTAAATCGGGAGAGACGTCGCTTGCACATCCGGTTTCAGAGCTATGAGAACGACGAGACCGGTGCGCTCCGCGGGGAGGTGCTGCGT
>DASWON010000100.1:0-2956 GCA_036398735.1 Rhodopila sp.
TCAGCAGGGCGTAGAGTTCATCGCTATAGGCCATGACGGAGATGCAAGCGGTATTGCCCTTGTCCCCCGACCGGACATGGGCGGCATTGTGCAACAGAACTTCCATGATCAACTCTCGTAATAATTGATATGCCAAGGCACGTTCTGGCGGGGAGTGAGGCTGGACCAAACGCCGATCACCTCGCGGACGCGGTCCTGATGCGGCACCCGCTTGCCGGTCATGCCGACGCCGGACACCGCCATACCGTCCACTTCACGGCCGACCTTGATGGCCTCAGGCCGGGTCAGCGTCCGCGCCGCCACGCGCACCGCCACCTCATACGGCTCCGCACCCGTGCTGCCGGAGGCCGGGCCGTGGATGGCGTTCACGCCGATGAAGTCGATTCGGATCTCCTCCGCCTGCAGGCCGACGATCTTGAACCGTTCCTCCAGGATGCGTTTGGCCAGCCCCGCACGGCGCAATGCACCCGGTCCGGCGTAGAAGAACATATCCTCGCCGATGAAGCCCTCGGCGCAACCAATGGAGACTTTCAGCGTCGGCGTGCGCGGCTTGCCGGTGATGCCGCTCAGCCGGATCATGTTGGGCGCGATCTCCCGCAACTGCGCCGTGGTGAAGTCGACCACGACATCCGGCGTGATGTAGTTGGCCGGGTCGTGCACCTCGTAGAACATCTGCTCCTTCACGGTCATCGGTGTGATAGCGCCGCCGGTGCCGCCGACCTTGCTGATGGTGGCAGCGCCTGTTTCATCGACCTCCGCGATCGGGAAGCCGAGGTTCCAGGGTTCGGGCACGTCCTTGAACCCGGGGTCGGAGAAATAGCCGCCCGTCGCCTGGGCGCCGCATTCCAGCACATGGCCGATGGCGCTGCCGGCGCCGAGCCGGGCGTGATCGAGCGGGTCCCAGCCGAACGCGTGCATCATCGGCGCCAGGAACAGGGACGGATCGGCCACCCGCGTCGTCACGACAATGTCCGCGCCCTGCTGCAATGCCTCCACGATCGGCTCCGCGCCGAGATAAGCTTCGGCGGAGACCATCGTGTCCCGCAGGGTCGCCGTCGGCCGGCCATTTTCCAGGATCGTGTCGGTCTGTTCCAGCACCCGGTCGGTGATCAGGCTGCCGGACACGGCGGCGACCTTCAGCCCCCGTCCGCCGAATTCGCGCAGCCAGTGCACGATGCGCTCGGCCGCGCCGTCCGGGTTGATCCAACCCTGGTTGCTGATGATCTTGGTGCCGCGTTTCAGACAGCCCGGCAGCACCGCCTGCATCCGGTCATCGAGATAGGTGTCGTAGCCGGGGAAATCGTGATCGCGGCGTTTGCGGACCTGGGCGGTGGAGATCGTGGCCTCGGCCATCGTCTCGAAGCAGAGATAATCCAGGTCCCCGCGCTCGGCATTCCACCGCGCCGGCTCGACGCGGTCGCCCCACCATGCGGAACCGGTCCCTACTCGGATGGTCGTCATAGCCCCTCCCCGCGGATCATTGGCCGACCCGTCATCGTTCCTGCAGGCAAAATGCCAGGACCGGCGTCGTGGCCAGACCAAATTGCATCTTGCACAGCAGAGCTACCACAGGGTTACATCAATCGACAGACGAAAAGCATAATCGTCGCTGGATAAACGAAAGGGCGTACTGCGTGACGGAACGAAAATCATCCGGCGCCGCACGTACAGGGGAGCCTTGTCCATGATCATGACGCGCCGCGTCTTTGCCAGTCTTGCGGCCGCTGCGTGCGGCCTCGGCGCCGCGAAGCCGGAGGGCTATCCGGCGCGAACGGTGCGCATCGTGGTCCCGTTTCCGCCTGGGGGCACCTCGGATTTCGTCGCCCGGCTGGTGGGGGCGCAATTGTCCGACCGCACCGGCCGCAATTTCATCATCGAGAACAAGCCGGGCGCCAGCGGCGCGATCGGCTGCGAGGCGGTCGCCCGCGCGGCGCCGGACGGCCTCACGCTGGTCTTCGCCACCGCCAACACACACGGCATCAACGCCGCCGTGTTCAAAAGCCTGCCCTACGACCCGGTGCGGGATTTCGCTCCGATCAGCGAGGTTGTGGCTACGCCCGACGTCCTCGTGGTCAACACGGGTTTTCCCGCGCGCAGCCTGGCGGACATCATTCGGATGGCGAAGGAGCAGCCTGGCCAGATCGCCTTCGGCTCCACGGGGCATGGCGGCACGCCGCATATGTCCGGCGTGCTGTTGCAGACGATGACCGGCATCACGCTGAAGCACGTGCCTTACAAGGGCGGTGGCCCCATGCTCAACGATCTGCTCGCCGGGCAGATCCCGATGGCGTTCGACAATCTCCCGTCCTCGATGGAGCAAATCCGCGCCGGGGCGGTGCGCGGCATCGCCGTCACCACGCGGGACCGCTCGCCCAGCGCGCCGGATCTGCCCACCATCGCCGAGACGGTGCCGAACTACGAAGTCTCCGCCTGGTTCGGCATCCTGGCGCCCGCGCACACGCCCGCGCCGATCACGGAGTATCTGTCCAGCCAGATCGCGGAGATCATCCAGCAGCCGGACATGCATCAGCGCCTCATCGAGAGCGGCGCGATCCCGGTCGGCAATACGCCAGCCCAGTTTGCCGCCGTTATCGCGGCCGAGGTGGACAAGTGGAAGCATGTGGGCGAGGTCGCGTCGATCCAGATCGACTGAGACTCGCGTGAAGCAAGGCCAGGGGCTAGCCCCTGGACCCCATCAAAGGCGGAGCCTTTGAAATCCTCTAATTAAACCCGCTTATCGGCGAGTTGGCCCGTTCTTGTACTTCGGCCTGGAAGCTGTCAGCGTCTGTGGAAGACGCTGAGGGAGCGGGACGATGCGAGCGATTATGAGGGGTCTGACAGACGTAGAGTTTGAACGGCTGTATGGGACGGAAGAAGCGTGTTTGGCGGCGCTGGTGGTAGCGCGACAGCAAGCCGGCATGACGTGTCCGCGCTGTGGCCATGCGAAGAGCTACGT
>DASWON010000101.1:0-3908 GCA_036398735.1 Rhodopila sp.
GACGGCACGTTAGGCCGCGATGCATGAACATGAACACGGTCATAGCGGCTTTCCTGCTCGGGTTTCCCGCGCTGTTCTCCATCGTCAACCCGGTCAGCGGCGCGTTCATCTTCCGCACGCGCACCATCGAGCGCAGCCACGCGGACCGGGTGCGCCTGGCCCGGCGCGTCGGCGTGTATGCCGCCCTGGTCATGCTGGTGGCGCTGTGGGCTGGGTCCTATGTGCTGGCGTTCTTCGGCATCAGCCTGCCCGCGTTGCGCTGCGCGGGTGGGGTCGTACTCTCCATGTATGCCTGGTCCTCCCTCAACGCGCCGGAACGGCGGGAGGCGCGCAAGGGGGAACAAGCCGACGCGGCCGCTGGCCAGGATGACCCGGCCTTCTACCCGCTGACCCTGCCGTTCACCACCGGGCCGGGTACGATCTCCGTCGCGGTGGCGCTAGGGTCGGCGCACCCGGCGGAAAGCGTCGCGCTGGTGCCGTTTTTCGTCGGGATGTCAGCTGCAGCCATGTTGGTTGCAGTGCTGGTATGGTTGTTCTACAGCGCCAGCGACCAGATCTCGCGCTTGTTCGGGCAAGTGGTGAGCCGGGCGATAACCCGCCTGTCGGCGTTTTTCCAGCTCTGCATCGGCACTCAAATCCTGATTACCGGGGTGACGGAGGTGTTGCAGCCGTTGCTGGTGCGCTAACCTAGGTCATCAGCGCCGAAACCCGCCGCTGATCTATACCGCCAACTTCCCAAGCATCTTGTTCCACTCGGAGTGCTATTCGGTCATTCAGGCGTCTTCGAGCCTCAGCCGATCGGCGTCGGCAAAGGATACGGCGTAGTAGCCCTTCCCGCTAGCGTATGGCGGGTAGTCGGCCGGAGCGTCGAGGATCTCGGCGCCGATGTCTTTCAGCAAGTCGTGGAAGCCGTCGACGTCGTCCTGGGTTTCGACCCGCCACGCAAAGTGGTGCAAGCCGGGTGAGCAGCGGTCGTGCGGCCGGGCCGCGTGCTCGCCTTTGGCGAGGTTCAGCGAGGTCGAGGTATGCCCTTGCGGCGTGGTGAGCCGCCATTCGTTTTGATCAGCGCAGATGCGGGACCCAGGAGAGATGTGCTTATTCAAGGTATTGCGACGCTGATCAGCATCGAGACCCACCGCTGATTTACAACGTAAGTGCTTTCCGGCGCGTCTTCCACCGCATCATTGGACTGTCCCCAGGCGAATATCATCAACGCTTTTCAGCCGATGGTTCGGCCGCGACGGCTGCCGACTCTTGCAGAGCCTATCTGCGACATCGCGGTGGTTAGGACCCCTGCGACAAGCACCCAGCGCATGAAGCCGCCGATCGCCGATGTTGAGGGAAGCAGACTCTCGTCCTCGTGCTATCGATGCCGCGAGCGTCAACGTCCAAGCCATCGCAAGCTCTTCGTTTCCACGCCGCTGATCACCTATGAGCCGAAACGGTCGCGGTAGTCCTGCGGCGTCACCGCCAGCAGGCGAATGAAGCTGCGGCGCATTGTTTCTTCCGAGCCGAACCCGCAGCGCTGTGCCACACGCTTTACCGGTGATGACGAGTCTGCCAGCAGGTTGCACGCCGCTTCGACGCGCAGCTTTTCGACCGCGCGCGCGGGTGTCTGGCCGGTTGCCTCCAGATAATGCCGGCTGAAGCTGCGCTCGCTCATGCCGGCCTGCCTGGCCAGAATGGGCAGCGATAGATCCTCCGATAAGCGCATAGCAATCCAGCCGTGCAGCGCATCGAACCGCTCCCCCGTCTGAAGAGCGAGTGTGGCACTGAACTGTGCCTGCCCGCCTGGACGTTTTAGGAACACGACCAAGTAGCGCGCCACCGCAAGCGCCACGGTGCGCCCGAGGTCCTGTTCTACCAACGCCAGGGCTAGGTCGATCCCAGCGGTGACGCCGGCCGAGGTCCAGGCGGGGCCGTCCCGCACGAAAATAGGGTCGGCCTCAACCTGCACGGAAGGAAAGCGCCGGGCCAGCTCGGCACAGATTGACCAGTGGGTGACGGCCCGGCGCCCGTCCAGCAGCCCCGTTGTCGCGAGCAGGATCGCCCCGGTGCACACGGACGCGAAGCGCCGCGCATGGAGCGCACGCCCGCGCACCCAGTCTACGAGTGCGCCGTCCGCCGCGGATGCTTCCACGCCTGGACCCCCGGCGAGGATCAGCGTGTCTAGCCCGGCGGCATGGGGCGCCGAAAGCGGCTCCGCCAGCAACGCCAGGCCCGATGAGGACGCGATTGGGCCCTGTGTCTGCGACACGACGTGAAGCGCGTATGGCGGCTCGTCGCTGCCAACGACCTCGTTCGCGGTGGCAAAGACCTGCAACGGTCCCGTGACGTCGAGCACCTGCACCTGCGGAAACGCGAGCAGTTCAACCCGGCGTCTGTTTGGCTGAAAGGGAGGGTGTTTTGGCATGTCCGCCAATGCTGCCGGCCATATCTTTCGCCTGCAAGACAGAATGGCCCGGAAGACCTCACATGATCCCGCCCGACACACACCTGACAATAGGCTCCCTCCTGTTCGAGGGATTGGACCAGATCGACCTTACCGGCCCGTTCGAGGTGCTATCCCGCATCCCAAACGCCACCTACCGGCTCTATGGCAGGACGGCGGAACCGGTGCGCGACATCAAGGGTCTCCGCCTGACGCCCGACGCCGCGTTGGCCGATGCACCGCAGCTGGACGTGCTGCACGTTCCCGGCGGCCCCGGCCAGGAAGCGCTGATGGAGGACGAGGCCGTGCTCGGCTGGATCCGCCAGCAAGCGGCCGGCGCGCACAGCGTGTTCTCGGTCTGCACAGGCGCGCTGCTGTGCGGGGCGGCGGGTCTGCTGCGCGGGCGGCGGGCGACCACGCACTGGGCATCGTTCCACCTGCTGCCCTTCTTCGGGGCGATCTCTGTGAATGAGCGGGTGGTCATGGACGGCAACTGGGTGTTCGCCGCCGGTGTCACAGCCGGCATCGACGGCGCGTTAAGGCTGGCCGCCAAACTGCGAGGCGACGCGGCGGCGCAGGCCATCCAGCTCGAAATGGCCTATGCGCCTGAGCCGCCTTTCGACAGCGGCACGCCCGAGACCGCACCGCCGGCCATCCTGTCCGCGGCGCGGGGGGCAATGCGGGACCTGATCACGCGCCGGGAAGCCACGGCCAGGCGCACCGCCGTCCGGTTGGGCATCACCGCCCCAAACCTCAGCACAGTCGCGTAACCCAGGAGATCATCATGACCACCATCAACTTCACCAAAACCGAACCACCCGCCTGGCTGTTGGCAATGTGGAAGGAGATCGACGACAAGACTTTCGGCGCTGGCTTCGACTGCTTTGCCGATAACGCGGTCTGCAACCTAGGCGTCGCCGACTGGCACGGACGGGAGGTCATCCGGCAGAAGCTGCGCGAGTTCATCGACAAGGGGTTCACTGCCCACCACGACGTGGTCGAATACCTCGACAGCCCCTTGTTGAAGGTGTTCCACGGCAAGGTGCGCATGACCTTCGACGACCCGTCCGTACCGGCGGTACAACCGACGATGACGCACTTCTTCTACATGGACGAGAAGGAGCCGTCGAAGGTCAGCCGATGGATTGGCTCAGTCGGTCCAACGGCTTTCTGAGCCGGGTAGCAGCCGCGCCCAGGGTGGTGTCGCGTAGGTGGTGAAGTCGGGTGGTGGCGTAGTCTCCGGTTCGTAGCAACGAGCCATGACCGTCGTTTGAGCGCCGGCGGACACCACGCCGTCGGACAGGAGAGAGCATGCAAACCTGTGGGGTGATTACAACGCTGTTGCGGTTACCTCGTCGTCGCTTGCGGGGCGGAAGCCGGGGTGGCGAAAGCGGAAAGCGTCCTCGAGCGTGTTGTTCAGCAAGGCGGTGCGAACGTCGAGGAAGGGCTGCACCGTGGCCCTGTTCCAGCGCATCTG
>DASWON010000102.1:0-2127 GCA_036398735.1 Rhodopila sp.
GGCTCGACAGCGCGCCGACCTCCTTGCCTTCGATCGTCACCGATCCTTTGTCCGGCTGCAGGAAGCCGGCCACGATCTTCAGCGTGGTGGTCTTGCCGCAGCCGGACGGGCCGAGGATGGTCAGGATCTCGCCCTTGGCGATCCGCAGCGACACGTCACGGACGACGACCAGCTCGGCATAGGATTTGGTCAGGCCGGACAGACAAAGATAGTCCGGCGCCTCCCGGTCCTGCGGCCGGCCGCCCAGTTGCCCGGGCATGGCGAGGTCGCCATCCGCCATCATTGCAGTCCCATCATTGCGCCATGGTGCGGATCGCATCCCGGATGAAGCGTTGCCGGTTCGGCAGGATCACCCCCGCATCGATGGCGATATAGCGATCGACATGATTGGGATCCGGTGCACCGGCCTCGATCAGCGCCGGCGGCACCGTCACCGAGGGATCGACCGGGCTGACATAGAACTGGTCGACCAGCACGCGCTGCACGGCAGGCGACAGCATTTCGTTGACGAGTTGCTGGGCCATCTGTGGGTTCGGCGCATTCTTGGCGATGGCCGCGGTGGTGAACTGCAGGATGCTGCCCTCACGCGGATGCACGAAGCGGATCGGCAGCCCGCGCTGCGCCATCGTCACGATCAGCTCATGCGCCAGCACGCCGATGTCGTCATCCCCGAGCTGCACCTTGTCGACGGTCTTGGCGGCGGACGGGTCCAGCGTGTCGATGCAGTCGCGGTTGGTCGCCAGAAGCTTGGTGCCGGCGGGCACGTCGTCCGGCTTGCCGCCGCCCAGCATCATCAGGGCGTAATAGGTGAAGGAGACGTTGGGATCGCCCAACCCGATGCGGTGGCAGTATTTCTTGTCGGCCAGGGCGGTCCAGGAATCGGGCGGAGCCCAGCCGTTCTTCTGGAACACGTCGGTCCGGTAGAACAGGCCGATGCTCTGCATGATGACGCCGACGCCTTCGCCGTCTCCCATCAGCGCCGGTTTCACGACGTTCTTCAGGTTGGTGACGATGGCAGGATCGAGCTTCGCCCAGATCTGCTCCTGGTGCCCCTGTCCGAAGGTCATCTCCTCGCCCATCACCACATCCACGTCGGGATGGTTTCGCGAGGCGATCGCGCGGGCGACATTGTCGGCGGAGCTGCCGGCGGTGAAGCGGATCTTGACGTTGTGGGAGGCCTCGAACGGCGCCAGCGCCTTTTCCAGCGCGTCCTGCCACAGGCTGCCGAACGAGGCGACGACGACGGTTTGTGGGTCCGCTGCGCGTGCCGGGAGGCTGTGCAGTCCGGCCGTCACGCATGCGGCCAGGAACACGCCGAACGACCGCCGCGATGAGCCGGAATACCCGTACATCGTGTTTCCCCCTCCTTTGTTTTGCCCTGCTTTGTGCAGTGGCGAAGGCTGCTGACCGGCGCCGGATAGCGCTCGATCAGCAGCCTCGCAGGAAGGCTAGAAGTGCGCCGGGCCACAAGGAACGGGAACTCTTGCAAACCAATCTTGCAGCACCAGCAAAGATTGCCGGCGAGGGTTCGTCAGCATCGCCCGGCCCGGCCGGAGGCGATAATCAGCCGGGCCAGGGGATGACCGCGACCTCGTGGTCGAAAATCTGGTCGAGTTCGAACAGCAGCTCATCCCCGACCATCTTTGCCGGTACTTTCCTGTCGCTGACACGCAGCTCGACCTCGCGCGGAGGTGCCATGCCGGCGGCCAGCCGCAGCCCGATCCGCACCGGGCCGACCGGCACCAGCTCGTTCTGGCGGCCCGGAACGCGGGCAGTGATCAGCCTGTTGTTGATGTGCACGATGCGGCGGCCGTCCTGGCGATACAGGCACGGCGTGGCGAACCCGTTGCCGCCTTGTACGCTCAGCAGCGAGCGATTCCCCAGCGCCCACCGCACGGCGTTGGCCATCAGCAGCGCATGCTCGAACGACTCGTCGCGCGCGTAGCAGCGGTCGATATCCGCGGCGAACCAGACCAGCTTGCCGCCCCCCTTGCCCTCGCGCACCGCGATGGCGGGCAGGTCGGTGCGGGGCTGCCGCATCCACGAGGTTTCCGGCGGGTAGATCGGGAAATCCGGCACGAAGGTCGCGAGCACGGTCACGTCGGCATCGACGCTGACCACCGGCAG
>DASWON010000103.1:0-2307 GCA_036398735.1 Rhodopila sp.
TGCGCCTGAGTTTCGGCGCCGGATGGTTGAGTGGGTGAATGCTGGTCGTTCGCCGGAGGATTTGGCGCGGGAGTTTGAACCGACGGCGCAGTCGATCAAGAACTGGGTTGCCCAGGCGGCGCGTAATACCGGCCACGGTGAGGACGGGCTGGCGAGCATGGAGCATGGAGCATGAGGAACTCAGCCGGCTACGACGTGAGAACCGCCAACTGAAACTGGAGCGGGAGATCCTCTTCGCAGGCGGGCCTCGCGGGTGCCAGTCGGCGCAAGTTTGTTATCACCACAGTCAAGGGTGGCAACCGTCAGGCGCCGGACTTGGTCGAGCGCAATTTCACCGCGCCAGCACCGGACCGGCTGTGGGTCGCTGATATAACCTACATTCCGACGTGGGCAGGTTCCTCTACCTCGCGGTCGTGCTCGATGCCTGCAGCCCTCGGATCGTCGGTTGGTCGATGGCCACGACGCTTGCCACCCAACTGGTGCTTGACGCCTTGAACATGGCGCTCGCGACGTTCCGGCCCAGGGGCGTGATCCATCATTCCGATCAGGGTTCGCAACATACATCGATCGAGTTCGGCCAGCGCTGCCGCGAGAACGGCGTGCATCCATCAATGGGGTCGGTGGAGGACGCCTACGACAATGCGATGTGCGAGAGCTTCTTTGCCACGTTGGAATGCAAGCTGCTCGCGCGGCATCGGTTCAGGACACCGGCCGAGGCACAAAGCACCGTCTTCGCGTTCATCGCAGGCTGGTACAATCTGCGACGACGTCACTCATCAATCGGCTATCGATCGCCGGTCGATGACGAGCGCCAGCATCAGGCGACGGCAGTCGATCCCGACGCACACCAGCCTGCTGCCGCGCTCGCGCCCGTCAAGGACAAGCCCCCCGGGCGGCCCCAAGAAGGGGCCGTCCTTGACCGCCGCCGCACGCGACAGCCGCACCCGTGCGGGTCGGGACGGAAGAATGGCTCCGTCGCGGGGCGAACCAAAGGATGACTCGAAACAGGAGGACAAGGTGACATCAAGGCCGATACCCTGATCCAAGCCCTCATCCCTCCACAGAGCCGGGGCAGGCCCATGATGCTGCTCGACCCGCGGCACCGGCCTCATCAACAACGAACTCCCCATCGGCAGGCTGGTATGCCGTCGGCTCCGATACATCGAGGACCCGGCAAGCGCTTGCCCCCGATCCGCGTGACAAGTGGTCACCAGCGGGGTTCCCGGGCCGTACATCGTCGGTGATGCGATGTGGTACGCTGCGAAAAGCACGGCAGGGCGAACTTGCGGAGAAGTGCACCAACGTCACCACTGCGAGCCGCCACGCTCACACAAACCCCTGAACCGCACGCATCAACCGCGCTCGCTTTTGTCCGGCTGCTGATCTGCGGCTGCTGAGGCGGTTCCTATGCGGGCGGCGCGGCCAGGATCGTTATGTCGGCTCCAACCACGTCACGAACGGCCTTTGCTTAACAGCCGCAGCATTATGCGCACGGCGCTACAAGCCGGCATGCCTGTGAAGGAATGGCCGGGAGGCTCATAATGCTGGAGGTCGCCGCCGGCGCCATGCGTGCCTATGCAGGAAGAGATCAACCGTCTCAACTGCGACGGCCGGGCCGGCAGCGAGACGCACCGGTGCGATCTGGTCAAGATCACACGATCCATCAGGACATCGTCACGGCCAGAGGGGACGGCGGCGGCAGTCGGGCCTTCCTGGCCCGCTTGCGCGAAATGGAAGCCCGCGGTCTGCTGGCGGGGCGCGACTGGCGAGCGGTGAGGATCCGCTGGCGCTGCTGCATCCCGATATGGCGGAGTTCTGCGGTCAGCGGATGGCGGTGGTCCGTGAGGGCCTGCAGGGTGAGGCTGGGAGGGCCGATGCGTCGGCACCGTTTTCGCCAGGCGGTGGGTCGGGTGGTCAGGTGGTGCTGGTGGCTGAAGAGGCTGAGGTGGCAATCGTGCTGCGCGGCGACCTGGCCGCGATCCTTCGGTTCGCCGCGAACAAGAAAAACCCCGACGTCCTTTCGGAGGCCGGGGTTTTGGGTGGCTTGCTTTCGCAAGAATCGTTGGTTGCGGGGATAGGATTTGAACCTATGACCTTCAGGTTATGAGCCTGACGAGCTACCGGGCTGCTCCACCCCGCGGGGGTGATGGGTGCAAGCAAGAGGATGGACTGGAAGACCTGGCGGCGACCTACTCTCCCGTGCCTTAAGACACAGTACCATGGGCGCTGGGGTTTTTCACGGCCGAGTTCGGGATGGGATCGGGTGCGGGCTCCCCGCCATGGCCACCAGGTCGTCCAATCCACCCT
>DASWON010000104.1:0-5264 GCA_036398735.1 Rhodopila sp.
ATGCGAGCCCCAGCAACATGCCCGCTACCTGTTCGGCAATAACGATGACTGCCGCGTCGGTGTTCACGCCGACCATACCGCTACCGCGCAGGCGTCGGCCGCGCGCAACCTCCCGGCGACGACGTTCCGCAGAGCGGGATGGACAAGACTGTAGACGGCGGATGCGTCACTTCGCAGATCGGCCGCAAATTCTCTCGAAAATCGCGCCTCGGGGGCAGAGAGATAAAGTCGTTGGCGTGCTGCTGTTACATACCGTAACGTGGTCCGAATGCAGGGGATCGCATCATCCTGCCGAGCCCGAGGATCCTGCCGAGCCCGAGGCGCCTTCCTCGGACATATGTTGCCGTAAAGATATAAACATCCGGATCTATAAACAAACAAAAGGAGACGGAAACATGTCCCAGTCAAATCAGGCCGACGATCCGCATCCCGAAGCCGCCGCAGCCATGATGCGCCTTCTTGCGGGTGCGTGGGCCGCGCGGCTTGTCCATGCGGCGGCCGAACTCGGAATCGCGGACCATCTTGCTGACGGATCGCATGATGCGGCCTTTATTGCCGCCGCCACCGCGGCCCATCCGCCTTCGCTGGCGCGCCTGCTGCGCGCCCTTACCGCCATCGGCGTGCTGCATGAGAGTGACGAACGCCATTACTCCCTGACACCGCTCGGGGCCACCCTGCGCAGCGATCGGCCCGGCTCGATGCGGGCGTGGACCCTTCTGGTCTTCAGTGATGACCAAGGGCGCGCCTGGGAGGCGCTGCCGCATGCCATTCGCACGGGCGAGCATGCGTTCCGGCACGTTTTTGGCGCCGACCTATGGGCTCGTCTCGCGGCGCGTCCGGATGCCGCCAGACTGTTCGACGAAGCCATGCAAAGCCTGACCCAGGGCCTCAACGGACCGTTGGCCACACATTATCCCTTCAGCAACTACAAATGGATCGTCGATGTCGGTGGTGGCAACGGCGCCCTGCTGCTTCCCGTGGCCGCGCGCAATCGTGATATGCGCGTCACCATTTTCGATCTGCCCCGCGTCGCCGATGCGGCTCGGTCGCGTATCGAGGCGCTTGGGCTGGCTGACCGCTGTGAGGCCGTCGGCGGGGACGCCTTCATCACGATCCCGTCCGGTGCCGATGCCTACGTGCTCAAGAGCGTGATCCACGACTTTGAAGACAGGGAGGCCGTCGCCATCCTGCGCACCTGCCGGGCTGCGATGTCGGGCAACGCCAGGCTACTGCTGATCGAGCGCTTGCTGCCCGAGCGGATCGACCCGGACGATCCGTTGACGAGGGGAAATTTTATCCATGATATCAATATGTTCGTTAATCCCGGTGGACGCGAGCGGACGGCGGCGGAGTTTCGTCACCTGCTGGCCCAGGCGGGCCTGAGGCTCACTCGCATCGTGCCGATGCCCAGCCCGTCGGCGGTGATGGAGGTTGATCCCGCCTGAACCCGTGTCGCTTCCAGGAGGTTCCGCCGCTCCAGCCGCTGCCCGCGCACCCGCGGGCGGGGCGATCGCCCATGGCCGGCTGGCCCGCTCATAATTGCGCGTCAGCCCGCTGGCGTTATTCGACCCCGACCGGCCGCATCCCCTTGGGCAGGGTCGCCAGCGACTCCGTCGTGTCGAAATCCCGCAGCACCGCGTCATCCGCCATCTCCACCTCACAGACCGCTTCGCTGTGCTTGCCCACCAGGAACCGCGCTCCCGAATCGCCGCTGATCTGCAGGATCTCCGCGAAGAACCGCCGGTCCCACAGCATCGGGTTGCCCTGCTTGCCGCGAAACGTCGGCAGCACGATCAGGCGACCTTCGTCGGGATCGTACATCGACAGCAGCCGGTCGATCATGCGCCCGGTGACCAGCGGCATATCACCGAGGCAGACAACCGCGGCGGCACATTCGGGCGGTACGGCCGCGATACCGGCCTTCAGGCTGGCCGACAGCCCCTCGGCGTAGTTCTCGGCGTGCACATAGCGCACCGGCCGGCCGCCCAGGGCAGTCTCGACCTGCTCCGCCTGATGACCGGTCACCACCAGCACCGGGCGGGCGTTGGACGACAGTACGTTGTCGACCACCCTGGCGATCATTGCCTTGCCGCCCCTGTCCGGCACGAGAAGCTTGTTGTGCGGCGCCATTCGTCGTGACCGCCCGGCGCCCAGCACCAGGGCTGCGATTGTCGGCGCACTGCGCGGTGCGACACCGGATCGCGGCGTTCCAGGCGCTTTCTCCCGCGGCATCGGTCGTGTCTCCATCTCTTTCAGCAGTCCGCCGACACCCATCCGCATGATATCGCGCGACGTCACCCCCACCCCGGCGAACAGCCGCGTCAGCACGAAGTCGATGCCGTTCAGGCTCGGGCTGCGCGCACAACCCGGCAGCACCAGCGCCGGGCGATCGCCGATCCGGCCGAGGCAGATCAGGTTGCCGGGGTCGACCGGCATGCCGAAGTGCAGGATCTCGCCGCCCGCCCGCACGATGCCCGCCGGTCCGACATCGCGGCGGTCCACCACGGCCGAGGCACCGATGACCAGCAGCAGGTCCGCCCCCTGATCCACCAGCGTCTCGAGCGACCGGCCGATGGCCTCCTCATGATGCGCGCAGCGGACCGGCCGCAGCAGGGTACCGGTCAGGGCATTGATGCGCGCCTCGGTGATCTCGATCGTCTTGTCGGTGACGCTGTCTTTCAGGCCGGGCAGTTCGGTGACGACGAGACCGACCTTGAGAGCGCGGAACGGATGCAGCGCGAGCGGACTGGCGCCCTGCCTGGCGAGGGCTTCGGCCACCGAGAGCACGTTGCCCGGGACCGAAAAAGGAATGATCTTGATTGTCGCGATCAGGTCCTTCGGCGCCACCACGGCATAGTCCGGCAGCGTGCCGATGGTCAGCGCCTCATCGATCGTGTTCAACCGGTCGATCCTGGCGGTGTCGATGCGCAGCAGGCCTGGCGCCTCGGCCAACAGGTTGACCCGGCCGGTCGCGGCGCGGGAGCGGGCGATCAACGGCGAGACCAGAGGCGTCGCAAGTCGGTCGGCGGCGATATCCTCCGGCACGTCACCGGGCTCCAGCCTGGCGCAGATGACCTCCGACCGGCCGGCCGCCCGCAGCGCCTCGATGGCGGCGTCGTCGAGCAGCGAGCCCTTGCGGATCATCCGCTCACCGACCTTCTGGCTGTGCGCCATGATGGCGCCTTTGGCCTCCTCCAGCGGGGCCGGCCCGAATTTCATGGAGCGGGCTTCGGCGGCAGAGGTGCGTTGCGGCGCACGCCGACGATCTCGGCGATGATCGACAGGGCGATCTCCGGGGCGGTCACCGCCTCGATGTTGAGACCGACCGGGCCGCGGATGCGTGACAGCGCGTTGTCCTGGTGGCCGAGGTCACGCAGCCGCTTCAGCCGCGCCGCGTGGGTGCGGCGGGACCCCAGAGCGCCGATGTAGAACGCCTGGGACTTCAGCGCCCGATCCAGCGCCGGATCGTCGAGCTTTGGATCATGCGTCAGCGTCACCACGGCGGTCCGGCTGTCGGGGGCGAACTTGTCCAACGCTTCGTCCGGCCACTCGGTCGAAATCTCGACACCGGGAAACCGCTCATCGGAGGCGAAGGAGCGGCGTGGATCGACCACGGTGACAGAGAATCCGCAGGGCACCGCGAACGGCACCAGCGCCTGGGCGATATGCACCGCGCCCACCACGATGAGCCGCAGCGGCGGATTGTAGGCATGCAGGAAGTAATCGGTGCCGCCCAGCTTCACCGTACCGCTCTCGTCACGCTCCAGCGCGCGTTCGGCGGCGGCGTTGAGTTCGGCCGGCGCTTGCGGGTCCGGCAGCAGGGTCTGCTCCCCGGATGGCAGCCTGGTTGCCAGCACGACGGGGCGCTTCTCTTGCTTCGCCTGCTCCAGCGCGGCGAGGACTTCTGGGGTCATGGACGTTCATCCCGCGACAAGGTTGGACATGATAACGCTCTCCGCCGAAAAGGGGAGGGGTCGTCTGCCGGCGGATCCGGTACCACGTCATCAGTCGGATCAGGCCGGCACCAAGGATGGCTGCGCATCATGAGAGTACCGGGACCGTTGGACCAGAGGCCCGTCGGATGAGACCGGCCGACCCGGCGGACCGGCGATTCCCGCGGCAAATCCAGCGGCATCCCGTTCCCATGGCGTGGCCGCCCGAATATGGATCGAATTCGCAACGGTCGAGGCGCTGACCCCGGGCACGCGGCACCCACGCCAAGGCGCCGCCGCAACAGCGTCCCGGTACCCCGGTAGGTCCGCGGCAAGACTGTCGCTGAGGGTATGTCGCGGCATGCCGGCCGGCACGTGCCTGGTCGACGCGAAACCGAGCAGCACATGGCCGCGCTTCCTCGGCCGAACCGCGCGCGCGCGTGACCGATGCACGTGGCACATGCAGACGGCCAAGGCTCGTTGACCGACGGCCCGCACCCGTGTGGCCGGCGTGGTCTCCTAGTTCAGCTTCTCGACGAACACCTTGACCTTGCCGCCGCAGGCCAGCCCGACTTCCCAGGCGCGCTCATGGCTGACACCGAAATCCAGCAACTGCGGCGTGCCGGTTTCGATCGTCTTCATGGCGGCGTCGGCGACCGCGCCCTCGATGCAGCCGCCCGAAACCGATCCCGCCATGCGGCCGGACTTGGTCACCGCCATCTGGCTGCCGGCCGGGCGAGGCGAACTGCCCCAGGTCTCGGTCACCGTGGCCACCGCCACCTGTTCCCCGGCGGCCCGCCATGCGGCGGCGGTCGACAGGACATCCTCGACGTCCGGAATGCTCATGGTTGCTACCTTTCAAGACGCCCGTCCGTCCTCGACTGGATCGACGCGGGTCGCGACAAAAGATCGATCAGACTGCGCAGGCTGGCCAGATTATGTACCGGGCGGAACTCGTCTACGTGCGGCAGCATAGCGCGAATCCCCTGAGATCTTGGTTCGAAGCCGCTCCAGCGCAACAGCGGGTTGAGCCATACCAGGCGCGTGCAGGAGCGGTGCAGCCGGTCCATGTTCTCCGCCAGGCCATGCGCGCCGTCACGGTCGAGCCCGTCGGTGATCAGCAGCACCACCGCGCCCTGTCCCAGCACGCGCTTGGCCCAGAGATGGTTGAAGGCGGCGATGGCCTCGCCGATGCGGGTGCCTCCCGACCAATCCGGCACGGCGTGGGCCACCATCTGGAACGCCACCTCCGGATCGCGCGCGCGTAGCTGGCGCGTGACGTTCGACAGTCGCGTGCCGAACAGGAATACCTGGACACGGTCGCGATCATTC
>DASWON010000105.1:0-1831 GCA_036398735.1 Rhodopila sp.
TTCGGCACCCTCGCGGGTTTTGGTCCGGGCGGCGGGCTTCTTGCCTTCCGCCGGTTTGCGCCCACGTCGCTTGCGTCCATCCTTCTCGGCCCAGCCGACCGGATCCAGGCCCTCGACGAGAATCGGCGGAATCGGGTGCCCGATCAGCTTTTCGATCTGTTCCACGGCGTAGCGATCTTCCGGTTCAGCGATAGTGAAGGCCTTGCCCTCCAGCCCCGCGCGGCCAGTGCGCCCGATCCGATGCACATAGTCCTCGGCATGGATCGGCACGTCGAAATTGAACACATGCGACAGCCCGCCGATGTCGATGCCGCGTGCCGCGACGTCGCTGCACACCAGCAGCCGCAGCTCGTTCGCCTTGAACTTCTCCAGCGTCGAGAACCGCACCGTCTGGGCCATGTCGCCGTGCAGCGCACCTGCGTCGAAGTGGTGCCGGGTCAGAGACTTGTACAGAATGTCGACGTCGCGCTTGCGGTTGCAGAAGATCAGAGCGTTCTGCACGTTCTGACTGCGGATCAGCCGCCGCAGCGCCTCCCGCTTGTCGTGTTCGGCGACCAGGGCAAGCCCCTCGGTGATCGTTGTAGCCACCGAAGCCTCGCGGGAGACCGCGATCTGCTTGGGGTTGGTCAGAAATGCGTCGACCAGGCGGCGGATTTCCGGACCCATCGTCGCCGAGAAGAACAGAGTCTGACGGGTCGCCGGCAGCATCGACACGATCCGCTCGACATCGGGGATGAAGCCCATGTCCAGCATGCGGTCGGCCTCGTCGATCACCAGCAGCTTGGTGTCGGACAGCAGGATGGTGCCGCGGTCGAACATGTCGAGCAGACGGCCCGGCGTGGCGATCAGCACATCAACGCCGCGATTGAGCACCTCTTTCTGGTCGGACATGCTTTCGCCGCCGATGATCAAGGCGTGCGTCAGCTTCAGGTACTTGCCGTACTGGACGAAGTTCTCGGCGACCTGAAGCGCGAGTTCACGTGTCGGCTCCAGGATCAGGCTGCGCGGCATGCGGGCGCGCGCGCGCGAGCCTGACAGGATGTCCAGCATCGGCAGGGTGAAGCCGGCGGTCTTGCCGGTGCCCGTCTGTGCCGTGCCCATCACGTCCCGACCCATCAGGACGTAGGGAATTGCCTGCTCCTGGATCGGCGTGGGATGGCGATAGCCCATATCGTCAATCGCCCGCAGCACCTCCTCGGACAGGCCGAGGTCGCGAAACAGGACACGCTCCGGTTCCGGCGGAGGGCCGGCTGCGATCGGAATGAGCGAGCGCTGAGCGTCGTCGTCCTGATCGCGGATCGCTTCGTCCTGGTCTGTCTCACCCCGCTCGGGGTGGTCGTCGTGGCCGCGGCCCGCTTCACCGTGCTTGGCCTGGTCATGCTCAGCGTGGTTGTCGTGGCCTGCGGCGTCCCCGGTAGCGTACTGGGTCTCGACGGTGCCGGCTGGCTCGACCGGCGACGGCGCCTCGGCGACGCGGGTGTCTGCCTCGATCACGGCCGCTTTCGCGGCGCTGCCGACGGCGGAGCCTGTGTCTTCACCGCGCGGCGACGCGTCTGCGGCCTTGGTCGGGCCGGTGTCTGGGACAGGGGCGCCGGTGCTGTCCCGTCGGGATCCGGCTGTGGCGCGGCTATCGCTCCGGCCGCTGTCCGCCGCGGGGCTGGTGGCCACATCCGTATTCGACTGCGCACCGGCTTCGCCCACACCGCTGTCTTCATGCATGGCTGCTTCGCTTGCAGGTGCCGCCACAGGCTCGACGCTGCCTGGCTCATCCGGGGAGGCGAGCGGTGCCCGCGCCGGTGTCTCTGACGCAGTTGGCTCTGGCGCGGCCGTC
>DASWON010000106.1:0-25871 GCA_036398735.1 Rhodopila sp.
TGTTCCGGATGGCCGGTGCGCGCCGGTGCGGACGTTGGACGCGATACGCCGCGGAATGTCGTGGCAGGGCCTCGTTCTGATTAGCGAATTGTTAACCTGAGCCGCCTATGTTCGGGAAATAAGATGCCTCGGACAAGGAAATGCGGGTGCTCACCTTCACGTCGATCCGAACCAAGATCGCGACACTTTCAGGACTCTGTCTATTCGGCATCGCTCTCGTGCTCTCGGGGTGGAACCTCGTCGCAGGCTGGCGGACCAGCGACTTCGTTCAGCAGCGCACCGAGGCTGTGTTGAGCACCGACGCGCAGGATTATCTACGCACCGTAGCCGCCGAACAAGCCGGGATCATTGGCGGCGAATTCCGTTCCGCCATGGACACCGCGCGCGACCTGTCCGCGACCTTTGCCACGCTTGCCGGTCCGGACTCCAGCCTCGCGCCCGAGTTGCGGCGCGGCCAGTTCAATCGCATCCTCGATGCGGCTCTGCGAAGCGTGCCGACTTTGAACGGCACCTATACGGCCTGGGAACCGGACGCGCTGGACGGTGGAGACGCGGCTTTCAAGGGCCGGCGGGACACCGGCACCGATGCGACGGGCCGCTTTCTCCCGTACTGGAACCGTGACAAGTCCGGTCACGTCGCGATGCAGCCTCTCGTGGAATATGACAGCAGCGATCTGCACCCGAACGGCGTGATGAAGGGTGGATGGTATATCGGCCCGCGGCAGACCGGTAAGGAGAGTGTGCTCGATCCGCTCCCCTACGTGGTGCAGGGCAAGAATGTGCTGCTTGCAACAATCTCTGTGCCAATCGTCGTGGATGGAACGTTTCGCGGCGTAGCCGGGGCGGACTTCGACCTGGACTTCGTCCAGAAAGTTGCCATGGAGGTGAGCCATCGCCTGTTCGGGGGGCATGATGCAGTAACGATCATCAGCAACATGGGGCTGGTTGTCGCGAGCTCCGCCCATCCCGAGGTCGTTGGCAAGTCCTATCAGCCGTTCAGTATGGATTGGCCGGCGGACCTGAGAACCGTACAGGGGGGTGTCGCGTCGGTGCGGCTGGATGCACGCGACGGCGTGCTTCGCTCATTCTCGCCGATCGTGCTCGGAAACACCGGCAAACCCTGGAGCGTATTGGTCGAAGTGCCGCAAAGCGTGGCATTGGCGGACGCGGCCGCGCTGAGCGCCGACCTCACCGCGCGAAACCGCAGCGCCACTTTGTGGCAGCTTGGCGTCGCCCTCGTCGTGGTGGTCCTTGGTGTCACCGCCATGGTGCTTGTGTCGGGAGGGATTGTCCGGCCCGTTCGGGCCTGCGTCCTGTTCGCTCAAGGGATTGCGGAAGAACGCTTCGATCAGGCCCTCTCGATCGCTCAGAAGGACGAAGTCGGCAGGCTGGCCATGGCGTTGAACCGGATGCAGTCCCAGCTGGTGCAGGCGCGAGACCAGCGCGCCAAGGATCAGGCACGCGCCGAGGCGGATCAGCGCCGGTCAACGCGCGCCAATGCCGACGAGATTGAAGCCACCGTGAAGCAGATCGCGGCCAAGGTGGGAGAGATCGCCAAGCGCCTCGGAGCCAGTGCGCGCAACATGACGGCGACCACCGAACTGACGGCCAGTCAGGCGGCGGAGGTCAGCCAGGCCGCAGTCCGGGCCAGCGGCAATGTTCAGACCGTGGCCGCCGCGGCGGAAGAACTGGCGGCCTCGGTCCAGGAGATCGGCCAGCAGATGTCACGCTCGAATGAGGTCGTCGGGCAAGCCGTGCGGGCGGCGCAGGAGGCCGACAAGCAGGTTGTCGGTGCCACTGCGAGCGCGGAGCGCATCGGCGGCGTGGTGCAACTGATCCGGAGCATCGCCGGGCAGACGAACCTGTTGGCGCTGAACGCCACCATCGAGGCGGCCCGTGCGGGCGAAGCTGGCAAGGGATTCGCCGTTGTGGCCTCGGAGGTGAAGAACCTCGCCAATCAGACGGTACGGGCGACCGAGGAGATCGCCGCCCAGGTGGCCGACATGCAAGGTGTGACGCGGGAGACGGCGGAGATGATCCGCGCGATCGGCCAGGTGATTGGGCAGATGGATCAAATCGCGACGGCGATCGCTTCGGCGGTGGAAGAGCAGGGGACGACGACCCGGGAAATTGCCCGCAACGTGCAGGAGGCGGCCGCTGATACCCAGTCGGTCACCGCCAACATGGGCGAGGTCAGCGGTGCCATGAGCGGGGTCGGGCGCAGCGCGGGTGAAGTGCGTGACGTATCGGATAGCCTCTCGCGTGACGCCATCGAACTCGGCACGGTGATCGATACCATCCTGACCAGGCTTCGCGCAGCCTGACGGGCCGCGCTGGCGCCGTATCACACGCGGGATGTTTGCGGCGCGGCGGTCGGAACGACCTACCGATCCGCGACACTTTCCGGTTGCCGAAATGCATGGCCTCCGCACCGCCCCGGCCTCCGCGCCGCCCTGGCCTCCGCACCATCGCGGCGTCTGCACCGCCCTGGCCTCGGCACCGCCCCGGCCTCGGCACCGCCCCGGCCTCCGCGCCGCCCTGGCCTTCGCACCATCGCGGCGTCTGCGCTGTCTCGGCCTCGGCACCATCGCGGCGTCTGCGCTGTCTCGGCCTCTGTATCAGGCCGGCGTCTCCACCGTCGCGGCTTCTGCACCGCCCCGGCCTCTCCACCGTCGCGGCTTCTGTACCAGCCCGTCTTGGCGACCCACGACTCCGGGGGTGCTGCGACCCTATCCCAAAGCGTCTGCCAATACGCGCCGAGCCCGGATGACCCGGGCCAACGCTTCCGACGGCTCGACACCGGCCGGTGCGCCGATGTTGATCATGGTGACGCCGGCTGCCTGCAACTTCCGCGCTGCGGCGACCCAGGCCGCCTCTCCACTGTCATCTGCCACCAGCGGCCCGCGCACCCTCAGTTCGGCGGGATCGCGCCCTGCCTCCCGCATGAAGCGCTGCACGGTGGGCAGGTCCTTGGTTGGATCGCCAAGCGACATCCACCCGTCGGCCAGGCGGGCAACCCGGCGCAAGGCGGGCTCTCCGGACTCGGAGCCAAACCAGATCGGGATCGGTGGCAACCCGGGGCGGTTGAGCCCGACCTTCTCCAGCTTGTGCCATTTGCCGTCGAACGTGACGTAGGGCTGCGACCAGAGCAGACGCAACACCTCGATCTGCTCCTCGATCCGCCGGCCGCGGTTGTGGATGTTCTGGCCCAGGGCCTGGTATTCCGCGGCGTTCCAGCTCAGGCCGACGCCAAGCTCAAACCGCCCCTTGCTGAACAGGGCGAGTTCCGCCGCCTGCTTGGCGACAAGAACAGTGGGGAAGGCGGGCAGGATCAGGATGCCGGTGACGAAGCGCAGCCGCTGGGTCACGCCGGCGAGGTAGGAGAAGGTGACAAACGGATCGTAGTAGGGTCCGACATAGAGCAGGCCCGGCCGCTGCGGATAGGTGCCGGAGGGCTGACCCACGACATGGCCGCTGGCGACGGTGTAGTCGAATCCGGCTTCATCCAGCGCTTTGGCATAGTCGCTCACCGCACCCACGTCCGGAAAAGCGATGATCGGCAAGGGGCTGGAATATTGCATCGTGTGCCTCCTGGGGACTGCGGCAGGCTCAGACCCGCGATGCATATCGAGTTGAGCGGCGGGCGTCCAGGGAAGTCGTCCGACGCGCCGCGGCGGAAGGCGGAGCGAGGGCGAAAACTGATGGCGCGCGCTGCGCTCCGCCGATCGAGCAGACGAGGGCCTGGTCATGGCAGAAGGACATGATACCAGCCGGCGTTGACGCGGAAGGAGATGGGCGCCGGGCCGGCGTGGCGGCTGGGCTCGAAACCGGTGATACCAGACGGTCGTCCGTCGCCGAGGCGTCAACCGTTGGGCTGGCCGGCGGCGGCAGCGAGTGGGCGACCGGCCCGTTTGGCGCCCCACCCGCCGCCGGTGCGGCTATGCGGCAAGACATTCCGCATCCGTCCCTTCCGTTCGCCCTGCGGGCGCAGGGGCCGGCCGCACCGTTGACGCCGGGCGTCCTTTGCGTTGGAACGGTTCCAACCAGGGGAAACCGTCCGTTGAGCCGTATGCTGATCGCCGTGGTGGCGATGTTCCTGCAACAGACCTGCGGGTCTGTCGGCCGGGTGCTGCCGGCGGTTCTCGCGCCGCTGATCCTTGAGGAACTCCATGCCGATCCCGCCTGGGTCGGGGTCTATTTCGGACTGACGGCGATCGCCGCGCTGGTGGGCCAGTTGGGTTCAGGCGGGTTCATCATTCGTCACGGTGCCATTCGCATGAGCCAGGTCGCGCTGCTCTCGACCGGTGGCGGCATGGCGGTGGCGATCATCGGCGGCGCGGCCGGCTTTGTGCTGTCCGCACTGGTCGGCAACGGGGTCGCCGCCGTCGCGACCCCGGCCAGTTCGCAGTTGCTGGGACGATGGGCGATCCGCCGCTACGCGCCGTTCGCGTTCTCGATCGCGCAGACGGCAATTCCCGCCGGCATTCTGCTGGGAGGCTCGCTGGGACCTGTGCTTGCTCAGTCGCTGGGCTGGCGCGGCACGATGCTGGTCAGTGCAGCGATGTGCGGGGCTGTCGCGCTGCTGCTGCAACCGTTGCGCGGCAGGCTGGACACCGAACCCGAACCGACCCATCCGATCCGTCTGTCGGATTTCGTGACGACGGTCACCGGCGTGCTGGCGGTGGCGGACCTGCGCGCGCTGTCCTTCGCCTGCTTTGCCTTCAACGGTCTTCAGGCGGTGTTCACCGCGTACTTCGTGACCTACCTCACGGCGCTCGGGTACGATCTGGTGGCCGCCGGCTCATTGTTCTCCATGGTTATCGCGATCGCCATCCCGTGCCGCATCCTATGGGGCTGGGTCGGCAGCTTCTACGTGGCGCCGCGGGTCATGATGGCGGGTCTGGCGTTTGGTATGGCGGTCAGCGCCGTGCTGACCGGCTTTTTCACGGTCACCTGGACCGCGCTGGCCATCGGCGTGGTCACCGGGGTGCTCAGCGCGACGGCGATGTCCTGGCACGGCATCCTGCTGTCGGAATCCGCGAGGCTCGCCCCGTTCGGCCGAGCCGGGTCGGTCACCGGAGGGGTGCTGTCGTTCGGCCAGATGGGAGCATTTCTGCTGCCGTCGGTATTCGCGTTGCTGCTGCGCGTCACCGGCGGCTATGCGGCGGGCTGGGCCATCTGCGCGGTTCCGGCGGTGCTGGTCGGGATCGACCTGTTGCGTCCGCAGCGTGCTACGGCGACCAGCCGCTAGGCGGGCTGATCGGTTATCCTGGCCGGATGGTGTCCGGCAGCCGGTATCGCCGGTGTCCTGGCCGGATGGCGTCCGGCAGCCGGCCACGGCGACGCACCCGCTGAAGGAATCTGCGGAAACGATGTCGACAGACCCGGCGCGACCAGCGGGCCGGATCACCCGGTTGGCCGGCCGCGTTATCCGACACGGTGGTCGTCCGCATACAGCCAGCCTCTACCCCAGCATGGCCTGTGCGCATGCGTCCAGGATGGCGTCGGTATCCAGCCCGTATTCCCGGTACAGGTCCGGAATGTCGCCGGACTGTCCGAAGCGGTCCGGACCCAGCGGCACCACCCGTTGCCCACGCACCGCGCCAAGCCAGGCGTGGGTCGCCGGATGCCCGTCCAGCACGCTGACCAGCGCCGCGCCGGGGGCCAGCGGTGCCAGCAGTGTCTCGATATGCGCCACGGCGCCGCGGTCTCCGGCCCGCCGGGCACGCATCGCGGCCAGCCAACCGGCGTGCAGACGGTCGGGCGATGTCACGGCCAGCAATCCGGCAGCCGGTTCCTCCTCGCGCAGCACCTCGAACGCCGCCTCGGCCTCCGGCGCCACGGGACCCTGATAGGCCAGAGCGATCCGCGCATTCGGCCCGGGCGGCACCACCCAGTGCGCGCCGGCGATCACCGAAGCGGGGTCCAGCACCCGCTCCTTCTGCTCCAGCGTTCGGGTGGACAGCCGCAGCCACACCGCCGACCCGTCCGGACGCTGCATGAAATCAAAGGCATGGCGCAGCAGGATGCCGAGTTCATCGACATGCGCCGGCTCGAAGCTCGCCAGCCGGTCGGCCGCCATGCCGATCAGTGGGGTATTCACCGACTGATGCTGCCCGCCTTCGGGCGCCAGGGTCAGGCCCGATGGCGTCGACACCAGCAGGAACCGCGCGTCCTGGTAGCAGGCATACAGGAGTGCATCGAGGCCACGGTTGACGAACGGATCGTACACCGTGCCGACCGGCAGCACCCTCGCCCCGGTCATGCCCGGCGCGAGCCCCGCGGCGCCCAGCAGCAGGAACAGGTTCTGTTCGGCAATCCCCAGCTCGATATGCTGGCCTTTCGGCGACATGCCCCAGCGCTGCGCACTCGCCAGCTTGGAATCGCGGAACACGTCGTTGCGGGTGTGCCGGTCGAAGATGCCGCGCCGGTTCACCCATGGCCCCAGGTTGGTCGACACCGTCACGTCGGGCGAGGTCGTCATCACATGGGCGGCGAGATCTTTCAGATCCCCCTGGCCGCGCCCGATCTCCGCCAGGATTTCGCCGAAGCCGCCCTGGGTGGACATTTTCCGCCCGGCCAGCCGCGGCGTCGGCAATGAAGCGGGCACATGGACCGCCGGCGCCGACAGCAGCCGGCCCTCCGGGGTGAGCGGCGTGCCGAACGGGCAGTCGCGCAGAAACTCGCGCAGCTCCGCCTCGGGAATATCCAGACCCTCGAACGCGTCCCATTCGTGGCCGGGCCTGATCCCCATTTCCTGACGGAACTGCTCCATCTGCTCCTTGGTCATCAGCCCGGCGTGGTTGTCCTTGTGGCCGGCGAACGGCAGGCCCATGCCCTTGATGGTGTAGGCGATGAAGCAGGTCGGCTGGTCGCCCTCGGCAGCCGCGGCGCGCAGGTGCTCGATGACGGTCTCGATGTCGTGGCCGCCCAGGTTGGTCATCAGGGCGCCGAGTTCCTCGTCGGTCAGCTCATCGATGATCGCGCGCGCCTTGGAGCGGCCGAGGTCGGCCAGCAATGCCTGCCGCCATGCCGCGCCACCCTGGAAGGTCAGGGCCGCGTACAGGCTGTTGGGGCAGTCGTCGATCCAGGCCCGCAGCGCCTCGCCGCCTTCACGGGCGAACGCGGCCTCCAGCTTGCGGCCGTATTTGATGGTGACGCAGTTCCAGCCCATGTCGCGGAACAAGCCTTCGATGCGGCCGAACAGCCGGTCCGGCACGACGCTGTCGAGGCTCTGGCGATTGTAGTCCACCACCCACCAGACATTGCGCACATCGTGCTTCCAGCCCTCCAGCAGGGCTTCGTAGATGTTGCCCTCATCCAGTTCGGCGTCGCCGCAGATGGCGATGTGACGGCCGGGGGGCAGGTCGGTGCGGCCCAGCCCATGCAGGCGCGTGTAGTCCGCCATCAGGGCTGCGAAGCTGGTCATCGCTACGCCGAGGCCGACCGAACCGGTGGAGAAGTCGACCTCCGCGCCATCCTTGACCCGCGACGGATACGGCTGGATGCCGCCGAACTGCCGCAGCCCCTCCAGCTTCTCGCGGCTCTGGCGGCCGAACAGGTAGTTCATCGCGTGGAACACCGGGCCGGCGTGCGGTTTGACGGCGATGCGGTCCTGCGGCCGGGCGACCTCGAGATACAGCGCCGCCATGATCGATATGACCGACGCGCAGGAGGCCTGGTGCCCGCCGACCTTCAGCCCGTCGCGGTTGGGGCGGATGTGGTTGGCATTGTGGATCATCCACGCCGACAGCCAGAGCAGCTTGCGCTCCAGCTGTTTCAGGATCTGCACATGGCGCGATTCAGGCGGCGCCAACAGGGTTTTCTGGGGCGTGATCGCGGTGATCGGCGCGTTCATGGTATCCTCCCGGCGACAGCAGCCTAAGCGGTTTCTCGCATTGTTGGTGCCCGAAGTCACCAGATCACATTCGCATCCGAGCCGTGCAACCCGGACTGGTGGCGGGTGTTGCAGGATCATGTGCCCGCCAGATGATATCCCGTTCGAGACGCCCTCCAGGGAGACCGAACGTCCCGCAGCGCCACCGCGGCGCCAGATCGGTCCTGAAAGCGAGACACGAGGCGGCCCGGAAGCGTCTGACGAGACGCTGGATGAGGGTTCCGATCCATGGCCCCGTCAAGGCACGCCCGGTGCGAAGCCAGGGGGCCGGCGGCCCTTGGAATCCGGGATCAAAGGGTGCGCCGCACCCTTTGCGGGTCCCGGGCAGAGCGCTGGGACTGCGTTTGACCGCGACACGCGGTGAACGTCCCGCGCAGCGCGATCATGCTCAATCGCTCTCCCGCAGCACCTCTGTCTTCACCGGCAGCACCGCGCCCATCCAGGTCGCGTTGAGCGTGTGATCGTCGCGCGGCCGGCCCGACTGCGGATGCAGCAGGACCGTGAGCCCCATCCGGTTCAGCATCACGAACGGGACCAGGGTCGGGAACAGGTCGGGCATGAACTGGACCTGATACATAGCCGCCACGTGCGGCCCCACCGGCGCGTCGTGCCAGCGTCCCATGCGGACAGCAAAGCGTTCCTCCACCCATTGCCGCAGCAGCGCAGCGCGCTCCCGGGTCTCGGGATCGTAGTAGACATGCAGGTGATAGTCGGTGATCCGAGCCGGGTCGGCCGGCCCCTGTGGTTGACCAGACATCAGATGTCCTTCCGCAACAACTGTATCACGTCGCGCTTTGTCACCTTGCCATAGCCCGACTTCGGCAGTTCCGGCCAGAAGACGAACGTCTGCGGCCATTTGTATTTGGCCAGCTTGCCATCCAGATGCGTCAGCAACTCGCCCGGCGAGGTGCTGGCCCCTTGCTCCAGCACCAGCACCGCCACCCCGGATTCGCCCCATTTCTCGTGCGGCAGCCCGACAACGCAGGCTTCAGCCACGGCGGGATGCAGCAGCAGCGCCTCCTCGATCTCCCGCGGATAGACGTTGGAGCCGCCGGAGATGTACATGTCCGACGCGCGGCCGGTGATGTAGACGAAGCCGCGCGCGTCCATGTGGCCGAGGTCGCCGGTGTGGAACCAGCCATGCGCCGTGGCCTTTGCGGTCGCTTCCGGGTTGTCGTGGTAGCCGGCGAAGACGCCCGGTCCGCGGACGCAGATCTCACCCGTCACGCCGGCCTCGACCGGCTGGCCGGAGTTATCGAGGATCGCCACATCCATGCCGGTGCGCGGAAAGCCGCAGCTTCCGACCGGCGTCTCGGCATCATTCTCGCTGTGCAGTGCCGGCGGCAGGACGGTGATGTTGCCGGTGACCTCGCCCATTCCGAAATACTGCACCAGCACCTTGCCCAGCTTGCGCAGCGCGTGCACCTGATCCGCTCGGTACATCGGCGCACCGGCGTAGATCACATAGCGCAGCGAACTGTGGTCATAGCGGTCCACCGCGTCATGGCGTGTCAGCATCGTCAGGATGGTCGGCACGGTGAACATGTTGGTCACGCGGTGCTGCTCGACGAGGCGCCAGGCTTCCTCGCAGTCCAGCCGTTCGCCCGACAGCAGGATCGTCGCCGCGCCGCGCGCGACCTGCGGCAACGCGTGCACCCCGGCCCCGTGCGACAATGGCGCCACGACCAGCGAGGCATCCTGTTCCGTGGTCGCGGGCATCAGGTCGCACAGATGGTTGCAGACGATATAGTCCATCTGCCCATGCGTCAGCACGCCCGCCTTCGGTCGCCCGGTGGTGCCGGAGGTGTAGAAGAACCAGGCGGGATGGTCCCGGTCCACGTCGGCCGGCCGGGTCAGCGGATCGCCGAAAGCGGCCAGCGCCTCCCAGTCGTCGGCGCCATCGCCACCGATCGACACCTCCAGCCGGCACGCCGGGTTTTCGGCGCGGGCGAGGGCGGCATGGTCCGGAAAGGCGCTGTCGAAGATGTGCACGGCCGCACCGGAGGACTGCGCGAGGTACGCGACCTCCGGCGGGGTAAGCCGAAAATTCGTTGGCACCCAGACCGCGCCGATCATCCATGTGGCGAACATCGACTCCAGCACGGCATTGGAATTGCGTGCGTGCAGCAGCACCCGGTCGCCGTGCCGCACGCCCCGCGCCGCGAGGGCGCCGGCCGCGGCCTGGACCCGGTCGCGAACGCGCTCCCAGGTCCAGGTGGTGTCACGCCAGACGATCGCCTTCCGGTCGGGGAAGCGGCGTGTCGTCTGGATCAGCAGCGAAGCCAGGTTGGTGGTCGGGATCAGCGGAGTGGCTCCAGGATCGAGACATAGTTGGCCACCGCCGCCCCGCCCATGTTGAACACCGCGCCGACATCGGCCTTCGGCAACTGCATGCCGCCGGGTGCCTCGCCGACCAGTTGCATGGCGGTGATTGCATGCATCGACACGCCGGTGGCGCCGATCGGATGGCCCTTCGCCTTCAGTCCGCCCGACGGATTGACCGGCAGCCGCCCGTCCTTGGCGGTCCAGCCTTCGAGCACCGCGCGCGCGCCCTGGCCCGGCGGGGTGAGGCCCATCGCTTCGTATTCCAGCAGTTCGGCGATGGTGAAGCAGTCGTGCGATTCAACGAACGACAGGTCGGTGAGCCTGGTGTCCGCCGCGTCCAGCGCGCGCGCCCAGGCCTGAGCGGCGCCCTCGAACCCGGTGATGTCGCGCTTGCTGATCGGCAGGAAGTCGTTGACCTGCACGGCGGCCTTGAAACGAACCGCCTTGCCCATGGCGCGCGCGGTCTCTTCGTCCGCCATGATCAGCGCCACGGCGCCGTCCGATACCAGCGAGCAGTCCGTGCGCTTCAGCGGCGGTGCCACGTACGGGTTCTTTTCGCTGACCGTGCGGCAGAAGTCGTAGCCAAGGTCCTTGCGCATCTGCGCGAAGGGATTGTCGACGCCGTTCTTGTGGTTCTTCGCCGCGATCGCCGCCAGGGCGTCGGACTGATCGCCGTAGCGCTGGAAGTATTTCTCGGCGATACGGCCAAAGACACCGGCGAACCCGGCGGGAATGTCGCCTTCTTCCTTCAGATAGCTGGCCTTGAGGAGCACATCGCCGACCTCCTTGCCGGGAGTGGAGGTCATCTTCTCCACCCCGATCACCAAAGCGAAGCGGCCGCGGCCGGACAGCAGGAAGTCGCGCGCGCCATAAACGGCGGCGGAACCGGAGGCGCAGGCGTTCTCGAACCGGGTGATCGGCTTGAAGCGCAGTTCGGGCACGTGCTGCAGCACCAGCGAGGCGGGGAAGTCCTGCGGCGAGAACCCGTTGTTGAACAGGCTGAGGAAGGTCGAGTCGACCTCGTGCGGCGCGATCCCCGCATCGGCGATCGCGGCGCCGGCGACGCGGCCGATCAGGGATTCGATATCGGGATCGTCCAGCTTGCCGAACGGTGAGTGCGCCCAGCCGACGATGCAGGCTTCGGTCATGTCATGTCCCTCCTCGGACCTGGTTTGGTCGAACATTAGCGGATCGCAGGCGTGCTGGGGAGAGTGGCTTCCGCGCCGCGTTCCTGGCAGCCATGCGCGGACCCGCTGCGACAGCCGGTCAGGCCGCAACAGGGGAGACGCACCCCGGCCGGGGTGGAGTCCGGCACCCGGAGAGGCGGCGCGGGCTGCGTCGGCGGTCGCGGCCGGCACTCCCCGACTTCCTGGCGTGGTGGGACCGGACGGCCGCTGCGTCACGGATCTGACGCCTGTCACGGATCTGACGCTTGTCGCGCGTCTACAGCAGGGCGCGCCGCGGAATCACCTCAGCGACTGCGCCGGCCGCCAGGGCGTCACTCTTTCGGGTCGCCGGGCTGATCGGCGCATGCCGCAAGCCGCGCGTTCAACTCATCGAGGCTCCAGCCGAACATGTGCATCAGGCGGCTGGCGAACGGCCAATGGCACACCAGGCCGGTCTCGAACGGGCCGAAATTCTTCACGTAGGCGCCGAGATAGGCGATCTGCCCGGCAGGATCGACGTCCTTGTCCTTGGCGCGCGGGTCGTGGAACTCCGCGTATTCGTTGGAGGTGTGGTGCAGGAACCGGCCTCCTGGCAGCTTGCCGCACAGCGCTTCATATTCGGCGGTCTCCAGGACCCAGTAGTGCCAGACGTCGTCAATCTCTTTCGAGACGGGGATGGCGCCTTCGCAGTAGACGGCCAGATTGAGGAATTTCAGCGTCTCCTCGATCCGCAGGTCCACCTCCATGGGCGGGAGCGGCGCCAGCTTCTTGTGGAAATAGTAAGTCATCTGCGGGCTGAGGAACCGGTGACGCAGATCTTCTCGGGCGATCATGGCGTTGCTCCGGGAAGGCGGGGCCATGGCGGCCCCGCCAACTTGGTCGGTGATCAGACGTTTCCGGTGTCAGCGGCTTGCGATGCCGCGCGCCGGGCTTTGGCTCAGGCGAGGCTGCCATGGTGGCAGCAGCAACACGCGGTGCTCTTGGCCAGCGCCGCGGCCGCGCCGCCGGAGACGCGCTCCAGGTCCTCGGTGGCGATTTCCAGCATTTCGGCCAGCTTCGCGGCTTCCCGCTGGCTGACGAAGGTGGCCGCCACGGTGGTGCCGTCGCGGCGTGTCGGGGACAGGCTTTTCATGATGTGCTCTCCTGCGGTTGACTTCGATCGTGATGTGGCGGGCAGGCCATGGATGCAGCGGCCTGCCGCTTCTGTCGGGTCCAGTTGGGCTTCAAGCCTGGTTCGGCTCCTGGCCCGGCGCGCAGTGAAGCAAGCGCCGCCGCCGCAAGCTGTTGAGCGCTTCACAGTTGACCGTCGGAGCATTGACGAAAGCATGTGAGCCGCCCGAGCGGCGGCATGCGATCGAGTGGTCTCTTGCCCGATGCGAGGATGGTCCGACGTCGCTTTCGGTCGTGGTGTCCCGGCGTGCGGCGCCTGGACTTCCAGGCAGTTGCAGCTCGGCGGTTGAACCGGCGGCGTTGAACTCGGGGAGGCCGTCTCCCGGCGGCCGGGCGCCACCGGACGGAGCGGCCGTTGATGTGGCGTGGTCCCGGAGGGTCAAGTCCAGCCCGAACCCGCGGACATCGAAATCGGCGAAGAAACGTCCTGGATGGCGGTGCACGGCTTTGTCGCCGGAAGTCGCCCATACTCGTCGGCGGCAGCGCCTTGCGTCGCGCTACGTCGCCGCCGATTTCCCGCTGGGCCGCCGTGTGCCGCATCGTGGCCGGCCTTGTCTCGAACGGGCCCGTGCCGCGGCGATCGCAGCGGACCGTTGTTGGCGGTGATCGCGACAAACCCGACGAATGTGCCGTCGTGGTGGCAAGCGCTTCGGCCCCGCGATCCATGGCGGCTGTGGCCGCTACCCGCCGATGCGGATCAGGCCGATGCGGGTCAGGCCATCAGCAGGTCCGCCAGCGCCTTCGGTTCGGTCAGCATGGGATAGTGCCCGGTATCCAGCTCCAGCCAGCGCGCCTTCAGCGTCTCCGCGGCCCGCCGCTGATGCGCCACCGGCGGGTTCACACTTTGCCGGCACCAGATCACCGTCGCCGTCCACTCCTGTTGCCAGAAGCTGTCCAGCTTCACCGGGGCGGCCATCGCCGCGACCGGATGCGGGGTGTAGCGGGCCAGCGCCCATTCCTTGGTCGGCGCGTCCAGCGAGACGAACATCCGGTTGGCGGCGTCCTCGCGCGACGGACCGGTGCCGATGTCCGTGGTCACCGCCGTCGGGCGCTTCACGTGGTCGGCCACGGTCTCGCCGTTGAACAGCGCCAGCGCATCAGCCAGCACGACGCGTCCGATACGGTCGCGCGTGGTCTCGGCGACCCGGGCGGCGACCATGCCGCCACAGCTCGTGCCGACAAGGACGATATCGTGCAGATCCTCGAAGAACAGCATCTCGGACACCTCGGCGGCCTGGGATTCGGTGTCGATGCCGGGTCGCAGGGCGTGGCGCCGTTCCGCGCATCCATCCAGCGTGGGCGCGAACACCGTGTGCCCGGCGGCGCGCAGATACGGTGTCACGCGCTGCCAGATCCATCCGCCCTGAAAGGCGCCATGCAGCAGGACATAGGTTGCCATGTGCGTTTTCTCCCCCTCATTCTGCGGCCAAGATCAGCACAGGAAAGGGAGAAGCGCCATGCCGGGCCGGCCGGTCAGTTTCTACAGCGAGGGCACGCGGCTGTCGGGGGATCTCTTCGTGCCCGAAGGCCTGGCGCCGCATGAAAAGCGCGCCGGCATCGTCCTGTGCCATGGCTACACCGGCGTGCGGAACCTCTATCTGCCGGACACCGCCGAGGCCCTGAGGGACGCGGGCTACGTCGTGCTGACCTTCGACTACAAAGGCTGGGGCGACAGCGACGGACCGAAGGCGCGGTTGTCGCCGTATGGGCGCGTGATCGACTCACAGGCGGCGCTGACGTTCCTGGGGGCGCAGGCCCAGGTGGACGCGGATCGGCTGGGCCTCTACGGCACCAGCTACGGCGGCGCCACCGTGGTGTGGACCGCCGCGGTCGACCCCCGCGTGAAGGCCCTGGTATCGGTTGTCGGCGTCGGCAATGGCCGCCGCTGGATGCGCAGTGTCCGCCGCCCGGACGAGTTCGCCGATCTGCTTGCCCGTTCCGAGGCCGATCGGATTCGGCGCGTGATGACCGGGCAATCCGAATTCGCCGACCGCAACGCCGTGCTGCTGCCCGACCGCCAGTCGGCCGACCTCGCCGCCGCCGCCCGCCGCGGCAATCCGGCGGCGGTCGGGGACATCCCGCTGGAATACATCGACGACACGCTCGGTTTTCATCCCGAGTGGATCGTCGACAAGATCGCCCCGCGGCCGGTGCTGTTCATCACGACGGACGATGACCGCCTGGTGCCGCAGGAGGAAAGCGAGGCGCTGTACGCCAGGGCGGGGGAACCGAAGAAGCTGATCGTGCTGCGCGGCTGGGGACACTACGAGGTCTATACCGGCGAGGCGTTCCGCCAGGTGATCGAGCCGACGCTGGCCTGGTACCGGACGCATCTGCCGGTGCGGTAGCGTTACCTCGGTTCCCGCTAGCCGGACGCGCCAAGGCTCGCTGCCCCCACTCCGAGGGTCGGGCAGCGTGGCACGCTCGGCAGATGCGACCGGTGAACATGGACAGCCTCGTCAAGGATCGGTATCGGGCAGCGCTCGATAGCCTGGAGGTATCCCGATGTCCGATGTCCCACCCGACCGTCTGTCCAACGACCCCAGCAGCCAGTTCTACGATGAGGCGGCGCTGCGCCGCGGCGTCGGCATCCGGTTCAAGGGTGTCGAGAAGACCAATGTCGAGGAGTACTGCGTCAGCGAGGGGTGGGTCCGGGTCGCCGTGGGCAAGACGCTCGACCGCCGGGGGAAGCCTCTGACGCTCAAGGCCAGTGGGCCGGTCGAGCCCTATTTCCGCGATGTTCAGCCGGAGTAGACCGCTCTGACGCCGGCCGGGGGCGGCGTTCCGCTCTCCGATGCGTCCTCTCCATCGGCGCGGGGGAGGAGCGCGGCGGCGCGGCTGGCTTCGGGAGCCTGCAGTGATCGACGCGACTTCGCCGCGCCGCCGGGTGGCGGATCCGCCCCAAAGCGGACTGCGGCACCACAACCGCACCAGAAACCGGCAACCGCACCAGAAACAGGGATTTGCGAATGTCCCTGTCGATCCAAGAGTTCGTCGGGCGTTGGTCCATGGCACGACGAACTTTCGCGCAGGGACCCTAGCGGCCATCGGATGCTGCCGCGTCCGCTTCCAGCACGATGTCGAACGTGATGCAGACCGGATTCTCGCCGCGCCGCAGCCAGCCCTCGTGCACCTGACCGCGCATATCCACGACCAGCAGATCCAGGGCGGCCTCGCCGTCCCGGATAGCACCGGCGCGGACCAGCACTTCCGTTGCGTGGTCGTCAACGTGGCCGCCATCGCGGAACCGGGCGCCGATCAGGCTGCCGAGACTGCCTCGCACCGCCGCGTTGCCGATCCCGTGCGATCGCGCGATGGTTTCGAGCGCCGCGAGGATGTCCTCGTTCGGCTTGATCCGGCAGACCAGGCCACGACCGGCGGATCCACCCGAGGGCTGGAACAGGGTGAAGTTGGTTTCGGGATCGGGCTCTGCATCGATGCGGATGCCGTGAAAACCCCATGCGGTCGCTTCGCCGGATTCGGCGACAATGGTTTCATGCGGCAGGATATGGCCGCCGCGCCTTCTGCCGTCGGGTTCGATCCACGCGGCGTGGCAATGGATGAACGGCTTGCCCGCCGCCCAGCCGAAGGTCGCATTCGCCAGTTCGATGCGCGTGGTTCCCGCGGGCGCCAGCGGGGCGGTGAAATAGGCGACGTGCTGATCGTCGTCGGCCGGTCCGGGCATCACGTAGCGAAACGGATCCAGCGCCATGCCCGTGAACGTAATGGTTCCGGACTCAAATCCGGCTTCAACCAGCGGTGCGGTGATCGCCTCGTTGAGTGTCACGCCGGCCCGTGGGGCGAAGTGCAGCACCTGCGGCGTCCCGCGGAAAACCTCGATCCGGCTGGGATGGACCGGGCCAGGCTGTCGCAGCGACCGAATCGGTTCCATGGGTGCTCCTGAGGGTGGGCCCGCCTGCATGCTGCCGTTCGATCGCCGGACGTGGGCACTGCCGCGACCACAAGTCGCCGCGTGAGCCGGATACTTCAGTCATGTGTCGACATATCAGGCCTTTACTGATGGACGATACTAGCGGCAGGGTGCGCCCGGTCAATGGGGGACGAGGAATGCTTGTTCTGGTGGTCGGACCCAGCGGCGCCGGCAAGGACACGGTGCTCGGCATGGCGCGTCAGGCGCTGGCCGGCGACCGGCGATTTCGTTTCGTGCGGCGTGTCATCACGCGTCCCGCCGACGCCGGCGGCGAGGATCATGAGGCGGTGTCGGACGCCGTCTTCGGCCAGCGCACCTTCGCGCTGCACTGGCAGGCCCACGGGTTGCGCTACGGAATTCCACTGGACGTGATCGACGACCTCGCGCGTGGCATCGTCGTGGTGGCGAACGTATCGCGCGCGGTGATCGCCGAGGCCGCCGAACGTTTCCCGGTGCGGGTGATCGTCGTGACGGCGCCACCCGAAATCCTCGAACGGCGCCTCGCCGAACGCCGGCGTGAGACCGCCGAGGACGTGGCTCGGCGGCTGGCGCGGGATGTTGCGATCCCGGGCCACGTCATGGTCGATACGGTAGTGAACGATCGCACCCCGGCCGAGGCGGCGGATCGTTTCATCAACGCGCTTATCCGCGCAGCTTCACCCGTTCCGCCAGGGTGAATGCCGCCCCTTGCGCGGCCTGGATGAACAGGCAGACATCCTCGACAACACGAGGAACCGCCAGCGCCGGTGCGAACCACGCCTGCGCTGCCGGCAGGATGACCGCCTTTTCCTGATCCGACAGACGCCGGGTCAGCGTCATATGGAAAAACCAGGTATCGAAGACGTAAGGATATCCCCAGCGAACCAGCATCGCGTCCTGTGCCGCCGAGAGGCTGGCCCGTCGACGGCGTGCCAGTTCCTCCGGCGACGATGGCGCGCGAAACGCATCGAGCTGTTCCACGCACGCATCAGCCAGGCTTTGCAGAGGCGGGCAGGCGGCCGTCTCCCGCAACGCCAGAAAGCCGTGCAGATCGGATACCGCGAGAGGCGGCAGTTCGAATGGCGCGATGCGTGCCGCGACCTCGCGCACCGCCGTCACGAAGTCGTTCCAGTTGCTGCCGGCGGCCAGTCGCATCGGCGGCTTCAGGGTCGCGTGGAAGCCGTAGCCGCGCGGTTCGGCGGTGATCTCCGCGATGCCGTCCAGTGGGGGCTGCGGCGTCGCCGCGTTGCTGACCGGATCGCGTCCCAGCCAGGACGAACTCAGTTGCGTCAGCGGATCGTCGGGCAACGGCGCGTAGTAGATCGCCACCCGAGCGGGCGGGGTCATCAGATGACCCTTTCGCCAGCGCACCAGACCTGGCGCACGATCGGCAGCGTGCCGTGCAGGCGCACCCGGACGATGTCGGCGCGCATCCCGGTTTCGAGGCGACCGCGGTCGGGCAGTCCGGACATCCGCGCGGGATGATCCGAGATCATTGCGATCGCGGCGGACAGGCTGAGACCCTCCTCGCGGGCACACTGGAACGCGGCCTCGATCAGGCTGGGCGGAACGTAATCCGATGCAAAGGCGTCGACCGCACCGGCGCGTAACAAATCCACCGCATTGACGTTGCCGGAGTGCGATCCGCCGCGGACGATGTTGGGTGCACCGGCAATCACCCGCATGCCGGCTCGTTTCGCAGCCGTGGCGGCTTCCATGGTGACCGGAAACTCGCTGATGCGGATGCCGTCGGCGGCATTCTCGGCGATTTCCTCCTCGGTGCGGTCGTCGTGGCTGGCCAGGGCGATGGTGCTGCCGCGCACCCGATCGAGCAGCGCCCGGCGATTCGGGTCGCGCAGGCGTGCGCGCTGCTCCTGCATCTCCTGGATCCGGCGTTCGACCGTGGCCTCATCCAGCCCACCCTGGCGGCGCAGCTTGCGGTAGAAATCCATGTCGGCGTACTGGCCGACGCCGGGACTGTGGTCCATCAGGCTGATCATGCGCACCAGGGGATGCTCAGCGACCGGATCGAGCAGCGCCAGCATGTCGGCGGCGGGAACCTCACAGCGCAGGTGCAGAAAGTGGTCCGCCTTCAGCAGCCTGGCCTCGGTCAGCGCATCGAGGTCGATGACACCGTCCTGGAACGTCCTGATCCGCTCCTTGTCGAACCCGAGGTCGCCCAGGCACAGCGCGTCCAGCACGGTGGTGACCCCGGCGGCGGCGCATTGCGCGTCATGCGCGATCATCGCCGAACGCGACGGCCAGCGTGCCAGGGCACGCGGCTGCACCTGGCGTTCGAGATTGTCCGTGTGAACGTCGACGACCCCCGGAATGATCGTGTCACCGCCCACGTCGATCGCGCGCGCGGCCTGCGACCGTCCCGCCTGGATGTCGGCAATCACCTGGCCATGCAGCACGATGGTTCCGGATACCGTTGCGTCGGGAAGCACCAGGATGGCGTTGGTGAGGATCGTTTCCTGGTTCATGCGGCATCCTGGAAGGGAGACATGGTGTACAACCGATCGGCAATGGCATCGCGGACGTCGGCGTCGTGGCAGATCGCAACGATGGCGGTGCCGCTCGCTTTCGCATCCTGGATCATCCTTATCACAACGCTCCGATTCTCCGCATCCAAGGATGCGGTCGGTTCGTCGAGCAGCAGAATGGGATGGCCGGCTATGAAGCCGCGCGCGAGGTTCACACGCTGCTGCTCGCCGCCGGAGAACGTTGCGGGGGGGATCGCGTGCAGGCGCGACGGAATGTTGAGTAGCAGCAGTCTGGCGCGGGCCGTTTCGCGCGCCGTATCCTGGTCGATGCCGCGGGCCAGCAGAACCTCGGCCACGACGTCGAGTGCTGAGACCCGTGGGACGACGCGCAGAAACTGGCTGACGTAGCCAAGGGTTTCATGCCGCACCGCCAGGATGGTGCGCGGATCCGACGCCGCGATGTCGATCATCTCGCCGCGATGGCGGATCAGAATCCGCCCGCTCTCGGCTCGGTAGTTTCCATAGAGACTACGCATCAGGGTGGATTTGCCGGTGCCGGACGGACCGGACAGCACGACGCACTCCCCAGCACGCACGTCCAGATCGACACCGCGCAGCACCTGCATCGACAGGCCGCCGCGCAGGTGCAGGGTAAAGCTTTTCGCCAGGTCCCGGGTGCTCAGCATGAGGGTCATGAAAGCGTCCTCCGGAGTGCCGTCGGACCGATCGCGCAGCCTGACGATACTCGAATTCGTTGTCCGCGTGAGTTGCGTCCGCATGATTTACGTCTGCGGAACGTTCTGTTCGGCACGGTCATGCGCTACGCGTTCAGCACGGAGCTGACGAGCAACTGGGTGTAGGGATGCCGTGGATCGTCGAGCACCTGGTCGGTCAGGCCGGTCTCGACGATGCGGCCGCGCTGCATGACGGCGATCCGGTGCGCGAGCAGTCGGGCGACGGCGATGTCGTGCGTCACCAGCACCACGGCGATCCGCAACCGGGTCACCAGCGAACGGATCAGGTCGAGAAGCCGAGCCTGCACCGAAACGTCGAGGCCGCCGGTCGGCTCATCCATGAACACCAGCCGCGGATGCGTCACCAGGGTGCGGGCGATCTGCAACCGTTGCAGCATGCCGCCGGAGAATGTGCGCGGCAGGTCGTCGATCCGGCGGGCGTCGATTTCGACCTGTGCGAGCCAGTCCAGCGCGGCGGCGCGGATGTTGCCGTAGTGGCGTGCCCCCTGGGCCATCAAACGCTCACCGACGTTGCCGCCGGCGCTGACGCCCATGCGCAGGTTCTGCCGCGGGTCCTGGTGCACGAATCCCCAGTCGGAACGATGCAGGGTGCGCAGCGCCGGCGCGGGCATTGCGTGCACGTCGTGCAGATGGCCCGTGGGATCGCGATACCACACCGCGCCCTGGTCCGGAGCCATGCGACCCGACAGGACGTTCAGCAGCGTGGTCTTGCCGGAGCCCGATTCGCCCACGATGGCCAGCATCTCGCCGGGCCAGAGATCGACATCCACGTCGGCCAGCGCGGTGATGCCGCCGAAGTCAAGGCCGAGGCCGCGACCGGACAGCAGGGTCGGTTCATTCATTCCGCGGCCTCCTGGAATCCGTCGGTTCCGATATGGCCCGCGGCACGCCGTTCAGCGCAATAATCCGTATCCGAACAGACAAACAGCCGGCCGCCGCGATTGTCGGTGACGACCTCATCGAGATAGGCGTCGGTCGCGCCACACAGGCCGCAAGGATGCGGCGCGTTGATCGCCCGAAACGGATGGTCGTCGAAATCCAGCGACTTCACCCGTGTCCAGGGCGGGATCGCATAGATCCGCTTCTCGCGTCCCGCGCCGAATAGCTGCAGCGCCGGCATCATGTCCATCTTCGGATTGTCGAACGCCGGGATCGGGCTTGGCGACATCAGATACCGCTCGTTCACCATCACCGGGTAGTCGTAGCTGATCGATATCTGACCGAACCGGGCGATGTCCTCATACAGTTTCACATGCATCAATCCGTAATCCGCCAGCCCGTGCATCCGCTTGGTTTCCGCGCGGCTTGGTTCCAGACGAAACAACGGTTCCGGCTGCGGCACCTGATAGACGATGATCTGATCCTCGCGCAGTTGCTTCTCCGGGATGCGATGCCGGGTCTGGATCACCGTGGCCTCGGCGGTGGCGGTGGTCGTCGCGACCCCCGCGGTGCGGGCGAAGAACCGGCGGATCGATACCGCGTTGGTGGTGTCATCGGCGCCCTGGTCGATCACCTTCAGCACGTCGCCGGCGCCCAGAATGGAAGCGGTCACCTGAATGCCGCCGGTGCCCCAGCCGTAGGGCAGCGGCATCTCGCGGGAGCCGAACGGCACCTGATGGCCCGGAATCGCCACCGCCTTCAGCAGCGCCCGGCGGATCATCCGTTTCGTCTGCTCATCCAGATAGGCGAAATTGTATCCTTTCACTGGGCCGCCTCCTGTTCCGCCCGCATCCGCCGGACGTTCTGCAACTCGCTCTGGAAATCGACGTAGTGCGGCAGCTTCAGATGCTCGACGAAACCGGTCGCCTCGATATTGTCCGAGTGGTACAGCACGAATTCGACATTCTGTGCGGGGGCCGTCGCGTCTTCCCCCAGCTCGCCCGCGCGCATCGCACGGTCGACCAGCGCCATGGCCATCGACTTACGCTCGCCAAAGCCGAACACCAGGCCGTAGCCCCGGGTGAACTGCGGCGGCACCGTCTTCGAACCCTTGAACTGGTTGACCATCTGACACTCGGTCAGCACCAGGTCGCCGATATCGATGGCGAACCCAAGCTCGGCCGGTTCGATTTCGACCGCGACCTCCCCCATGCGGATTTCGCCCGCGAACGGGTGTGAGCCGCCGTAGCCGCGCTGCGTCGAGTAGCCGAGTCCGAGCAGGAAGCCTTCGTCGCCACGCGCCAGGGCCTGCAGGCGAACGTCGCGATCGGCGGGAAAACTCAGCGGCTCCCGCGTCAGGTCGCCCGGCTCGACATCAGAACGAACGTCCGCCTCCAGCAGACCCTCATGGCCCAGGATATCCGGAACGCGCGGCATCGTCTCAAGCGACATTCCGGTCATGGGTTCGCTGCGGGAGGCGATCGGATCCTGCTCCATCAGCGAGAAGTCCAGCAGCCGGTGGGTGTAGTCGTAGGTCGGCCCCAGCACCTGCCCGCCGGGCAGGTCCTTGAAGACGGCGGAGACGCGGCGCTCGATCCGCATGGCATCAGTTTCGACCGGGACCGAGTGGGCGAAACGCGGCAGGGTGGTTCGATACGCCCGCAGCAGGAACGCCGCCTCGATCAGGTCGCCCTGCGCCTGCTTGATCGCCAGCGCCGCCAGCTCGCGATCGTACAGCGAGCCCTCGGCCATGACCCGATCCACGGACCGGCCAAGCTGTTGTTCTACTTGGGCAACGGATAGCGGCGGCGTTTCGGCACTGCCGCGTCGCTCCTCCGCAAGCCAGGCGTGGGCGCTGTCGATCGCCTTCTCACCACCCTTGACTGCGACGTAAGCCATTGTCAGCCCTCCTGAATGCGAACGCTGCGCGGCAACGCGGCTATCGTGTCACCAGCGCAAAGGATCAGGTCGATGCCGCGTGGGTAAAGTCCATGATTACGTTGCCATATCGCGGTAAAATCGCCGGGCATCCCGTCGATGCTGAGCACCGCGGGGCGCCGCAATCCGGGACCGTCCAGTAGGAACCGCCGGCCGGTCACCAGCGATGCCACCTGCAGGATCACCGTCGCACCGCTTTCCGGCATTTCGTCGGTGCCGTCTGGCAGTTCGGTCAGGTCGGGCAGCGAGAGGGCCATGGCGAACGCTGCCTGATCCAGGGGCACGATCGCGGCGCCGGTATGGAAAGCGATCCAGGGGCGGGCCTGTCCGGCGGCGGGGTCGAGCCACAACGGGGTTTCGTGGTCGGCGAGCGTCAACAGGACCGCGGCTGCCGCGGCACACAGCGGCGCCGGAGCGGACGTGCCACCAACCACGTGGCGTTTGCCCGGCCGCGCCATCGCGTCCAGCACGGCGCGAAAGCAGGATTGTGCATCCGTGACGGGATCGGCAAATCCGGCGACAAGTTCGTTACTCATGTGCGTCCTCAGCTCCGCATCGTCTGCATAGCGAAGAATTGAACGCGCGTGGCGGCCGCCTTCGCCGCGCGGGAGGCTCGCTGTTGCGCCTGCCGGGTTTCCAGCGGGGTGATGACACGCGCTTCGATCGTCGCCGTCCGATCGCGATCCTGCATCAGGGCATCCACCAGTGCCGCGAGCTCAGCGCGCCGTCCGTCGCGCCCGGCAACGTAGGCGTGTCCGACGAAGCCCGTCTCGGTTCGCACGGTGCATCGGGTGACGGTCATTTCGCCCAGGTTGAACGCTGACCCGCCACCGCCGGCGCGGCCGCGCACCATCACGAGACCGCCTTCGGGTCCGCGCAGCACCGTATGCGCAGGACGCTCCCCGCAGTGGTCCAGCAGAGCGGCGATGCTGTCCGGTTCAGCCCGGGCGAGCACGGCCATCCAGCGGCGACGGGCGGGAAGCGGGTGGGGGAGGCAATCGGGGTCGTTCATGCGGATCCGATCTTGTTTAGATGTCTAGACAAGTAGACCCCGACCCGTTTATCGTCAACCGCGAAGTGCCATCGCACGGCCGGGGTTTGGATGAAAAATCAATGAACGCGCCCGCCGATATGGAGGACCGGATGACCTGTCCGGTCGACCGCCAGGAGGGGATCGCCCTGTGGCGTCAGATCGCCGGCAGGTTGCAGGGGGAGATCGCATCGGGGGCGCTGAAGCCGGGTATGCGGCTCCCCGCCGAGGCGGCGCTGTCGGCCCAGTTCGGGGTCAACCGTCACACCGTCCGGCGGGCGCTGGAGGAACTGTCGCGCGACGGCCTGGTGCGGGTCGAGCAGGGGCGTGGCTCGTTCGTGGCGGAGGACGTGCTCGACTACAATGTGGAGGCGCGGACCCGGTTCTCGGAATGGATCCGTAAGCACAACAAGGAGCCGTCGGGGATCGTCCGGCAGTTGCGCGAAGTCCAGGCGGACCACCGGGTCGCGACCGGGCTTGGCGTGCGCGTCGGCAGCCGGGTCGTACTGCTGGAGCGGCTGGGCTTCGCGGATGACCGGCCGGTCAGTCTGGCGCGGCACTATTTCCCGGCCTCCCGACTGAAGGGGATCCTGCAGGCGCTGCAGACGACGCCGCGCATCACCGAGGCGCTGCGCGCGGTCGGGGTCGACGACTACCTTCGCCAGCAGACCCGCGTGTCGGCGCGCCTGCCGACCCAGACCGAGGCGGACCTGTTGCGCATGGCGCGCAACCGGCCCGTTTTGGTTGCCGAGAACATCAATGTGGACCGTGCCGGCAACATCATCGAATTCGCGACGGGTTGCTATCCGACGCCACGCGTTCAGATCGTTTTCGAGCCGTAGCGGAGCGGCCCCGGCGACCAATGGAGGTCTATACAGATGAGTGACTTGCGTATCACGCGCGGCACGGTGCTGCTGGCGTCGGACGGGCCAACGAAGGCGGACCTGACAATCAGCGGCGGCCGCATCGATCGCGTCGGTGGGGGGGCCGGTGGCGGTCCCGGTGGCGGTCCCGGCGGCGGGGTGCTCGACGCATCTGGTCTGCTCGTGCTGCCGGGCATCGTCGATCTGCACGGGGACGCGTTCGAGCGTCAGATTCAGCCGCGTCCCGGCGTCGATTTTCCACCCGACCTGGCGTTGCGCGACACCGAGTCCCAGTTGCTCGCGAACGGCATCACCACGGCGTTTCACGGGGTTACGCTGTCGTGGGAGCCGGGACTGCGCAGCCTCACGGCCTGGCGCGCGCTGCTGGCCGCGCTGGATGCCGGATCGTGGACCTGCGATATGCGCGTGCATCTGCGGTGGGAAGCCTACAACCTTGAGGCGCTGGATACGGCGATTGCCGACATCGAGGCCGGCCGGGTGCATTTGCTGGCGTTCAACGATCACACGCCGTCGATCCTGCGAAAACTGCAGGACCCGGTGGAAGGGGCGAAGTACAGCGGGCGCGCCGGAATGAAAATGCAAGCATTCCGAACCATGGCGGAAACGGTCGCGTCGCGCGCCGACGCGGTGCCCGCTGCGCTCGACCGGATCGCGGCAGCGGCGCGGGCGGCCGGCCTGCCAATGGCCAGCCACGACGACGACACCATCGCCGTCCGCGAATCATTTCGTTCCCGTGGAGCTCGGATTTGCGAATTTCCAATGGCGGAGGAGGTCGGGCGAGCCGCGGTCGAAGCCGGCGATTTCGTTGCGATGGGCTGCCCGAATGTGGTTCGCGGCGGGTCGCATCTGGGCTGGGCCTCGGCGGCCCGGCTGGCCGAGGCAGGAGTCTGTACCGTTCTGACCTCGGACTATTATTATCCGGCCATGATGCGGGCTGCTTTCATTCTGGCGGAGCGGGGCGTCCTGGACCTGCCGCGCGCCTGGGCCCTGATCTCGGAAAATCCGGCGCGGGCCGGGGGACTGACGGATCGCGGAACGATCGAGCCGGGAAAACGCGCCGATCTGGTGCTGGTCGATCCGGCAACCTGCCGCGCGGTGGCAACGATCGTTGCCGGACGGATCGCTTCGCTGACGGCCGAGGGCAGCGGACGGCTGTCCGCGGGATGAACCAGGGCACGTTCGCGGCGACTGCACGCACCGCCAGGTAGCACCCTCCCGTGTCGTCAACGGGCGAGCAGGCACGCGAGCGAGGCGCCGGCGCTTCTGAATGCCCGACCGCCACCCGCCCAGTCGTTACGGGGGCGCCGGTGCGGCCGGGCATGTCCGCCGATCGCCGGCGTGCTTGCTCAGCCCGGTGATGACGCGGGCGGAGGGGACGGCAGATCGGCAACGGGATGAGCAGCGGCACGACGGCCGGCGCGGACCCGCGAG
>DASWON010000107.1:0-8820 GCA_036398735.1 Rhodopila sp.
GATTGGTATGATCTTGTGCAAGGGCAAGAACGCGGTGATCGTCGAATACGCGTTGCGCGATGCGGCCAAGCCGATGGGCGTCGCCGAGTACCGGGTCTCGCCGACGCTTCCTCAGCAGCTCGAGAACGATTTGCCCACTTCCGGCGAGCTTGCACGCGAGTTTCCGCTCATGTCTCTGGTCCAGTTGCGCACGGACATCGAACGCAGCCTTCGCAGATTGGCGGAGCGCCTGGGGATCGCAACGGAGAAGGGGGGTATCGTCCCGCTGCTACGAGAGTTGCGCCAGGCCAACGCCCTGCCTGCGAGCACGGAGCAATTCGAAGCCGCGCTAGGGGCTTTCAACGCCGCGGCGCATGGCCACGATGTTTCAGCCGCCGCTACCGCCGCCGCGACGACATCCGGATGGCAGTTCCTTGCCGATCTGGACCGGCGCAACAATCAGTGACGTTGACCGACATGGGGTCCCGGCGCCGATCGGCACGATAACCATTTGATACTGTTTGGATTGGAGGGTCCCAGAACGGCTCTGACGCAATCTCGCTGACGCACGAGCCTATGCCGCGCCAATCAACCGTGCTTCGAGCAGGTCGAGTTTAGCGCGGCCATACATCTGCCGCTTGACCAGCTTGAGTCTGGTGATTTGGCCTTCTGTTTGGCCATTTGACCAGGGTTCGGTAATTGCCGCCCGTATGGCCGCAACGTCTTTGGCAATGCCCCGGGCGAGCGGGGCGAGCAGGCTGGTTTTGGCATGCTCAATCCAGCCGTCGAGGTTGGTAACCGCCTTGGTCCGGATCATGGTCTGGAATCGCTCCACCAAGTCTCGGGCGTCAGCCAAGCCGGGCACACCTGCTTCGACGGCGGCAACGGTCACCGTGTCGGCCTTGGTGAGGTGATCTCGCCCCATACCCATCAGCCGAGCTAGAGTGCGCGCCGAGGGCGCCTTCTGCAGGCCTTGCGCCTGCATCTGATCCGCACGCCGACGTCGAGTTGTCCATTCGCCGACAACGCGCAGAGATCCTTGGAAGCCCTGGTCCGTAAGCCTGCGCCAGAGTTCAGCGCCGTTGCGGCAACCCGACGTCCACTCGGCAGCCAGCACAGGCAGATAAGCCTCCAGGGAGCTTTGCCGGGCGCGGAACACGTCACCGCGGACACCCCGGACGGTTTGGCGCACCAGCTTGCGGCTATGCCGCGTGCGACGCACGATTTCTTTGATCGAGTGTCCAGCTTCCTTGAGCGCCAGGATCTGCTGCATGGTGTCCTCGCGCCTCAGAAAGCCCTCATATTGGAGGCGTTCGGCCGCGGTCAGCAAAGCAGGATCAATCATGGCCGCACCCAAAGCATGGCGCACGGCGCGCATCGAAAGTCGCACCGCCTCCAGGAACGCGGCGCTGGCGTTCTCCATCAGGTGCCAGCGATCAGCGACCTGAGTGGCATGGGGCAATGCCCGAGCAACTGCCTCGCCATAACCGCCACCTCGATCACGCGACACGACGCTGATCCGGGAATGCTGGCGCAACCATGCTTCCGCGGTCGCCTGTTCCCGGTCGGGCAATAACGCCACGACGCGCCGCCGTACCGAGACCAGCGTACAGATCCGCGCCTTCGTCTGGAGCCAGCAGAATGGCGCGGATGTACTCACGGCGTCCGACGACGTGGTGGCCAGTCCGCCAGCCGTCACCATCGCGCCCGGAGCCAGCCAAGTCGCGCGCCTGATCCTGCGCAAGCCGCCCGAGGGCAAGGAAGCGACCTACCGCCTCCTGGTGGACCAGATCCCGCCACCGGCCGCACCGGGAACGGTGCGTGTCGCGCTGCGCCTGTCCATTCCCGTGTTCGCCGAACCGGCGACCCGCGCGGTGGCGCATGTGCAATATCACGTCGAGAATGCTGGCAGGCCTATCTCGTGGCCGTCAACGATGGCGGGCGCCACGATACGGTCCGGGCCATCGCGCTGACCGGCAGCGATGGCGGCGCGCTGACGACCCCGGCCAGTACCTCGCCTTACGTCCTGGCCGGCCAGACCAGCCGTTGGGCCGTGGGGGGCCGTATGCCGGCAGCGGGCAGCAGTGTCCACATGACCGGAACCTCCGACGGCGGCGCCCTGGATCAGGCGGTGCCCGTCACCACGCGCTGACAGACAGAAGACCCGTCGCGGCCAATCTGGCCGTGGCGGGCGTTACTGGACCGGGAGACGCATTCACGGGGGTACGCCATGACGATCCAGCCTTGCCCGATCGCCTTGCCCGTTCCGCGCCGCCGATATTCCGGTCGCATTCCGCCGGAAAAGGCGGATGCGCCGGCGGCGCCGCCACGATGCAGGACGCTCCTTGTCGTCGGTGTGGGCCTGTTGGCGGCGGTCGTGTCGGGATGGCCGTTCCCAAGGGCCGTTGCGGCCACCTCCTCCGTGACGTTCAACGTCTCCGCGACGATCCCGGCCACCTGCCTGATATCCACCAACGCGCTGACCTTCGGTTTCTATAGCGGCCAGCAAACGGATATCGCCAGCACCGTTACAGTGACCTGCACCGATACGACGCCCTATAATCTTGGGCTCAATGCCGGCGAGTCGACTGGCGCAACCGTGACCACACGGAAGATGATCGGTCCGAACGCGACCGCACTGAACTACGCGCTGTACCAGGATCCGACACGGACCATCAATTGGGGCGAAACGATCGGCCCCGACACGCTCAGCGCCACGGGCACCGGTGCCGGCCAGACCATCACGATCTATCCAGACACTGATGCTGTCGGTGCAGGTCAATGGCTATCCTCTCGACAAGATCGGCGAGTTCGTGCAGCGCGACGGTGTGCTGTTCTCGCGGCAAGGCGAACTGCAGGATCTGGGCATTCGAGTCCCCGACACGCTCGCCACCGGACCCGACGTTCTGGTGCGCTTGTCCGACCTGCCAGGGGTTGTCACGCGCCTCGATATACCCAATCAGACGCTTTACGTCACCGCGCCCAACGACCGCCTGGTGCCGGCGATCGTGCATGTCCGGGATACGGCCGGCCTCACCGGTCCGATCGAGAGCGGCCTCGGCGCGACGCTCAACTACGACGTTTCCGGCACCTCCGTCGCCGGCGTGAACGCCGGCACCGGCGCGTTCGACGCGCGGCTGTTCTCACCCTGGGGGGGCCTCAGTACCGACTATCTGGCTTTCGCCAATGGCGGCCCGGCCGGCCCGGGCAAGAATTCGGCGGTACGCCTGGAATCGACCTACACATATTCGGACGTCGCGACGCTGCGTCGCTATAGCGCAGGCGACTTCATCACGAATGGCCTCGCCTGGAACCGTGCCGTGCGCCTGGGGGGTCTGCAGATCACGTCGGACTTCAGCATGCGGCCCAACCTCATCACCTTTCCGCTGCCCTCGATCGGCGGCGCCGTCGCCGTTCCCTCCACCGTGGACCTGCTGGTCAACGGCAACCAATTGCTGTCGCGTCAGATCGGCGCCGGGCCGTTCGAGATCCCGCAACTGCCCGTGGTGACGGGGGACGGTACGATTTCGATGTCGGTCACCAACGCATTGGGCCGGCCGGTGGTGGTGACTCTGCCCTTCTACGCGAGTGCCACGTTGCTCGCCCCCGGGCTGCAGACCTATTCCGTACAGGCGGGCGCGGTGCGGCAGAATTTTGGCGTGCAGAGCAACTCTTACGACGGGCTGGCGGCCACCGCCGCCTATCGCCGCGGACTGACCGACTGGCTGACCGTCGAAGGCAGCATGGAGGCTGCCGCCGGCACGATCATGGCGGGTGGTGGCGCCGCGATGAATCTCGACAATTTCGCCGTGCTCAATTTCAACGTGGCGGGCAGCAAAGCCTCCACCAGCACGGGGAGCACAGGCTCCGGCGGGCCGGGCGTGCTGCTGTCCGCCGGTCTTCAGCGCACCGGCCGGGTGTTCAGCGTCGGCGCGTCGGCGACCATGGCGAGTCGGAATTTCCGCGACATCGCATCGCTGTACGGCGACCAGCCGCCACGCCTGCAACTCAACGCCAGCGCCAGCGTGACGCTCGGGCGGTTCGGCTCCATCGGCGTCGCCTATGCGGAACTCGACCGCTACGCCGTTCCCGCTCCGCTCCAGGTCTATGTTCCTCCGGGCAGTGTGCTGAATCAGAGCATGTCGCAGACGGGGGGCGCCTTTACGACAGTGGGCGGCCTGACATTCTTCCAGCCGGCCGAAAAGGCGCAGATCGCCTCGGCCAGCTATTCGACCCAGATCGGCAGTGTGTCGCTCTACGCCACGGCCTTTCATGACTTCGCCAACAAGGGCGTCAGCGGCGCCTTGTTCGGCCTGACGATTCCGCTCGGCCCGCGAAGCTCAGCCACCGTCAGCGCGGGGTCGGGCGCGAGCGGCGGTTATCAGTCGGTGCAGGCAGTGCAGTCGCCCGTGACAATCGGCGACTGGGGATATCAGGCCTTCGGCTCCACGGGCCACCCGGAGCACGAATTCGCCCAGCTGCAGTATAAGGCACCCTTTGCGCTGCTTCAGGCTGGCGCCGACCGCCTCGACCGGCAGACGACGTATCAGGCAGAAGCCCAAGGTGCGGTTTCGGTCATAGATGGCGGCGTGTTCGCCTCCAACTCAATCTACGGCAGCTTTGCCCTTGTGGCCACCAACGGCCCGAAAGGCGTTCATGTCCTGCAGGAGAACCGTCCTGTGGGCACCACGGACTCCGCGGGGCGGCTGCTGGTTCCGGATCTGCGTGCCTTCGACGCCAACCAGATCGCCATCGATCCCACCGACGTTCCGATAGACAGCTCGATCGATGTCAGCACACGCGCGGTACGGCCGCAAAGCCTTTCCGGCGTCGTGGTCAATTTCGGGGTGACGGTCAGCCACGGCGCGTCGCTGCGGCTGGTCGACGCCGCCGGGGCGCCGATTCAGGTCGGCAGTACCGCCAGACTGCTGCCCAAGGGTGCACTGGTTTCGGTCGGCTATGACGGCGAGGCTTATGTGCTGGACCTCCGCCAGCACAACGCGGTTGCCGTCGAACGCCTGGACGGGCAGCGCTGCCGCGTCGCGTTCGACTACAAGCCGGTGTCGGGAGAGATCCCGAGAATTGGACCGTTGCGATGTTTGGAGCAGAGCCGTTGAGGAGCGCGCTCGCCCTGGTGATGCTGATGCTGCTCGCCCCGATCACCCCGGCGGCGGCACAAGGCGCCACTTGCTCGTTCGTCGCGTCGGGCCTGAACCTCGGCGTTTACATGGGAACGCTGCTGACAAGCGGCGTCGGCAGCGTGACGGCCAACTGCCCCGCCAGCACAGCCTATCAGATCGGCATCAATGCCGGAACCGGGGCGGGCGCGACCACGACCACCCGAAATGCGACTGGCCCTGGCGCCGCCACGCTGAGTTACCAGATATTCCAGACGTCGGGGCGGACCGTTAACTGGGGCAACGTCGCTGGCGTCGACGCCGCATCCAGCACCAGCACCGGCGCGGCCCAGGTGCTTTCGATCTATCCCATGGTGGCGGCGGGGCAGAATGTTCCTCCGGGGTACCTATACCGATACGGTCACCGCCTCCCTGTTCGGCTTCAACAACCCGGTCACGACGTTCGTCGTCATGACGACGATCTTGCCCAGTTGCACGCTCTCGGCGACACCCCTGGCCTTCGGCGCCTACACGGGCCTGCAACGCGCCGCATCCTCCACCGTGACTGTCACCTGCACCAACACCACCGCTTGGTCTGTCGGCCTCGATGCCGGACAGGCGTCCGGGGCGAGCGTCACCACACGACGGATGACGGGCCCTGCCGGGGCCACGCTGGCCTATGGGCTGTATCTGGACAACGCGCATACCCGGCAATGGGGCATCACCATAAACGTCGACACCGCGGCCGGAATCGGCAGCGGTCTCCCTCAGCTGCTTGCGGTATACGGATTGATTCCGGCTGGGACGTATGGCCGGCCAGGTCTCTATGCGGACACGATCACGGCCACTGTTTCCTATTGAATCTCGCCCTTATCATCATCCCGGGTCGCAGCAGAGTGGCCGCGCATTCGCGACGATGGCTGAAGCATATCACTCATCAGACACCACCTGCATCTCGCCCGAGAGAATAGGAACTTCGCGCAAGCTTTGTCCAAGGCCCGACAGGGATAGCTGACGCTTGCTAAGGGACTTCCTTCGCCGTTGGACCAGCGCAGGGAGCGTTCGGAGCAACGACGACAGCTCCGGTTCGGCGACCAATGTGGCGGCTGTACGAGGATCACACCATTGGATGCTCCGCTCGTGCTGCTCAAGCCAGGTCTCTGCCTGTACTTCGACTTGGAGCAGAAAGACCTTGACAGCACAAGGAATCGACAGCGACGGAGAGATCTCCTTGGAATAGGCGTAGGCGCCAATCGGGTGCTTGCCGACGATCGCTCCACTCAGCCCTGCCTCCTCGAACGCCTCCTCCGCCGCAGCTTCGTATGGCTTCAGGCGGCGCTTGGGCCAGCCCTTCGGAATGACCCAGCGCCGTGTGCCACGCGACGTCAGCAACACAATACGAATGCTGCCGTCAGGCGTCATTACGAATGGAATGACGCCGAACTGGATGCCGCGGCGCATCTTCCGTGCCAGCATGGGATTTTTGTCGTTCATGGAATCTTGGTTGTACCAACCTGCACACTTCCCAGAAGTCGTTTCAGTGGCACATTGCTCCCTTCTGACATCTGACTCACCTTCTCGCGGCGTTCGAGTTCGTACCAAACCTCCTCCGGCTTGATATTCGCACTGACCCAAGCAACGAGCAGGTGATAGAGCACATCCGCACTCTCGCTGATCAGGCCGACCCGGTTTCCGGTCGTGAATTCAAGCAGACACTCGACAGCTTCCTCGCCCAGCTTCTGCGCGACGCGCTGCTTCCCTCTCGCCAACAGCCTGGCGGAATGGCTGACTTCGGCATCGGCCCGGCGGCGGCTGTCGATGATCGTCCACAGTCGATTGAGCACATCCGGGCTGGCGCGGGCCTGAAGCGCCTTCGGGGTCGGGGCTGCCTGCTGAATGCGGCTCAGTTGTTCCGCCGGGTCGAAGTCAATGTCGAATCCTTGATCCCGATGCGGCTTTTCGGCCAAGGGCTTCGCCCGCTTGGTGGTCGGTTGCGTCGGAGGAATCGACTTCTTCTTCGCGGCTTTCGCCATCAGGTGCGTTCTCCATATCGTTGTCGGCAGCATTCCGCCGGGCATCAGGGGTCCAGGGGCCATCCGCGTCGCCGAGGAGACGGCTGGGCATGAGTTGGCCTTGATCCTGCAGGATCGGATAAGCGGCGGCGGCGACCAGGTGCGCATTGATGAGCTTCAGGTCACGCACGGCATCGAGGTGCAGCGAACTCGTCTCCGCCGTCTCGATCCGGCCGCGACGGAGGCGCTCGAAATGCCCCAGGGTCGCGTCGCTCTCCAACCGCCGGAAAGTTTCCTTCTCCGCGGCGAGCAACCGTGCCGCACGTGGGTCCTCCGTCATGAAAACGGCCGCCGCAGCGCGAAGATTCGTCTCCAGCCGTTCCACCATGGCGAGAATTTCCGCCTGGCCTTCGCGCGAGAACGCAAGGCCGCGCTTCAGGCGCTTGCTCGCGACGACGAGCAGCCCCCGGACGATGACGTCACCCGCCTGCTCCATATTCGTGGCGAAACCCATGATGGCCATGGCCCGGCGGCGATCCGTCTCTCCCAGCCCTTCAAGGTCGAGTCCGGTGATGTATGATTTCAGAGCCGCGTTGAGCCGGTCCAGCACATCGTCGAGCTTCTTGATGTCGTCGATACGCCGCCGGTCCGGCCGTGCCAGCACCTCATGCAGCCCGGCCAGCATGGATTCCAGCGCGTTGGACAGCCGCAGCGCCTCGCGCCGTGCTGCCCCCAAGGCGAACACGGGAGTCTCTTGCAGCGCCGAGTCGAGGTATTTCGGACGGCAGGGATCCGCTTCGTCTGGCCGTCCGGGCAGGAATCGCTGCAGCAGTGCGGCATAAAGCGGCAGCAACGGGAAGAAGACGGCCGCCAAAATCAGGTTGAACCCGGTGTGAACGTCGGCCACAGCACGCGTTGCGTTCGGATCAAGCCGCATGACCAGAGGCGTGAGCCAAGGCAGGACAGCCAGCGCCAGCGCGACGCCGAGAACCCGGTTCGCCAGGTTGCCGATCGGAAGGCGACGCCCTTCCGGGTTGCCGCCGGTCGCTCCCTCCAGCACCGGGTTGATGGCGGTGCCGAGATTGGCGCCCAGCACCATCGCAAAGGCCGCCAAGGGGGAGAGCGCCCCTTTTGCGGCGAACGACATGATCACCAGCACGACGGCCACCGACGAGTGGGCGGCCCAGGTCACGCAAGCCGCCAGAATCACGTCCAGAAGAGGCTGCGTTGCGATCACCAGGAGCGCTTCCCGGAGCCCGGGCATGCTCTCATAAGGCTGTAGCAGGTCGATGAACTGGTGCAGCGCGGTCAGGATCAGGCCAAGTCCGATCAGCACGCGCCCGAAGTCGCGCAGACCGGCCAGGGCCCGGCGGAACAGCACGACACCGGCCAGCACCAGGATAGGCGCCGCCTCGGCGACATTGAACGAGAGCAGCTGGACGATCAGCGTCGTGCCGACATTGGCGCCCAGCATGACCGCCAAGGCTGGGACAAGATCGACAAGCCCGCCGGCCGCAAAGCCGGTTACCATCAACCCGGTCGCGGTGCTGCTTTGCAGTACCGCGGTGACGCCGATGCCGGCCAGGAAAGCCTTGATGCGGTTGCGCAGAGCACCGGCCAGGAAGGCACGCAGCCCGGCCCCGAACGCGCGCTGCACCCCGGACTGCACCATGTGCACGCCCCACAGCAGCAGGGCCACCGAGCCAGCCAGG
>DASWON010000108.1:0-6501 GCA_036398735.1 Rhodopila sp.
CGCGCGCGGCCGCTCCACCTTCATGGTGGAAATGACGGAAACCGCGGCAATCCTGCACCAGGCGGGTCCGAGGTCGCTGGTTGTGGTGGACGAGATCGGCCGAGGCACTTCCACGCTGGATGGCCTGGCCATTGCCTGGGCGGTTCTCGAGTCGTTACACTCAGCCATACGCTGTCGCACTATTTTTGCCACACATTTCCACGAGCTTGCGGAACTGGCGGATCGCCTGCCACGGCTGAAGCCGCATACGATGCGGGTCAAGGAATGGAAAGGAAGCGTGGTGTTCCTGCACGAAGTCGCTGAGGGGGCCGCGGGACGATCCTGGGGCGTACATGTCGCGGAACTCGCCGGTGTGCCGGCGCAAGTGGTTCGCCGGGCCGCGTCGTTGATGGCTGCGATGGAAAAACACGGCGGGCCGCTTGGAAAATCGGCGTCGCTCAAAGCTCTGCCACTGTTCGCTGCGACAGCCGATGAGCCGGAGACGGCGCCGGCATCCGACGACCTGGCACCGCTGCATGAGGCGTTGCGTGAAATAAATCCAGACAATCTGTCCCCCAAACAGGCACTTGATGCCTTATATCGTCTCAAAGCGCTCATGCCGGGTTGCGCGGATGGGGCCAGATAGTACGATCAACACGATGTTAACTCCCATCCCCCTGCCGCGCGCCCCCGAAGCCGCGGCGTCGTTGCTCTCCGACGCTCTGGCCGGCATCGCCGAGGAGAGTGGTACAGTTTCGCGAGAAGCCGCGGTCGGCGCTTTCCGACGGCACCTGGCCCGAATTCAGTCGTATGTGCAGCACGCTTTCGAGCACGAGCAGATCAGCGGTCTGCAGGCCGCTCGGCTCTTGGGCGCACTGATCGACGGTGTCGTCGCAGCGCTGTTCGACCATACGACCACCAAGGCCGAACTGGGGTTCGTGGAGAACCTGAGCATCGCGGCGACCGGCGGGTATGGCAGGGGAGTACTGGCGCCGTTCAGCGACATCGATCTGCTGTTCCTGACGAACGAAGACCCGACGCCGGAAACACTGCGTGTCGTCGAGTACATGCTGTACTTTCTCTGGGATCTGGGTCTCAAGGTCGGTCATGCAACGCGGTCGATCGGCGACTGTCTGATCGAGGGAGGCAAGGACACCACCATCCGCACCGCCTTGCTCGACGCGCGGTATCTGACCGGTAACAAGGCGCTGTTCGGTGAATTTCACCGCCGTTTCCGAGCTGCCTGCAAGGAAGCTGGTGCCGCTGAATACATTGCTGCGAAACAGGCCGAACGCGCGGTGCGTCATCGGCGCTATGGCGACAGTCCGTTCGTCGTGGAACCGAACGTCAAGGAAGGCCGCGGCGGTCTGCGTGATCTGCAGACGCTGTACTGGATCGCGCGATACGTCTTCGATACGCAGACAATGGGCGAACTGGCTGATCTCGGCGGTATCCTGACGCAACAGGAAGCGCGCCATGGTAGACGCGCCTGGGAGTTCCTTTGGACGGTACGGTTCCATCTGCATTACGTAGCGGGACGGGCGGAGGAGCGGCTGACGTTTGACCTGCAGCCGGTTGTCGGCGCGCGCATGGGCTACACGCGCCACGGCAGGCAGGACGGCGTGGAGCGTTTTATGCGCCACTACTTCCTGACTGCGCGGGAAATCGCCCGGCTGACCCGGATTCTGGAGCCTGCCATCCTGCGCTCGGCGCTCGGTCCCCCGGCCCTCGAAGCCGAGACCGACGATGCGTTGCTGGCGGCCGGGTTTGTCCTGGCAGAGGGCAAGCTGCTGCCAATCGCCGGCCGGGATTTCGACGTTGAGCCGATCCAGATGCTGCGGATCCTGCAGGTCGCGCGCGACCGAGGACTGGAACTTCACCCGCTGGCTCTGCGGTCCTTCATCCAGAACGAGCGTCGAGCCGTTTCGTTACGCGGCAATCCGGAGGCCGCCGCGATCTTCATGGATCTGCTGTGCGGCAAGGAGCCCGATCGTCACCGGCCGGGCGGTCAGAACCCCGACGGCGCAACGTGGCTTGGCATCCTCAACGAGACCGGATTCTTTGGCCGCTATCTGCCGGACTGGGCGCGCATCGTCGGCCAGATGCAGTTCGACACCTACCACATCTTCACCGTCGACGAGCACACCATTGAGGCGGTACGGGTTCTCAATACGCTGGAGCGGGGCGAACTGGCCGACGTCGCGCCGATCGCCTCGGAACTCGTCGACCACGTCCAGTCGCGGCGTTCGCTGTATCTCGCGATGCTGCTGCACGACATCGCCAAGGGCCGTGGCGGCGATCATTCGGAACTCGGGGCCGAGGTTGCGCTGGAGGTCGGTCCGGCGCTTGGATTAACCGACGAGGAGACCGAGACGGTTTCCTGGCTGGTTCTGCACCACCTGCTCATGAGTGCGACGGCGTTCAAGCGCGACATCGACGATCCGAAGACGATCCTCGACCTGGCCGATACCATCCAGTCGCCCGAGCGGCTGCGACTGCTGCTGATCCTGACGGTTGCCGACATGCGCGCCGTGTCGAGCAAGGTGTGGAACGGCTGGAAGGCCACCCTGCTGCGGGAGTTGTATTCACGCGTCGCTGAAGTGCTGGCCGGCGGCCTCGCGACAACCGAACGGGATGTGCGTGTCGCGCGGGCGAAGCAGGCGGTGGCCGAATTGCTGAACGACTGGACGCCGGAGGAAATCGAGCACTTCTCGACGCTTGGCTACGCGGGCTACTGGCTCTCGTTCGACCCGGAAACCCATGCCCGCCACGCCCGGCTGATCCGCGATGCGGAACACCGCAAGTCGCCGCTGACCGTCGACACGCAACCGCTGCCGGCCCGGGCGGTCACCGAGGTGACTGTTTACAGCGCGGATCATGCCGGCTTGTTCAGCAAGATCTCCGGCGCATTGGCCGTCGCCGGCGCCTCCATCGTCGATGCGCGCATCCACACGATGACCAATGGTATGGCGCTCGATACGTTCTGGATCCAGGACACCGCTGGCGGCACGTTTGACGCCCCGCACCGGTTGGCCCGGCTCTCGGTGCTGATCGAGCAGGCGTTGTCCGGCCGCTTGCGGCTGTCGACCGAGATCCGCCGTATCTCGAAGATCTTGCTCGGCCGTCGGATGCAGGCGATTCACGTGCCGCCGAGGGTGGTGATCGACAATCATGCTTCGAACACGCATACGGTGCTTGAAGTCAATGGCAGGGACCGCCCGGGCCTGTTGCATGATGTGACCGCGGCGATCAGCGACGAGGGGATTCAGATCGCGTCGGCCCACGTGACGACCTACGGCGTTCGCGCGGTGGACGTGTTCTACGTCAAGGACGTGTTCGGCCTGAAGATCGAGAATGAGCGAAAACTCAGCCAGCTCCGGAAGGCCTTGCTCCAGGCACTGAACAATCCCGACGATGTAACTCCGCCCATCGTGGTTCCGCCCGTGCGAAAGCTCAAGCGTGCCGCCGCCGGGTGAGCTATCATGGCTGGTACTCAGAATCGCTGAGGCAGGACGCGTGACGAGCGCCCTGGCGGGTTGAGCGGAAACGTTGCCGGATAGCCGATCTCTGTGTCATTACGGGACGCGGCCCCGATGCCCCACGACTTTCACTCGGAATTACCGCAGTCGCGGCTGGCGAAGCCGTGGCTCGGCCATAACGCATAAGACAGACAACACGATTCCAGGCACGGCGAAACTGCTCAGCGTCGGCCCGGGCGACTGGCTCCCGCATTTCGTCTGATAGGATTGCGATTCGCGATTGACTGAAAGTGGGTACCGGCGCTTTCGCCATTGGGGACTATGAAGCGGTTTGGGCCCGGTAAATTGCCGGCGGCTGCCGAAACAGCTGATCAGTCCCAGCGGCCGCACGCGCCAGGGCTGCCGCGGGCGCACACGAAGCTGATTAGACAAAAACGGCGCCGTCCGCTCCGCTTGGCGCCGTCAGCACCATTGAAGGACGCCCAGCGATTGATGACGCAGTCGGATTGTCGCCCGTTGAGGCGGCGCACCATGATCGGGTTGGTTCTTGCAATGGCGATCGCCCCCATCGCATCGTACGCGGGACCATCTCGCGCAGCCGGAAGCGTGCCGATGCTTCCGCCGGTGGAGCCGGCCTGCGTCTCATCGCCGTTTGGCCCTCGCATCCTGCCTGATCGGCCACTCGCCGGCACCTTTCACAACGGCATCGACCTTCCCGCGCCGATCGGAAGCCCGGTGCTGGCGGTCGCACCGGGAACGATTATCCGGGTCCAGCGCCATGGCGTGGGAGGTCTGGAGGTGCTGATCCAGCACGACGGGTTTGTCGGCGTGTACAGTCATCTCGGGCTGATCGCGCCGATGATCGCCGAGGGCCGCAAGACGATCTATGGCGGTGAACGGATCGCCACGGTCGGCCGCACCGGCCTCACCTATGGTCCACATCTGTATTTCGGGATGATCGTCAACGGCCGTTCGGTTGACCCCGCACCGTATATCAAGGTGTCACCGTGCGGGTCGGCTGCCGCAGCGTCCCGTGATACGCGCATTCGCCCGACACGGCTGTTCGCGCAGAATTAACACCCGCTGCCGGAAATCGACGTGGTGCCGTCGGCGCCGGCTTGTGCGGACTGCCACAACACAAACCGGCGAAAATGCCGGCTTGTACCAAGCCAATCGCCATAACCTGGGAGACGCAACGGTCAGCCGATCTTCCCCGTGGGCGGACGTAATACCGGTCAGCGGTGACATTGACTGGCATGGGCGCAGGGCTGGCGTGGCGGCTGCACGCGAAACAATGCCATACAGCCAGCCGCCGTCGCCGAAGACTGAACCGTTCGGCTGGGCGGCATAACGGCAGCACAGACCGGGAAGTCGACAAGGCAGATGCCCCAAAAGGTGCGTTGCCCCGGCGCTGCTGCCTCTCCGTCCGGTATCAGACGGCGATGACCGGCAAGCCGGCGATCCGTACGCCGCTTTGCCATTGGATCGTACCGACGCTGCCGCACGTGTCGCACTTGGGGTGCCACGCCGTATGATCGGTGTGGCAGGCGGTGCATTGCCAATGCGGGTCCGGCTCCGCGGTCGCCGCGCGACGAAGGGCTTCGCGCTGCGCGCCGCGTCCGGCCTCGGTGTCGCCACGCTCCTGTTCTTCGACTTCGGCCAGGAGCAGGCACAGACGACGCTGCTTGATGCCCTCGCTCTCGGCCAATTCAATCTGATGCCGGGCTTCACCGGTCAGTCCGGCATCAAGCGCGACTCTCGCCAGAAGCAAGCGGCTTTCGGGGTGCGCGGGATTGCCTGCGATCAGGCGCTTGGCGGCCTGGACACGGGCCAGCTTGTCCGGCTCCAGGGCCAGGGCGAAGGTCGCCAGATCAGGATGAGGCGCCCGCTTCCATGCCTCGGCGATACAGGACTGGGCACGCTTTTCCTGCCCGGCTGTCCGCAGCCTGCTCGCATAGGCGATCACCGCCGGCGGAAAGGCTGGATCCTGCTTCCATGCCTGCCTGGCATAGCTGAGGGCACGCGCCTGGTCGGGCTCCGCATCCGCAGCCGCGACATAATAGGTCGGCCGCCGCGGATCCGGCCCGATCAACTCAAGTGCCTCGGCCCAGTTTTCCGTGCGTAGCGCCAGTTCAGCCCGCTGCTGACGCAGCCACACCGTGCCAGGATGCGCGGCTTCGGCCTGTTTGGCGATGACCAGTGCCTCGGGCCAGTCGTGACGATCGACGGCCTGGCGCAGCAATCCCCGAAGCCCCAGAAACCGGGCATCTTTTTGCTTTGCCAAGGCGCGGTATGCTGCTTCGGCCTCATCCTCACGTCCGGACAGCCGTCCTGCCTCCGCCACCAGCAGGAGCGTCTGGGGCGTATCACCCAGAAAGTTACGGGCCCGCCTGGCCTCCTTACGGGCGGCTCCCTGCTCCCCTGCCGCCAACGCGATCAACACACGCGTAACAGCGCGTTCTCCGAGGGCGAGGCGGTAGCGACGGCGCCATGCGGTGCCGGTTCTCGGGACCGCCACCAGGCCACGCAGGATGCGCAACACCACCAGGACCAGGATCAGCAGCGCCACCAGCAGAAGGATGGCCACCGGCGCCGAGGTCTCGAGCGTGTATGCGCCAACTGTTGCCGCGACATGCCCGGGTACGCCCGCCAACAGCCACGCGATCCCCAGGATGACGCAGCCGGCGACGAGGAAAAGAATGACCCTGAGCATCACGCCTGATCAGCCATATCGGCCAGGGCGGAACGCGCGTCGAGCAGCGCTTTGGCGTCCGTCATCCAGTTCGCCATGACCTGCGCCGGCGGTCCTTGCAATGCACCGACCACGGCCACCGCGCCGGCGACGTCACCGGCATCGAGCGCAGCCCGGGCGTGGTTCAGGATGGTGGACGAGGCGTTGCCCACCACCACGTCGTCGCCTCGGCGGATCGTGACCAGGCCCTGTGCCCGCTCCCAGACCCGGTCGACAAGAGGCGCGCTGGCGATGTCCGGCTGCCTCGCGGCCAGCGCCGCCTGTTCATCGCGCGCGAAACGCAGGCGAAGC
>DASWON010000109.1:0-21995 GCA_036398735.1 Rhodopila sp.
GCCGCCTCGTCGATCAGGTCGATCGCCTTGTCGGGCAGGAACCGGTCGGTGATGTAGCGGTTCGACAGCGTTGCCGCGGCGACCAGCGCGGCGTCGGCGATCCGCACCCCGTGGTGGAGTTCGTATTTCTCCTTGATGCCACGCAGGATGCTGATCGTATCCTCGACCGATGGCTCGCCGACGAACACCGGCTGGAAGCGGCGGGCCAGAGCGGCGTCCTTTTCCACATGCTTGCGGTATTCGCTCAGCGTCGTCGCACCGATGCAGTGCAGCGTGCCGCGCGCCAGTTCCGGCTTGATCAGGTTGGACGCGTCCATCGCGCCATCGCCGCGGCCGGCGCCGATCAGCGTGTGCATCTCATCGATGAACAGGATGACCTGACCCTGGGCGTCCTCGATCTCCTTCAGGACAGCCTTCAGCCGTTCCTCGAATTCGCCGCGGTATTTGGATCCTGCGACCATCGCGCCGAGGTCGAGCGACAGCAGTTGCTTACCCTTCAGCGCCTCCGGGACGTCGCCGTTGACGATGCGCAGCGCGAGGCCTTCGACGATCGCGGTCTTGCCGACACCAGGCTCGCCGATCAGCACCGGATTGTTCTTGGTGCGGCGCGCCAGCACCTGGATCGTGCGGCGGATTTCTTCGTCACGGCCGATGACCGGATCGAGTTTGCCCTCGCGCGCGATCGCGGTCACGTCGCGGGCGTATTTCTTCAGAGCGTCGAAGTTCGATTCTGCGTTCGGGCTGGTGACCTTGCGGCCCTTGCGCACGTCGTTGACGGCTTTCTCGAGTGTCTGTGGCGTCACCCCGGCGGACTTCAGCGCCCGGCCGGCAGGGGTATTCGACTCGGCCAGCGCCACCAGCAGGCGGTCCTGCGCCACATACTCGTCGCCCGCTCGGGTCGAGGTCTGCTGTGCGCTGTCCAGCACGCGGACCAGTTCGGGCGTGAGTTGCGGCTGGCCGGCTCCGCCGCCGCTGACCTTAGGCTGTTTAGCCACTTCGGCGTCGTTGGCGGCCGCAGCAACTTTGGCGTCGCCGCCGGCAGCCTTGATCAGGCCCGCCGCGGCCCCTTCCTCATCATCCAGCAAAGCCTTGAGCAAATGCTCGGGCGTAATCCGCTGGTGGAACTCGCGTATCGCGATTGTGCTGGCCGCCTGGAGAAAACCCTGGCAGCGTTCGGTGAATTTCTGAATGTCCATGACATGTCCCTTTCATCAGGCGACAGCCCTTTCATGCCCCTGAGGAGGCGACATGAAGAAGCTTTGCCAAGCAGGTAAGGCGGCACGGACCGCCGCTCAAGGGGGGTTTTACCTATGCGGATCGAATATCTGTATCGCTATCCGGTCAAGGGGCTGACAGCCGAAGCGCTGGAACAAGCCGAGGTCGAGGCCGGCGGAGCCATCCCCTGGGACCGCGCCTTCGCCCTCGCCCACGGCGATTCGGGGTTCGATCCCGCCAACCCCACGTGGCTGCCGAAGTGGAACTTCCTGTGCCAGATGAAGCACGCGAAGGCCGCGCTGCTGTTCAGCGTGTTCGACCCGGGCTCCAAGCGGCTGCGGATCCGGGCGCCAGACGGCAGCGGCATCGAGTCGAACGCAATGACGCCGGCCGGGCGTGAACGGATCGCGGCGTTCCTCGCAGACTACCTGGGCGACGAAGCGCGCGGCCAGCCGACCTTCCATCATGTCCCTGGCCACGTGTTCGGCGACCAGCGCACACAGGTCGTCAGCCTGAACAACCTGGCGAGCCTGCGCGATTACGAGACCAAGGTCGGCGCCCGCCGGCACCGCCGCCGGTTCCGCTCGAACGTATGGTTCAGCGGTGTCCCGGCCTGGGCCGAACGGGAATGGATCGGCCGCGAGTTGCAGATCGGCGGCGCCGTGCTGCGGGTGATCAAGGGTACGACGCGCTGTCCGGCCACCGAAGTGAACCCGGAAACCGGAGAACGCGACGCCGATCCGATGGGCGAGCTGCGGTCACTGTATGGCCACGTGGAACTTGGGGTGCACGCCGAGGTGGTCGAAGGTGGGCGCTTCGCCCTCGGAGACGCGATGATACTGATGGAGCCATAGGCAGCCGCCTCCCATCAGGTTCCGCAACGGCTCGAGGCCGGCGGTCGCGCAGTCGTGAGGATCGAGTCGCCGCCCGTGAAAAACGCGAGCGTGGGCGGCGGGTTCTTTCAGTATGGAGCCGCGGCAGTGCCGCCGGGGCGAGGCAGTTGATAGCGTCGAAACGCGACGACAAGGATGGCACTGGATCTCATGATGACGGACAGGCGATTCGAGTCCCAGACACAAGCGCAGACCCCGCCGGGCAGGACACGCTCCGGCCTGGCCGGACTCAGCAGACCTTATGTGGCGACGGTTCTGATCGTGACCATCCTGCTGTCCATCTGGATCGGGCTCTGTGCCGCCTGATCTGCGCCCTCATATGGCACGCTGCAAGGTTTCTTGCCCCACCGGAACCCTCACGCGGGCAACCGCAACGGTGCGGCGGCGGATTTGCGGGCTAAACGGCTAAGCGGCAGCGTCCGGCGTGACCAAGCGGGGCGACGGGCCAAGGCGGCCAGCCCGATCAAGCCGGCACCGACGATTGCCGGGCTGGCTAATTCAAGTGGATAGGATGCAACCGACGGCGATACGTCGTCATGCCTCGGAATCGACGTGTGGCGCCGAATTATCGGTCTTCGGTGGCGCCAGCACCGCCGCGACCGCCCGGGCATAGTCCAACTGTCCATTCTCCCGGCGCAGGCGATCCAGCGCACCCTCACGGATTACCCGCCATAGCGCTGCATCGCGATACAGCGACACGATGCAGGCCGCGAAGCCCACGGGGTCAGCGGCGTCCACGCTCAGTATGTCGCGCCCCCCGATCCAGCCCAGTTCCGCCCGCAACACGTCCGTCGCAACGACCGGCACGCCCCGGGATGCCGCCTCCAGCACCTTGTATGGTGCCCCCGCCGCGTATCGCGTGGGCGCTACGAACACTCTGCTGGCGTCGTAGATCGGTTCGAGTTCCGCGACCGGACCGCGCAGCGTGATGCGCGGATGGTGTGCGAAGCGGTCGAGATCGACGCCCGGCCCGAGGTAGCCGACGACGGTCAGCCTTGTTTCCCACCCGAGCTCGGCCTCAACCAGCGGCAGCACGGTATCGACGAACCAGACGAGCCCGTCGAAGTTCGGACTGTCCTGCTTGTGGATTGCACCGACGAACAGCATCCCCGCCCGTTCCGCAAACGGCCGTTCGGTCGGCTCCGGCTCGATCATATGCCCGAGCACCGAGACGTCGGGAAAACCAAGTGATCGCAAAACATCGGCCTCGGCGGCGGTCACTGCAATGGTCTGCTGACAGATGTCGGCGTTGGACCGGATCGCCTGCATTGCGCCCTCGTGGTCGTAGGACTCACCAGCAAGCGCCGCCTGCATGGCCTCGCGATCCGGGGTGACCGCTTCGGTATCCAGCACGATGCGCGCAGTCAGGATGCCGGCCGTCCTCAGATGCACCAGGATCGGCCGCACCTGGGCCAGATTATGCGTCCGCGCGACCCAGACCGTGTCGTAGTATCCCGGCCGCGCTGTCAGGAAGGCGGCGAGCTGGTCGAGGGCCAGGCTGTGCATCACCTCGACCGACTCGGGCATGTCCCCGAAGACATGCGCCAGATCGTGATCGCACCCGTTGACCGGGAAAACCGTCACCGCATGGCCGAGCGAGGCCATAACCCATACCAGATCGTTGGCCCGCACGAAGCCGGAACCAAGACGGCGCAGCGGGACCGTATCCTCGATGAAAAGGCTGCGGTGGGGTTTCACGCCGGCATGACGCGCAAAGACTTGGGCCGGGCCATCCGGCGCCAACCGCTCCGCCAGCGCTGTCGCATGCTTGCGCCGGAACGCATCCCCGCGCTCGTCCGGCTCGCGCATCCGCTCCCGCAATGTGATCATGACCGAGGGATCGTAGATCACCCGGCGCCCGGCACCGGCGATCCGCAGGCACAGATCCACCGTCTCGTAGCCCGCTGGGCATTCGTAGTCGAAACCGTCGAGATCCGTGAGCAGCGAAGCGCGTACCAGCAGAAAAGCCGGCGCGCAGAAATCGACGGCGCGGACAAAGTTCGCTTCCGGGTCCAGCGCTGACGCACCACGCTTGTAGTCGTGGATACTGCCGTCGTTCCAAAGGATGCCGCCGGCTTGGCCGATGGCGCCGTTTGCCAGCAGAATCATCCCGCCAACCGCCCCGATGGACGCATCCGCCGCGAAATGCGCCCGCGCACGTTCCACCGTGCCTGGCGTCATCTGCGCGTTGCCGGACAGAAACAGGACTGCCTCGGCGCTCGCAAGTTGCCGCCCTGCGTCGGCGGCCCGCGACCATCCGATATCGCTGTCGAACCGGATGACCTTCGCACCCGGAACATATTGTCCGATCAGGCGGGTTTCGTCCTTGGAGCCGCAATCGATGATGACCAGTTCGATGTCCGCAGACGCGTTGGATCGCAGCGAGGCGATGGTGGCCATCGTGGTCGCGAAGCCGTCGCGCACCACCATCACGACGCTGAGCACCGGTTCGCCCAGGCATTCGAAACGATATCCGAAGCGCCCGGCGATTGGCAGCAGCGCCGCCGCGGTCTGCTGCAACAGGTGGGTGGCCTGCATTTCGGTGACGGTTGCTGCCTCCGGCCTCGCCGATGGCAGGCCGTCTGCGGCCCCGATCGTCAGCCAATGCGCAAACGCATTGGCCGCCCGCCGCTGCTGCACATCGGCTTTGACCGAGGGCTGCGAGGCATACCATGCCAGGTCGATCCAGGGCGCCGGTGAGCGACCTTCCATCGCGCCGAAGCGCAGGAAGTGCATGTAGCCGTTGCGAAAGCCACTCGAGGCGACGGCGGCAAGCAGGCCAGGATCACGCCGCAGGTACCAGGACTCGGAGAAGCTGTCCAACGGATCAAACGCGGTCGGCGTGTCGTTGCAAAGGTAGTGATGCAGCGCACACTTCCAGCGCTTCGCCGCGATGTGACTCGCAACCTCGGGATAGCGCCATAGATACCAGTCCGGATCGAAATAGATCGAGGTCCTCAGCTCGGGTTCGCCCGATTCGATCCGGTTCAGGTAGTGTTGGAACACGCCCCTCTCGCGGACCGCCGCGACGTCGGCGGGATCGAAATTGGACAGGTAGATCTTCGGATCGAACAGCAGATGTCCGATGCGATCTTCCTCGATGCCATGACGCAGGTAATGATCGTAGCCGTTGTAGATCCCAAAGCTGGCGAGAACCTGGTTCGTCAGGTCGGGATATCGGTCGCGATAGGCGAGTTCGTCGAACAGCCAGTGCCCGGAACGATCCAGCGCGCCGCGCCGGCAATAGGCATCGAACGCCGACCGCCAGTCGCCCGCCGCCAGTCGTTCGGCGATCGGCGGATACCGCAGCCGGTGCCACTGCTCATCGAACATGCGGTTCGGCGAGTGGCCCTGCGGCTGCCCAAACTCAATGTAATATTCAAGCACCGCCGCCGGATCGCCGTCACCGACGATCGCAGCGGCCTCGGGATAGGTGCGCAGATACCAGCCGGCGTCAAACACCGCCCAGGGAATCGGGGTTTCCCCGGGCAGCTTCAGGACCTCGCGGGCCGGCAGATCGAGCGGCCACATGCGGCAGTGCCGCTATAGCCGCCGCTTCAGGTACAACACGCCCGCTTCGCGCAACGCGTCAATTTCCGCCTCGGTATAGCCGTGCTGCGCCAGGACCTCGGTGCCGTGTTCATTGAACCGCGGCGGTGGCCGGCGGGTGCCCCCCTGCGTCCGGCTGAATTTGATCGGTGTGCCGATGCCCTTGTACCAGTCCAGCTCGGTGACCATCTCACGATGCGCGGTGTGCGGTGCGGCGGTCGACTCGTCCACCGGCAGTACCGGCCCGGCCGGCACGCCCGCCCGGATCAGCCGCAGCGACAGCTCCTTGCCGTCCTGGTCGGCGAAGGCCTCAGCCAGCGCCAGCGTCAGTGCGACCCGGTTGATGTTCCGCTCACCATTGTTGGCAAAACGTGGATCATCGGCCAGTTCCGGCCGGCCAATGATCTCCGCAAGCTTGCGGAACTGCCCGTTGTTGCCGCTGGCGATGAAGATTTCGCACGTCTTGGTGGGATATTTGTCATACGGCACCAGGTTGGGATGCGGGTTCCCGGTGCCGGTCGGACGCTTGCCATTGAGGAAATAGTTCGCCGCATGGGGATGCAGCAGCGACATGGCACAATCGTACAACGTCATGTCCAGATACTGCCCCTGACCGCTGTGCCCGCGCTCATGCAAAGCCATCAGGATGGCGATGGCTGAATACAGGCCGGTGCTCATGTCAACGATCGCGGTACCCATCCGCATCGGACCGGTGCTGGCGTCGCCGTTGATGCTCATCAACCCGGTCATCGCCTGCAGAATGGCGTCGTAGCCGGGCAACCCACCGAGCGGGCCGTCGCCGCCGAAGCCGGACACACGGCAGTGGATCAGACCGGGGAAGCGCTTTGACAACACCGCCTCATAGCCCAGGCCCCATTTCTCCATCGACCCCGGCTTGAAGTTCTCGATCAGCACGTCGGCACCCTCGAGCAGGCGCAGCAGCACCGCCTTGCCCTCCGGCCTGCTCAGATCAAGACCGATCGAGCGCTTGTTCCGGTTGACGCCGATGAAGTAGCTGGCGTCGCCGTCGTGAAACGGCGGGCCCCAGTCGCGCACCTCATCGCCCTGTGGCGGCTCAATCTTGATCACGTCGGCGCCGTGGTCGGACAGGATCATGGTGCAGTATGGTCCGCCCAGCACGCGGGTGAGGTCGATCACCTTGATCCCGGCCAGGGCCCCCGCTGTCTTCGCCAGTCCCTTGCCAACCGCGGCGGGGGTGATTGAACCATCCATCAGCGACATCTCCGTTCGTCGCCGCTGGTCTAGACCATTTCGCGCCCGACTGTGCAGCCCGAAAATAGCCTAGCGCCTTGTTCGGCCGCGCGATTCCACCGCCTCGTCGGGAAACTACCCCAGCGCCGCCGCCAGGACCTCCGCGCTGCGGCCGTTGGCGATCGTCGCAGCGCGGCCGTCCCAGTGGATACCGTTGACCCGGGCGAACGCGTGATCGGCGTTCGGATAGACATAGCTGACGGCGAATTTGTGCCCCTGGGTCGCGGCAACCACGGCGGCACGCCCCTCGGGCGGGAAGAACGCGTCCTTGTCGGCGATATGGATAAGCAGCGGCTTCGTCACCTTCGGAAGGTCACCCAGCAGCGCGTCCAGCCCAACGCCGTAGTAGGAAATGTTCGCATCCGCATCAGACTGCTCGGCCATCATGAACGCCAGCCGGCCGCCGAGGCAGTAGCCCATCGTCGCCACCTTGCCGTTCGCCCCTGGCATCGTGCGGCATGCGTCAACCGTGGCCTTGAGGTCCTCGATCCCCATCACCTGGTCGAACGCCTGGAACAACTCGAACGCCCGCTTCCACTCGGCATCCGACTTGTCGGTGATGTCGATGCCAGGTTCGATACGCCAGAAAAGATCCGGGCACACCGCGATGAAACCCAGGTCGGCGACCCAGGTGCAGATATCGCGCATCGCCTGGTTCACGCCGAAAATCTCCTGGATCACGACCACGACGCCGGCAGGCTTTTGCCGCGGCTCCACGACGAAGGCGGAGAAGCTGCCGCTGCCGTCGGCGGCCTGGATTGAGATGCTGGCCATGGTCCAACCTTCTGTTGCTGACTGGCGTCGAGACTACAGGACCCGGATCCCGGCTGACCAGAAGGCGCGGCCGCGTTTACCCACGCCCACGCCCACGCCCACGCCCACGCCCACGCCCAAAGGACATACTCAGTCCAAGGGCACATCAAAGAGGAAATGCCGGGTCCGGCCGCTGCGGTAGCGCATCGAATAGAGACGCCGCCAAGCAATGGCGGCAGCGACCACCGACGCGGTTGCGCGCGGCAGATCTACCCCTTCATCCCCAGCCGTTCCGACGCGATCCGAGCCCCATCGGCCATCGCCCGCAGCTTGGCCCATACGACGTCCTCCGCGACGCGGCCGCGTCCCGCCGAGGTGTCGAAGCCACAATCCGTTCCGGCCAGCACACGTGTCGGATCGCCGACCACCTGCGCCACCCGTTCCAGCCGATCCGCCACCACCTCGGGATGCTCCACGAAATTGGTCAAGGGATCGATCACGCCCGCCACCACGACCTGACCCTCATCGAGCGGCAGGTCCTTCAGGCACCGATATTCATGCGCATGCCGCGGATTGGCAAACGGCAGCACCCAGCCGCCGACCTTGGCCCGGGCGATCGCCGGCAGGATGTCATGCAGGTCGACGTCGCAGTCGTGCGGCGCCTCGTAGTTTCCCCAGCAGGCGTGGATGCGCACCCGATCGCGTGGGATGTTCTCCAGCGCCTCATTGATCGTTCCCACAACCCGCTCACAGAAGTCTATGAAGTCCCCCAGCTTGCGGTCCTGGAACGAGACATGCCGCTCCAGCGCCAGGTCAGGCGCGTCGATCTGCAACAGGAAACCGGCGCCGACGATGGCCTCGTACTCCACCCGCAAGGCCTGGCCGAGGGCATGCAGATAGGCATCCTCGGTGTCGTAATGCTCGTTCAGCAGCGCCGCGGCGATGATCCCGGGAGACGGGGCGGTCATGAACGGTTCGGCGAACCCGCCCCCGACCTCGGACAATGTCGCCAGGAACTCGTCGCATTCCGCCTTCACGAGAGCGGGGTCCAGATAGGTTACCGGGCCGATCGCCTTGGGCAGGGCGCCGCGGTTGCTGACCGAGCGCCGCACGCTGTCCTGCTCCGCCGCCCACGCCCGGTACCCCGGGTATTTCGTCACGTCCGCCATCGGCCGCCGGTTCCAGCTGCCGCCGAACCCACTCATGCGGCGGCGGACATACAGGAAGAATGCCTCGCGCTGCTGCTCACCATTGTTGCCGACGTCGATGCCCGACCCGATCTGCTGGCGCACGACATGGCGGGTAGCGAGCTTGCCGGCCGCATCGAGCGCGGCCTCGTCGATCGCCTCCCCATCTGCCCGCCGCGCATACAGGTCGGTCAGGTCCGCCGGGCGCGGCAGGCTGCCGGTGTGAGTGGTCAGGATGCGATCCTGGCTCGTCAGCATGAGACGTCTCCCTCGAAGAAACTGTTGTAGCCGAACAACCCGACCGCGCCCCCGGTATGCAGGAAGACAATCGTCTCGCCCTTCGCCAGTACGCCCTTGCGGACCAGGTCGATCAATCCAGCCATCGCCTTGCCGGAGTAGACCGGGTCGAGCAGGATGCCCTCTTCCCGCGCCAGCATGCGGACAGCCTCACCCATGCCGGCGGTTGGGATACCGTAACCGGCGCCGACGTAGTCGCAGTTGGCGATCACCGCGTCCCGGGCAACGCCGCCCCTCACTCCAACGTAGTCCGCGGTTTGCTGCGCCAGGCGATAGACGTTTTCCTCCTGCCGTTCGCGCGCCAGGCGGACGCCGATGCCGAGCACGGGGATTCCGGCGTTCATCCCCTCGATCCCGACGACCAGGCCGGCCTGGGTTCCGGCGCTGCCTGTCGCGGTGACGATGCGGTCGATCCGCAGCCCCATCTCATCGGCCTGCTGCACCAGTTCCTGTGCGCAGGAGACATAGCCGAGAGCGCCGACCTTGTTGGAGCCGCCGCCGGGGATGACGTAAACGGATTCGCCGCCGGCCCGCAGTTCGGCGCCGCGCTTCTCGGCCTCGGCGTTCATGTCGAGCCCGGCCGGGCGGTACTCGATATGGCACCCAAACAGCTTGTCCAGCAGCACGTTGCCGCTGCCCAGGTAGTCCCGGTCGTTGGTCTCGATCCGGTGTTCCAGCAGCGCGGTGCAGGTCATGCCGAATTTTCGGGCGACGGCGGCCGTCTGCCGCACATGGTTCGACTGCACCGCGCCCTGGGTGACGATATGGGTGGCACCCTGCGCCCGGGCCTCACCGATCAGCCACTCCAGTTTGCGCACCTTGTTGCCGCCGGTCGCCACGACGGTGCAGTCGTCACGCTTGATCCAGATGTCCGGGCCGCCCAATGCGCGGGAAAGCCTGTCCAGCCGTTCCAGCGGCGTCGGCGCTGGAAACAGGCGGACCCGCGGGAAGCGGGCGAGATGCATCGGGCGTCCTCCAGGAAAATTTGTTCTGCCGGGGCTAACTGATGTTTAATTTCGTCCATTCTGTCTCATACGGCAACCTTCGAGACCAGATAGGGATCCTGCCCCGGACGCGGGCGCAGCCGGTACGGATGAGTTCAGGACAGGAAGAGGCGCGAACATGCACGTCATGCGACGGCGGGGCTGGGAAGTCACGGAACGCCAGGTGACGCCCGAACATATTGCGTTGAACCGGCGCGCGATCCTGGCCGGCGCCACGGCGATGATGATCCTGCCGCCGGCGCTGACCCGCGCCCAGGTCGCGACGAACCCGGCGTTCAAGCCGGACCGCCCGATCACCGAAGAGAAATACGCCACGACCTACAACAATTTTTATGAGTTCGGCGAAAGCAAGAACATCTGGCGGGACGCGCAGGCGCTGAAGCAGCGGCCGTGGACGATCCGGCTGGACGGCATGTTGAAGCAGCCTCGCACCATTGCGATCGACGACCTTCTGAAACAGGTCTCGCTCGAGGAGAGGATTTACCGGCACCGCTGTGTGGAGGCCTGGGCAATGACCGTCCCCTGGACCGGCTTCCCCCTGGTGCAGCTGCTGAAACTCGCGGAGCCGCTCGGTTCGGCAAAGTTCGTGGTGTTCGAGACCGCACAGGACAAAGTGATGTCCGGCCTGGATGCACCCTTTTATCCATGGCCCTATCTGGAAGGCGTGACGATCGACGAAGCCAGCAACGACCTTGCCTTCCTCTCCACCGGCCTCTACGGCAAGCCGCTGCCGCCGCAGAACGGAGGCCCGATCCGCTTGACGCTGCCCTGGAAGTACGGCTTCAAGTCCGCCAAGTCCATCGTCCGGATCACCTTCACCGACAAGCGCCCATCCACGTTCTGGGAAGCCATCGGGCCGACGGAATACGGGTTCTGGGCGAACGTGAACCCGGGCGTGCCGCATCCGCGCTGGAGCCAGGCGTCTGAAAGATTGCTCGGCAGCGACGAAAGAGTCCCAACACAGATTTTTAATGGATATGCTGAGCAGGTTGCTGCTCTATATGCGGATCGAAAGTCTGAGAAGCTGTTCATGTGATTGCGCAACGTGTCCTGGCTGTGATCTCCGCCATCCTTCTGGTCGCCGCCGTCGCCATCGCGACGTTCGGGCCGGAGAGCATATCTCTCGGGCAGGCGCTTTACCTTTTTGATCACGACGTGCTGGAGAAACTTCCCGCGTGGTCGACCCGAACCCTGGGGACCTGGGTCTGGAGCGCGATCATCCAGCCGCTGCTGGTCAGGCCGGCCTGGCTCGTCCCGGCCTCGGCAGGGATCGTCTGCGTCGGCCTGTCGATGTCATTATCGTACCGCAAGACCACCCACCGGTCCCATCGTCGAAGCTGACTGCACGAGGTCGCGAAAGCCGGAATGGCCAAGTCTGCCATGGCGGGCCCAGACGCGCGGCCGGCGGCAACCATGCCGAGATGGACCACGCCAGGCCATCACAGGATCGCCATTGGCATCCGGAAGGCAGCGGCGATGCCGACGGGTCCGGCGACCGGCTGTGACGACGCGGTTTCGTCCCGCTTCGATTGATGATCTAATCGTTGCGTATGTTCGGAATTTCCGCCACGGCGAAGCACAGGACCGACCCCGGCCAGCCGGTTGGGGCAGGACGCGCCCTGACCTGGACGTTTGCCTGCCTTGTGCTGATGGTGCTGGTGGCAACGGCGGCGGCGATCTGGGAAGGACGCCGCAGCACGCTTCACGAGTATCAGGATCGGGAGGTCCGCCTCGGCATCGTGCTGGCCGAACAGGCCCAGCGCGCCATGCAGGCAGCGGACATGGTGGTGGCTGCGACCGTCGATCAGATTCAAGCGAGCGGGGTCGAGACCGCGGATCACCTGCGGGTCGAAATGTCCAAACAGGACATGCACAGGGACCTTGGCCAGAAACTGCGGAACCTGCCGCAACTTGAAGCTCTGACCATCATGGACTCGAACGGACAGGCACTGAACACATCGCGGTTCTGGCCGTCCGTGGGAAGGGATCTCTCTGCCGGCGACGTTTTCCAGCACTTTCAGAGCCGTTCCGACAATGGCCCTTATGTCAGCGCGCCGGAGAGGGGCCGCCTGTCAGGTGACTGGACGATCTTTCTGGCTCGTCGCATCGTCAATCGCGCGGGAGAGTTCCTTGGGATTGTCAGCGGCACGATCTCACTGAGATACTTCGGGGAGCTGTTCGACGCGGTCGACCGGGACAACAGTGTACTGATCACCTTGTTCCGCCGCGACGGCACTCTCGCAGTGCTCCATCCAGGAGCGCCTGCCTTCATCGGAAAACGCCTGCCGGCTGAATCCCAGTGGTATCGCGTGGTCGAGGCGGGGGGCGGACTCTTCGACGGGCTCGGCTACGTCAGCGGCGCGCCACGGTCCACCTCCGTGCATCCGCTGCGAGACTATCCGCTGGTGATCGACGTCAGCACCGACAACAACATCGCCCTGTCCGGCTGGCGGCGCCAGGCGCTGTACATCGGCCTCGGATCGATCCTGATCATTTTCATACTGCTTGGTCTTTTTCAGCTGTCGCGTACCCAGTTCCGCCGGCTGGCCACCAACGCGCACGACCTCGGTGTGGTCGCGGCGGCGTTGCGGTCGAGCGAGTCGGCGCTGGCCGCCAAGTCACAGGTGCTTGAAACCACGCTGCGCTACATGGATCAGGGAATTGTCATGATTACCGCTGAGCGCAGGATCGTAGCCTGGAATGCACGGGCCGCGGCCTTGTTGGACCTGCCGGAAACCCTTCTGGCCAGGCAGCCGCTTGTTGATGAAGTTCGGACGTATCAGGCGGAAATCGGAGAATTCTCAGAGACCCCCGAGGCGCTGAGAGCCGCCATCGATATCGGCATCCCTCACATTCCACAACTTTATGAGCGGCGGCGCCCCAATGGCCGTGTGCTCGAAGTTCGCAGCACCGCGATGCCGCATGGCGGCCTGGTCCGGACCTACACGGACATAACCGACCGCAAGCATGCCGAGGAATTAGCGGCGGCGGCGCGCGATCAGGCCGAAGCCGCGCGCGCGGCGGCGGAAAAGGCCAATCACGCAAAGACCGAATTCCTCGCGAACATGTCGCACGAAATCCGCACGCCGATGAACGGGATCATCGGCATGAACGACCTCCTGCTGCGCTCGGAACTCACCGAAACCCAGCGCGAATGGGCGCTTGGCGTCCAGGACTCTGCCCGCGCCCTGCTGACGGTGATCGACGACATTCTGGATATCTCGAAGCTGGAAGCCGGCAAAGTGGAGCTTGAGGCCACCGACTTTCACCTCGGGGACACGATACGCGCCGCCGCCGGGCTGATGCGTCCCTGTGCACTGGAAAAAGGCCTGAGCCTGGCGTGCATCATCGACCCCGCCGTGGACCGGCCGATGCGCGGCGACCCGTTCCGGTTGCGTCAGATTCTGCTCAACCTCGTCGGCAACGCGGTCAAGTTCACGGAATATGGCGGGGTCACGGTAAGCGCCGGACCCGACCCGACCGACCGCTCGCTGATTCGTATCGAGGTCGAAGACACCGGCATCGGCATGAGCCCGGAAACTCTGTCCCGGTTGTTCCAGAAGTTCGCCCAGGCGGACAGCTCGATCTCCCGCCGCTTTGGCGGCACGGGTCTCGGCCTTGCGATCAGCCGCGAGCTTACCGAACTGATGCATGGTCAGCTGCTGGTCGAGAGCACTCCGGACAAGGGTAGCCTCTTCCGCATCGTGCTTTCCCTGCCGCACGCATCCGGGGAGCTACCGTCCGCGGCGCCCCGGAAGGAAGCCGCGCCGCCGGTGCGCCCGCTGCGCGTTCTTGTTGCAGACGACAACACGGTGAACCAGCGCCTGCTGACCGCACTGCTGGAGGGGGCCGGGCATCACGTGACCGTTGCGGCCAACGGCAGGCAAGCCGTTGAAGCCGTGGTGCGGGGAGATTTTGATATCGTTCTGATGGACGTTCAGATGCCCGTAATGGACGGCATCCAGGCGACCAGGCACCTGCGCGCGCTGCCACCGCCAAAATGCGCCATTCTGATCGTCGCTTTGACCGCGGATGCCTTGCATGGCGCAGACGAGCGGTATCGCAATGTCGGAATGGATGGCTATCTCAGCAAGCCACTGTCATCTGCGGATTTATTCCATATGATAAATGAAATAGCTGGCGAGCCGCAAGCTGACCGCGCCACGGCCGATATCGTGCCGGCAGCAGATGAAATAGCTGCCGATACCGCGGCGGTCGACCAGACGGCGATCGAGACATTGCGCAGCTTCCTGCCACCGGAGCAGATCGAGGCGCTGCTGACGGAGTCAGTGACCGACATCGAGAGCCGCCTGCATCGTCTCGAGGTCAGGTTGAGCACGGGCGACACAGCCGGCGCGGCGCGCGAGGCGCACGACCTGATTTCGGTCGCCGGCAACTGCGGTGCCCGCGCGCTGAGCACGTCGGCGCGTGACATCGAGCGCGCATGCAAGCAAGGTGTCACAGCCGATGCGCTCGCGGCCTTCGCGCGGCTGCGGGACCTTGCACCGGGTGCCATCGGTGCCCTGCGAAGCCTGCGGGACGGGATAGCCGAACAGCGGGGAGCACTGGCGATGCCGGAGGAGAATTCGTGATGCGAGCATTAAAGACCGACCCGGCTCGATTCGAGGTGGTGAAGAATGCCCTGTCTTCTGCTGCCGAAGAAATGAAAATCGTGCTGGCGAAAACCGCCTACTCGCCGCTGCTGAAGGTCGCGGGCGACTATTCCTGCGGCATCTTCGACAGCGACGGGAACATGGTGGCGCAGGGCCCTGATCTGCCGATCCACCTCGGCTCGATGCCGGACGCGGTGCGCGCGGTGGTGCGGGCGTTTCGCGACGTGGCACCGGGCGACGTCTTCATCCACAACGATCCGTACGACGGCGGTTCGCATCTGCCCGATGTGAACGTCGTGGCCCCGGCATTCCATGACGGCCGGCTGCTGGGATTCGGCTGCGTTCGCGCGCACTGGCCGGATATCGGCAGCGCCACGCCGGGAAGCTACGGCGCGGTGACCGAGATATACGGCGAGGGGCTGCGCCTGCCGCCTATACGCCTGTATCGCGACGGCAAGCCGGACCCATCGATCGAAGCGATCATTTTCGCCAACGTCCGCACCCCGGCCGAGCGGCTGGGCGATCTGCGTGCCCAGGTCGCGGCAAACTACCGGGCGGCACAGCGCCTGTCGGAACTGGCGGCGAAATACGGCACCGATACGCTGCTGGGGATCATGCAGGAGGTGCTGGATTACTCCGAAACGATGATGCGGGCCGCCTTGCGCGCCTTGCCGGACGGCGAGGCCGAGTTCACCGACATCTTCGACGGCGACGGTGTTCTCGGGCCAGGCGAAACCGAAGATCAGACCTTCAAGGTTCACATCAAGGTCAGCAAGCACGGCGATACGATCAGCGCAGACTTCACCGGCTCCGACCCGGCCGTCGCGGGACCGATGAACGCGCCCCTGACGGTCACCGCATCGGGTGTATTCTGTGCGCTGAAGATGATCGCGGATCCGAAAAGCCTGATCCCGCCGAACTCCGGCTGCTGGCGGCCAGTGACGGTCACCGCGCCGCCGGGATCGGTGGTGAACGCTCAGCATCCCTCGCCGGTCGTCTATGCCAATCACGAGATGTCGCATCGCATCGCCGACATGGTGATGGCGGCGCTGTTCGCGATCACCCCGCGGACGGTCATGGCGGGATCTCAGGGGACGTCGGCGGTCATCACGTTCGGCGGAACCGATTACCGGACCGGCGATCGATTTGTCAGCTATGAGTCGGTGAAGGGCGGCTTCGGCGCGCGTCCCGTCAAGGACGGCATCAACGCCGTCGCCAGTACCGTGTCCAACATGAGCAACACGCCAATCGAAATTCTGGAGATGAGTTTTCCGCTGCGCGTCGAAGAATATTCTCTGGTGCCCGACAGTGGCGGGGCCGGCACGTATCGCGGCGGCCTGGGCGTGCGGCGGGTCTGGCGGGTGCTGGAGAACCAGGCGCACGCCGCGGTCTGCTGTGAACGGACCGTAACCCCGCCCTTCGGTCTGGATGGCGGCCTTGCCGGGGCCCCGGCCAAACTCGAACTGATCGCGCCACGCTCCAATGCCCGGAAGCTGACCAGCAAGGGGGGCTTTCTCGCACCGGCCGGCTCGCTTGTCGTCGTGGAGGCACCTGGTTCCGGCGGTTATGGCCCGCCGTCGGGCCGTGACCCTGCCGCTCTTTCCGAGGACCTGCTGGACGGTTACGTTACTCTGTCCGCGGCACGCCGCGTCTATGGCGCCGAACTGGCCTGAAATGACATAAAAGGGGAAAGTCATGTCCGCAACACTGCCGGTCGTCGCCCAGAAGGGCTCCTACAAGATCGAGGTCGAGGCTGGGAAATCCTATTGGTGGTGCGCCTGTGGCAAGAGCGGCAAGCAGCCATTCTGCGACGGATCTCACAAGGGGTCGGCATTCGTGCCGATGAAATTCGATGCCGCCGAGTCCGGCATCGTGTCGTTCTGTGGCTGCAAGGGATCGGCCAAGGCGCCACGCTGCGACGGGTCCCACAAGAACCTACCCTGACGGCAGCAGCAACCGCAGGTCTCAACGTCCGGGGACCGCCGCTCCCCGCGCTGATGGCGCGGGGTGTGGCGCCTGCGGCATGGGGACCCCGGCTTCATAACCCCGCACCGGCCCGGGCGCTGTCGGCGCCTGGATCCGGGGGGCGGGGCCGACGGCGGCGACAATGCCTTCTTCTGGCCTGCCTGCCCCGCCGAACATCCTGTATCCGCCGTTCATGAACGCCGCGGAGAACGCCGCACGCCAGTCTTCGGGCTTCTGCCACGGCACCAACGCCTGGGCCTTGGCCCTATCATTGTTCGCCTGTCATGACCCGAAGCGACACCGCTCGCCGGGCCGGAATCAGCCGGCCGTATCCTCCACCAGCACGATATGCAGGCGACGCGGGCCGTGCGCGCCCAGTTCCAGCGCCTGCTCGATATCCGCGGAGCGTGACGGGCCGGTGATCAGCATGACGTTCCGTGGCATGCCGAGGCTCTCCGTCCGCAGCCGATCCCAGGCATCCTCATAGGCGCCGACGATTGCCGAGGCGCGAAGCACCGCGATCTCGGTATCCGCCAGCAAATTCAATGTCACCGGGCGCTCCGGCGCGCTTGGCAGCATCAGCGTGCCGGTCTCCGCGATCCCGGCGAAACCATGCTGCACGCTCACCGCGTCGCTCGCCTCCGCGCGTCCCTCCCGGATATCGAGCAGCGGCCGAGCGGACCACGGGATGGCCTGCAGTTCCGGGTGCGGCGCCATGATCACCGACTGCGGCAGGTTCTGCGTCGTCAGATAGTCGGCCACCGCGCCCGGTACCGCGTCCAGGTCAGGAACGCGGGTGACGGAGCCGAATTCCTTCTCCACATTCCGCACGAACAGATCGACCTGCTCCGGATGCGGCAGACGCGACCGGGCCGGAATGAGATGCCGTGGATGCAACGCCATATGGGCCCGCAACATGGCGGCCTGATCGTCCGGCAGAGGACCGCGCTTCAGGCCACGCCGGATGGCATTGAGGATCGTCTGCTTGCTCATCAGACGCGCCCCGCGCGCTGCTCACGAGCGTAGCGGGCGAAGAAGGTGTCGCCCTCGGGGGCCGGCAGGTCGCGACCGTCGGTCCAGCCGCTCGCCAGCGGCAGCCGGCCGAACCGCCCCCGCTTGCGGCCGAACAACCCCAGCCCGAACGCCGCGGCGCGGGTGGCCAGCCGGTACAGCGCCGGGCGCCGCGCGACAAACCCCCACAACGCCAGGTTGCTCCGCACCGCCGCCGGGTTCAGGTGACGCTCGAATTCCCGCTCGCGCCAGTGGCGCATCAGGCTGGGCAGTGGAATCCGCACCGGACAGACGCTCTCGCACTTGCCGCAGAACGTCGACGCATTCGGCAGATGCCCCGCCTTGTCCACACCGATCAGGCTCGGCGTCAGCACCGCGCCCATCGGACCGGGATAGACCCAGCCGTAGGCGTGACCGCCGACGGCGCCATAGACCGGGCAATGGTTCATGCAGGCGGCGCAGCGGATGCAGCGCAGCATGTCCTGAAACTCGGTGCCGAGCATGGCCGACCTGCCGTTGTCGATCAGCACGACATGATATTCCTCCGGCCCGTCCAGATCACCCGGCCGCCGGGCGCCAGTGGAAAACGTGGTGTAGACCGAGAAATCCTGGCCCGTCGCCGATCGCGCCAGCACGCGCAGCAGGGAGGTGGCGTCTTCCAGCGTCGGCACACATTTCTCGATGCTGGCGAGCACGATGTGCACGCGCGGCAAGGTCTGGGTCAGGTCACCGTTGCCCTCGTTGGTGACGATGACGCTGCTGCCGGTCTCGGCGATCAGGAAGTTGGCACCGGTGATGCCGACGTCCGCCGCCAGGAATTTCGCGCGTAATTTCGTGCGAGCCTCGACCAGCACGTCGCGGCGCTCGTGGAAGGTGCGATCAGGCGGCAGATCGGCATGCGCTTTGCGAAACGCCTGCTCCCAGTCTTCCATGTTGAGGTGGAACGCGGGCGCGATGATGTGGCTGGGCAGTTCATGCCGAAGCTGAATGATGTATTCGCCGAGGTCGGTCTCGACCGGTGTGATGCCGTGCCGCTCGAGGTGGTCGTTGATGGCGATTTCCTCACCGATCATCGACTTGCCCTTGGTGACGGTGCGTGCGCCGGCTGCCTGGCAGATCGCCAGTACGGTGTCCCTCGCTGCCTCCGCGTCGGCGCACCAGTGCACCTTGCCGCCGGACTCCAGCACCTTCGCCTCGTAGGCTTCCAGGTAGAAATCAAGATTGGCCAGTGCGTGGTTCTTGATGTCGCGGGCGGTGTCCCGCAGCGTCTCAAATTCCGGCAGGTTGGCGACGGCCGCGGCGCGACGGGCGATGAAGCTGGGTCCGCTGCGGGCGAGCGCCTTCTGCAGGCCGGCGTTCGCCAGCGCCTCATGGGCATTTTCCTTGAAGGCGGGAGAAGTCGCGATGTGCATTACGGGTTCCGTGACGACGATCAGTCCGCGCTTGTACGCGATTTCGCCCGCGCATACGACCCACCATGGGCGCGGGTGCCACGTGCCGGGGTCTTGGCCGCGGCCGGATGGTCCGTTATCCCTGCGTTGATCTTAGGAGGAAAGCAGCTCATGACCCGCACCCACAACATCGCGGTTCTGCCTGGCGACGGGATCGGCAAGGAAACCGTGCCGGAATCGCTGAAGGTGCTGGATGCGGCGGCGCGGCGGTTCGGGTTTGACCTCAACCTGACGCACTATGACTGGTCGTGCGAGACCTACAAGGACACCGGCCTGATGATGCCGGCCGATGGGCTGGACCAACTGGCCAAATCGGATTCCATCCTGCTGGGCGCCGTCGGCTGGCCAGGCGTGCCGGATCACATCTCGCTGTGGGGTCTGCTGATCCCGATCCGCCGCGGCTTCGACCAGTATGCCAACGTGCGGCCATGCAAGCTGCTGCCGGGTGTGCGCACGCCGCTGGCCGGCCGCACCGAAGCCGACATCGACTTCTACGTGGTGCGCGAAAATACCGAGGGTGAATATTCGTCGGTCGGCGGCCGGATGTTCCCCGACACCGACCGCGAATTCGTTTCACAGCAGAGCGTGTTCAGCCGCATCGGCGTGGACCGCATCCTGAAATATGCGTTCGAACTGGGGATGACGCGGCCGAAAAAGCATGTCACCTCGGCCACCAAATCCAACGGCATCATCCACACGATGCCGTACTGGGACGAGCGGTTCGCCGCGATGGCCGCGACCTATCCCGAAATCCGGACCGATCAGTATCATATCGACATCCTCTGCGCGCACTTCGTGCAGCATCCGGACTGGTTCGACGTGGTGGTCGGCTCGAACCTGTTCGGCGACATCCTGTCGGACCTCGGTCCGGCGGTGGCCGGGTCCATCGGCATCGCCGCCAGCGCGAACATCAACCCGGAGAAGAAGTTTCCGTCGATGTTCGAGCCGGTGCACGGGTCGGCGCCGGACATCGCCGGGAAATTCATCTGCAACCCGATCGGCCAGATCTGGTCGGCCGCCTTGATGCTGGAGCATCTGGGCGAAGCGGACGCGGGCCGGGCGATCGTCGAGGCCATCGAGACCTTGCTGCGGGAAAGTGGCCCGAAGACCCGCGACATGGGCGGCCAGGCGGGAACCGCGGATGTCGGGACAGCGATCGCGGAACTGGTCGCGGCGCGGTAGCCTGTCGAGGACTGCCCGCAGCGGACTCGCGAGGAACTTGCGAGGGCGGAGCAGCGGTGCGGCGGGGATCAACGTGGCCGCGGCGCGGGAGCCGAGACTGGCCCGAACGCGGGCCTGGCCGCGGCAAGACTGGTCCGAACGCGCGCCCGGCCGTGGCAAGCCTGGACCGAAGGCGCGGGAATGGCCGTGGCGAGACTGGTCCGAACGCGCGCCCGGCCGCGGCAAGACTGATCTGAACGCGCGCCCGGCCGTGGCAAGCCTGGACCGAAGGCGGGACTGGCCGTGGCGAGACTGCCCCGAACGCAGGCCTGGCCGCGGCAAGACTGGGCCCGAACGCGGCGCAGGCGGCGTGAGTGACATGAACACGGGCGTGCGTTCGGCTGGCCGGGACACGGTTCCCTCGGGCGCATGTATTCGACCTTGCGCTCATCTTACGCGGCCCGCGGGTTCGCGTGGCTGATCGACCCCCGGACGATCATGCCGACGACGCGCCGATCGGTTGCGGGGGTGTCCACGCATGCCGGGACTGTCATCGAGCCGCGCGATCGGCTATCAGCGACGGCTGCAACCCGCGAAGAGGATCGCGTCCCCATGGCCAAACCCGCGCATGCCTCCACCACAGCGACCGAGTGGGACCGTGACGCGGCCCTGACCGCCGCGCGCATCCTGCTGGAGATCAAGGCGGTCAATTTCCGCCCGGAGGAAGCCTACACCTTCACGTCCGGCTGGAAGTCGCCGGTCTACATCGACTGCCGGCGGATCATCTACTTTCCTCACGCCCGGGCCAAGATCTGCGACCTGGCGGTGGAGAAAATCAATCGCCACGTCGGCTATGAGACCATCGAGACCGTTGCCGGCGGGGAAACCGCCGGAATCCCGTTCGCCGCCTGGATCGCCGACCGCATGTCCGCGCCGATGTCGTACGTGCGCAAGAAGCCGAAGGGGTTCGGCCAGAACGCGCTGATCGAGGGCGACGTCCCAGTCGGCAAGCGCACCTTGCTGGTCGAGGACCTGACCACCGACGGCCAGTCGAAGATCCGCTTTGCCAACGCGCTGCGCGACGCGGGGGCGATCGTCAACCATGCCTTTGTCGTGTTTTTCTACGGCGTGTTTCCCGGAGCGTTCGAGACCCTGGCGAACATGGACATCACGCTGCACAGCCTGTGCACCTGGTGGGACGTGCTCGAGGCCTGCAAGGACCGGCCGTATTTCTCGGACGCGGCGCTGTCCGAAGTACGCCGCTTCCTGGAGAACCCGGTTGCCTGGTCAGCCGCCCACGGCGGCATCTCCTCCGCCGCGGAAGCCATGGCACGCAAGGCCGCCGCGGAGGCGTAGCCGCGGCCGCGTTCGGTGGCGACAGAACGACTTGCCGAGATGGGTTCAACCATGCGTGGGTCTCCTGGGCGGGTGGCGCGGCGTTCCCACCCACTCCATCCCGGAGTCTGGCGGCCCGGAACCGCTGAACCCATCAGCCGGCCATGCAGCACCGAGGCCGCACGCCGTCCCGCGCGAATAACACCGGCCAGCCGAAGGATGGTTCGCGCTCAGCCGCCACCCTGCTGATATATCATGGTCTCCTGCTTGTCGGCCACGCCAACCCCTG
>DASWON010000110.1:0-10871 GCA_036398735.1 Rhodopila sp.
GTTCCACGAGTTGCTCCAGATCGGAGGCCGGCTCGCGATAGCGGACCACGTCGTGACCCGCGAGCATCGAAAAACAGGACAGTCGATCGACGACATCCTGATAGTCATCCGGGATTACGATTTTCATGGCTTTCCGCTGACGACCCTTTCACCGCGCCGCACGCGCCCCGCTCATATAATGCAGTCCGATCGCATCGTGTCCCAGATCCGGCCCGATGCCCAGCCTCTGTACCCGGGGCTCGCGGTGTTCTTTGCGCACAATGGCGAACCCCGGCACCTGAGGGGACATCGTCTCAAGATCCCGAGCCTGGCTGACGACGACGCGGACCGGTGCGTAGTCGCTCTGGTGCGGCCGGTGTGCCGCCCGAGCTTCGTCAAACGCCCCCGGTCAGAGCCTGGCGCCCTTTCCATCCGCCACCGTTCCGCTAGCATCGCAGCGAATGAGGGACACCCCAGATCGCAAATCGGGCCAGGACTACCCCAGGATCAGGCCAACCGATGAGGGATGGCAGCGCACCCTGTGGGCCATGGTCGGCATCCAGTTCGTCATGACCGCGGCGATCAACTTCCTCAGCCCGATCATTCCGCTGATGCTACCACAACTGGGGGTCGAGACGGTGGAAGGCGTCGATGTCTGGTCCGGCCTCATCACCGGATCCACATCGTTCGTGGCGGCGTTCGCCTCCCCGATGTGGGGTCGCGTTGCCGACAGGCACGGGCGCAAGCTGTCGCTGCTGCGATCCAGCTTCGCAATCGCACTGTTCACGGCGGTGATGGGGCTCGCGACGAACGTCTGGTGGTTCTTCGGCGCCCGAGCGGTCATGGGGGCCTTCGCCGGATTTTCCTCGGCCGCCATCGCGCTGGTCGCCAGTCAGGCCCCGGAGCGACGGCTGGGCTACGCCCTCGGCTGGCTATCATCCGGACAGCTTGTGGGATCACTGGTCGGGCCGGTGATCGGTGGTGTCCTGGCAGATATCACCGGCAGCTACCGCGCGCCGTTCTTTTGGTGTGCCGCCATTACCTGCGCCGGCCTGGCAATGGTCTGGGCAGTGGTGACCGAGAACTTCACGCCAGTACAGGCCACCGGCAAACGCAAGTCCCTGTTCGGCGGGTTGAGCCTGTTGACCGGATCGGCGGGTCTCAGCGCCTTGTTCCTGGTGCTGCTGATGGCGCAGTTCAGCACCCGGACGGTACAGCCGGTCGTTACCATCTTCGTGCAGGAGATGATCGGGTCGCCGCCGCAAATCGCCACGCTGGCCGGGATCGCGTTCTCGATTACCGGCTTGGCGAATTTGATCGCGGCGCCGTTCCTGGGCAATCGCAGCGACATCATCGGCTACCGCAAGGTGCTGCTGATCTGCCTGCTAGGCGCGACGCTGACCAGCGCGCCGCAGATCTTCGTCCACGACTACTGGTTGTTCGTGGCCGAACGCTTTGCCGTCGGACTGTTCATCGGCGGCATCCTGCCGACGGCGAACGCCCTGATCGGCCGCAGCGTATCGCGGGAGACCCGCGGCTCGATCTACGGCATGACGGCATCGGCGACTTTTCTGGGCAACTCACTCGGTCCGCTGACCGGCGGCGGCATCGCGGCCGGGTTTGGCATACGATGGGTGTTCGTGATGACGACCGTGCTGCTGGCGGCAAACCTGATATGGGTGTGGTTCACGGTGCCGGAACTGCAGGAAGCGCCGACCGGGGACTAGCGCACTGTCACGGCGACTGAACCCGCCGCCGCGCAGCCAACCTCTGTGTCATCACCGAACGGCGGCCGCCCCACCGGTATCGCCACCGGGCAAGCGAGCACGCGAGCGACGGGCCGACCCGGGCGACCCACGATCTGCACGTGGAAACTGCGCGCGTCGTGGGTGGCGCGGCGCGTTCAGGCCGGCGCCCGGCCACGACACAATCGACACGCGACACGATTCCAGCCGGCCCTCGGCCCGTATTGGACCCCAATGTATCGGGTGCCGCTTCGGCGCTCGCCATGGCTTGTCAGAATCATGACGGCACGAGTCGCAGGCATCACAGTCCACGTGGAAGCGTCGCTTCCGTAACTGGCCAGGCGAACGAGCCGGTCGTCCGAAGGGCGGCACAACCGGGACCGTCACGAGGGCCGACGAAGCGGACCATCGTGGCGGCCGCCGGGATCATCGTGGCGGCCGCCGGGACCAGGTCACGCCGCGGGGATCAGGTCACCCGGAAGTTGCCGAACTGCCAGGGGCACGACCGGTCGAGCTCCTCCGGGAACAGCCGTTCCCGGTCCAGCAGCGGCGTCCAGTCGCTGTACTCGCCCACCATGTCGCCGAGATAGGGAGCCGCAACCTCCAGCACCCGGGCGTGATCGAGATGATCAGCCTCGAGGATGCCGGCCCGCGGATTCTCCATCGCCCAGACCAGCCCGCCCAGCACCGCCGCGGTGACCTGCAACGAGGTCGCGTTGTTGTGCGGCGCCGCGGCTCGGGCCTGCTCGATCGACAGCCTGGATCCATACCAATAGGCTCCGCGCGCGTGCCCCATCAGCAGTACGCCAAGTTCGTCGACCCCGGAACGGATCTCGTCCATCATCAGCCGCTGCCTCGGTTGCTGGCGCCAGTTCCGCCCAGCCAGTTCATGCACCGACAGCACCGCGTCGTCACACGGGTGGTAGGCGTAGTGCACGGTCGGCCGGTAGCGGACCGTTCCGTTCTCCGTGACCGAGTAATAGTCGGCGATCGAGATCGCCTCGTTGTGCGTGATGAGGAACCCGTGCAGCGGCCCGGCCATCGGCGTCCAGGTCCGGACGCGGGTGGAAGCCCCGGGGCGCATCAGGTAGATTGCCGCATCGCCGCCGAAATCGTGGTGCCGGCCGTCCGCGGGCAGCGTCTTCTCGTGCGTCCCCCAGCCGAGTTCGGCTGGCTGGCAGCCTTCGCCGACGAAGCCATCGATCGACCAGGTGTTGACGAACTCCCCCGGCTGTTTGGCGAACGACGCAGTTTGCGTATCGCGTTCGGCGATGTGGATCACCTTCACGCCAAGCCTTTGTGACAGCGCCGCCCAGTCCTGTCTGGTCGTGGGGACGTCGGTCGCCACGCCGGTGTCGCGCGCGAGGTTCAGCAGGGCCTGCTTCACGAAGTGTGAAACCAGACCCGGATTGGCGCCATGCGTCAGCACCGCCGTTGGTCCTTCGCCACCCGCGAGTGCCACGGCACTTTCCCGCAGCGCGTAGTTGGACCGTTGCGAAGGCGTCAGCGACGGATCGGTGTAGCCGCCCGCCCATGGCTCGATGCAGGTATCCAGGTAGAGTGCTTCCCGCTCCTGGCAGAAGGCGATCAGCGCCACCGACGACACATCGACGCTCAGGTTCAGCAGGAAATCGCCCGCCTGCACCAGCGGCGTCAGCACATCACGATAGTTCTCACGGGTCAGCGGTGCGATGGTGAAGCTCACGCCGTTCTCGGCGGAAACCTGTTGCCCGCGCTGATCGCCGGAGACGATGGTGATGCGCTCCCGCGGTATGTCGATATGACGCAGGATCAGGGGCAGAACGCCCTGGCCAATGCTGCCACAGCCAAGCATGACGAGACGGCCGTTGAAGGCGACGTGTTTCATCGGTCGGTTTCCCTTTCAGGAGTGGCGGTAGAGTTCAGGCGGCGAGTCCGAGAGACTCTGGCGGATCAACTGGGGTGTTCAGCATCGGCTTATCACCCACTTCGACGATCCTTGCCCTGTCAAAGCCATTAAATGCAGTGCGCAGGCAGGCGCCGTACGCGCCGAGCTGACCGATTTCTATCCAGTCACCGTCGGCAACGTCGTCCGGCAACAGGAACGGACCGCGCATCACGTCGGCACTGTCGCAGGTCGGCCCGAACAGCGAAAACGCCGTGGTTCCGGCGGCTGCCTGGCCGTCCGGGCGGACCAGCCGCACCGGATAACGGAACCCGAGCGTGCCCGCATCCGCGAGGCTGCCGTAAACGCCGTCATTGACATACAGCGCGTCACCACGGCGCGCCTGCACCTGCACCACGACAGAGCTTCCAGCCGCGACCAGCGCCCGACCGGGTTCCGCCCAGAGGCGGGCCCCCGGGAGGCCAAGCCGCTCGAAGCTATCCTCGATTTCGGCGAAGAAGGCGCCCAGCGGAGGCGGCTCCTGTTCCGGATAGGCAACCGGGAATCCGCCGCCGACATCGATGACGTCCACTTTGACGCCGGCCGTGCGGATCACCTGTCCGGTCAGCGCCATCGCGTCGCGCCAGGCCAGCGGATCGAGGCACTGCGAACCGACATGGAAGCTCACCCCAAGGGTCGTCGCGGAGCCGCGGGCGGACCGCAGAAGTGCCACCGCCGCGTCGAAATCGGCGCCGAACTTGCCCGAAAGATCAAGCTTCGCGCCGCCCTTCGGCAGGGCGATGCGCACGATCAGGCCGAGCGCACCGGGCATGCCGGTGGCGGCCACCTCGGCGCGGATCTTGGCGAGCTCATCGGCGCTGTCGAGGACGAAATCGCGCACGTCGTGCCGAGCCCATGCCTCACGGATCGCGCCGCGGGCCTTGATCGGATGCATGAAGTGGATCGCCGCGGCAGGGAACATATCGCGGACCAGGCGCACCTCGGGCAGCGACGCGCAGTCGAAATGGCGAATGCCGCCATCCCACAGGGCCCGCAGCACTGCCGGGTCCGGGTTGCACTTCACCGCATAGAGCACGTCACCGGGAAACGCCTGCACGAAGTCGGCCGCGGTCTGGGCCACGGTCGCGGGGCGCAGGCAGTGGATCGGATCCTCGGGACGTTCGGTGGCGACGACCTCATCCACCGACGGGCGGCGGACGGGATAGGCAACGAACTGGCGACGCAGCGGCGACACCGCGGAGCGGGGGCGCGCAACGGCGGCGGGAGCGCCAGCAGCGGAAGCGGCGGCAACGAAGGGAGCAGCAACAGACATCGCGGTCATCCTCGCGGACAAACGGGCGCGCGCGAACGCAACCCATTCGGACAGACGGGTGCCATCCTTGCACCCGAAACGAAACGGGGACTTAGGCCGGTGCCGCGCGTCAACGCGGCGGCAGCGGATCAGACGATGCTGGTGGTACTTCGCATCGCGGCGGTGCGGTCGGACATAGGCGTGTTCCTAAACGACCCCGGCCCACGGTTGGCCGGGTCTATCGAAAAGGACGCGTTTACGTCGTTGCTGTGCCCTGTGATGCGGGCTCGCGGCACGTGCGGATGCGTCACCGCTCCCGTCGACCGGAAGCGAGGACTGCTATATAAGTCTCATATCCCCCCGGCGGTATGCATTTTTGGGGGGCGGTTAGACGCTTAGCGCATACCGGCGGCTCCGAGCAGCGCGAGATACTCCCAGACCATTGTCGAGGCGGCCAGAGCGGTGATCTCCGCCACGTCGAAGGACGGGGAAACTTCGACGATATCCATGCCGACGAAATGAACTTGCCGCAGCCGCCGCAGGATCGCCTGGGCCTGCCACGATGCCAGGCCGCCGATTTCCGGGGTTCCGGTGCCGGGCGCGAAGGCCGGGTCCAACGCATCGATGTCGAAACTGAGGTAGACCGGCGCGTCACCCACGACCGCGGCGATCCGGCCGGCGATCTCGGCGGGGCTGGAGGCGTGGACATCCTGGGCGGACAGCACCGTCACGCCGTGCGACAGGGTCCAGTCCATCACATCCTTCTGAACCGGCGAGCGGATGCCGATCTGGATCATCCGATGGGGATCGACGAGCCCACCGTTGATCGCGTGGTAGAAGGGCGAGCCATGCGCGTAAAGCTGGCCGAAATTGTCCGGCCAGGTGTCGACGTGGGCATCGAAATGGACCAGCGCGGCCGGCTGTCCAAGCCGCTGCGTCAGGGCGCGCAGCAGCGGCAAGGTGATGCCGTGCTCGCCACCCAGCGCGATCAGGTGGTCGATCGCCTCGGCCTGCTGCTCGATCGCCGCCAGACTGCTTTGGATGTCGCCGAGAGCCAGTGCGAAATCCCCGATATCCGAGACGGACATACGCGCCGGCTCGACCCAATGCTCCGGGTGATCGCCGTCCGTCAGCATCCGGCTGGCGCGGCGGATCGCGGCGGGTCCGTCCCGCGTGCCGGCACGGTTGGTTGTGCCGATATCCATGGGAATGCCCGCGATCACAAAATCCGCGTCACGGTCCGTCCGGGATACGCCGAGGAAGCTCGGCGGAACGGCGTAGGTGGGAATGCCGGCCATTCGCGGTGTAATTTCCTCATTGGCGCCATGGCGGCGCCGTAGCGGCGGCGTTGCGGCGCATGCACATCGTGACCGATACCCTCTTATCACGGCATGACGATGCAGGGCCATCAGAGTCGAGGCGCCGCGGCGGGCGGTCACGCCGGCAATCATCGCCGAGGGGGCTGGGACCCTTGCAACGCACGGGCTGGTCGAACGGCTGGTCTCTGTACCCGACCTGGCGGCAAGGGCCGCGTGCCGGCACTGCAGCGGCTAGGTTTGCGCGCCGGATCGTGCGTTGCGAGGCGCCAACCGATGCCATACCCTGTCCATCCCGCCGCCGCACACCCGATCCACGACAGGAGCCGGTCATCGATCAGGCGCTTCTTCACCGCTTCATCTCGGCGATGCCGAAGGCAGAGCTGCATCTCCACATTGAGGGCACGCTTGAACCCGAGATGATGATGACGCTCGCCCGGCGGAACGGTGTCACGTTGCCCTATGCCGGTGTCGAGGCGATCCGGGCGGCATATCGTTTCAAGTCGCTGCAGGATTTCCTTGACCTTTATTATGTCGGGATGTCGGTGCTGCAGACCAGGGAGGACTTTTTCGAACTCGGATTCGCCTATCTCGAGAAGATGGCCGCACAAAACGTAACGCATGTCGAGATCTTCTTTGATCCACAAGGTCACACGGAACGAGGGGTGACATTCGATACGGTCCTCGCCGGACTGACCGATGCGCTGGAACAGGGAAGACGGGACTTCGGTATCACGTCGAAGCTGATCATGTGCTTCCTGCGGCATCTGCCGGAGGAGATGGCGTTCGACACGTTGAAGCAGGCCTGCCGGTGCAAGCAACACATCTTCGGGGTCGGGCTCGATTCGGGTGAGAAAGGGAACCCACCGTCTAAATTCGCCCGGGTCTTCGCCGAGGCGCGCAAGGAGGGCTTCATTCCGGTGGCGCATGCCGGTGAGGAAGGGCCGTCATCCTACGTATGTGAAGCGCTCGATCTGCTTCACATTCGCCGCATCGATCACGGCAATCGCGCCCTCGACGACCCGGCCCTGGTCGCTCGGATCGTTCACGAACAGATTCCACTGACCGTGTGCCCGCTGTCCAACCGGGCGCTAGGGAGTTGTCCCGATTTGCGGCTGCATCCGTTGCAGCGGATGCTGGCAGCTGGCCTGCTGGCCACTGTCAATTCCGATGATCCCGCGTATTTCGGGGGCTATATCAACGAAAATTTCATTGCGATACAGCAGGCACTTGACCTGACCGAAGCCGAGATCGCCACACTCGCCCGCAATTCGTTCATGGCGTCGTTCCTGACAGAGCACGAAAAGGCCGCGGCACTCAACGCGTTCGATACGTTTCACGGGCGATGGTGAGGTTCCGGCGGTAGCAACAACCGCAGAGGGTACAGCCCCGTTACCAGGCATCCGTCGGCGATTCGTGCCATCCCGACGATGCCCGTCACGGTCCGCCTTCCGTTATCCCGAGGCAGGAGCGCTCGCGGTGCGCCGTCGCGGTTCGCGCTGCAGATGCCAAGGTTGAAGGGGCGGCGACCGAGCAGGCGTTCGGCGAAAGTGGGCGGGTGGTGCGCTGTCCGCAGCAGAACGCTTGTCATCGAATTGCCATGCAGGTGTCATCGATTGCTCATCGCCTCCGCGTATCAATCACGCTGAATGGTGGCCCTGACGCGAACGAATGCCCGACCGGTTTCGCTGCCGGCAATCCGCACGCGCGGCCGGCGCCGCGTGCGGCCGGGCCTGGTCGCGTACGCGCTGCTGTTGCCTTCCGGGGCGTTTCTGCTTGCCTTCACGTATTGGCCGGTGCTGCAGGTCATCCGCGGCAGCCTCACTGTCCGGGGATTTCGCGGCGCCGCGCGCTGGGGGTTCGACAACTACAGCCGTCTATTCGCCGACCCCCATTTCTCTACTGCGATCAGCAACAACCTGATCTATGCAGCCGGAACGATCGTGCCGAGCCTGATCCTGGCGCTGTTGTTCGCGGTGGCGCTGAAGGAAACGACCCGGCTGAACAGCCTGCTGCGCACCGTGGTCGCGCTGCCGATGCTGATCCCGCTGGTCGCTGCCGCGTCGCTGTTTGCTTTCATCTTCCTGCCGGGCGCGGGACTGCTCGATTACTACCTGGTTCGTCTTGGCCTGGCCGAGACGAACTGGCTGGGCGACCCCTCCCTCGCCCTGGGCTCGATCATTGCGATCACGGTGTGGAAAAACTGCGGCTACTACATGCTGTTCTTCCTCGCTGGCCTCTCCGGTGTCCCGGAGGACCTGCTGGACGCGGCCAGGATCGACGGCGCCGGGCCGGTGCAGCGTTTCTTCCGCATTACCCTGCCGCTGCTGGGGCCGACACTCGCCTTCGTGCTGATCATTGCCACGCTGAATGCGCTGACCCAGGTGGATCACGTCATCGTTCTGACCCAGGGCGGACCGTCGGATGCGACCTCGATGATCCTGTTCTACATCTACCAGCAGGCGCACCAGAACTTTGACGTGGGAATGGCCTCGGCCGCGACAGTGGTCAGCGTCGGCTTCCTGTTCGTCCTGTCAGTCGTTTCGCTTCGCAGCCTGGAGCGGGGGATCCACTATGAAGCGTGAGATGCCGGACGGCTCAGTTCCGGAACGCGCAGAGCGGCGGCGCGGCCTGGGCCAAGCCACTGACGACCGGACGACATCGGCCGAGATGACATTCGTCGTGGCGCGGACCGCGACGAAATGACCACCGTGCCGGCTCCGTCCCGGCGGAGCAGCCGAGGCTGGCGCCGCCGCCTCACCCGCGATAACGGCGGTGGGTTGTTGCTGGCCGTGGCCGGCGCCGGCGCACTGCTCTGGTTCGTGCCCTTCGCGTGGATGAGCGTCGCCAGTTTCCGCACCGGCGGCGCGGGGGCCGCTGACCTGGCCTCGCTGGTGCCATCCGGCCCGTTCGGCTGGCAGAATTTCGCCGATGCGTGGAACTCGGGCCACTTCCCGTTGTGGTACCTGAACACCGTCCTGGTCTGCGGCGGCATCCTGATCATCCAGTGTGTCACCGTCAGTCTCGCCGGCTATGCCTTCGCCCGGATGCGCTTCCGCGGCCGGAACACACTGTTCGCCCTGTTCCTGCTGCAACTGATGCTGGTGCCGCCGATCCTGATCGTTCCCAACATGACGACCCTCGTCGCGCTGCATCTATATGACACGCTGCCCGGGATCATGGCGCCGTACTGCGCCTCGGCCTTCGGGGTTTTTCTGATGCGCCAGACGTTCCGCACAATCCCCCGCGAATATGAGGAAGCCGCCCTGGTCGACGGTGCCTCCCGTCTGCGGATCATGACGCATGTGCTGCTGCCGCTGTCGCGTCCCGGGCTGACGGCATTCGCGATCGTTTCGGTTACCTCGCACTGGAACGAGTTTCTGTGGCCGCTGATGGCGACCTCTTCGCCGTCGAACCAGGTTCTCACCGTTGGTCTGGCGACGTTCACCGCGGGTGCCGAGGCGGGATCGGAGTGGGGGGTCGTCGCCGCCGGCACGTTCCTGGTGGCCGCCCCGCTGCTGGTCGCATTCGTCGTGTTTCAGCGGCGCTTCGTCTCTTCCTTCACCTTTTCCGGCATCAAGTAACAGGGGAACCACGGATGAAACTGCACCTCGCCGCCACCCTGGCGGCCTGCCTGCTGGCCGGCGCCGCGCACGCCGCCACCGAGATCGATCTGTTCTTCCCCGTTCCGGTCCAGGGAAAGCTGGCCAGCGAGATGCAGCGGCTGGTGGAAGTCTTCAACAAGGATCATGCCGACATCCATGTGACGCCGGTCTACAGCGGCAGCTACGACGACACCAACCTCAAGACCCACGCCGCGATCCAGGCCGGCAAGCCACCTGCCGTGGTGATCATGAGCGCCAACTTCGTCCGTGAATACGTGATCAATGACGAAATCGTGCAACTCGACCGACTGATCGAGCAGGACGGCATGACAGAAGCCGCCTTCATGGACCAGTTCTGGCCTGCGTTGCGGCTGAACGCGACCGAGGATGGTCATGCCTATGGCGTCCCGTTTCATAACTCGACCCCATTGCTGTACTACAGCGTGGACGCATTCAAGGACGCCGGGCTGGACCCCGACCATCCGCCGGTGACGTGGCAGGAATGGATCGACGCGGCGAAGAAGCTGACGAAACACGAAGGCGGCAACACCACGCGCTGGGGCCTGATGATGCCGGGGACCTACGATTACTGCGGCTGGATCACGTCCGGCCTGGCGATGTCCAATGGCGGGGACTTCTACAACACCGGCTATGGCGGCGAGGTTTACTACACGCAGCCGACTACGATCGGCGCCGTGCGCTTCCTCGACAACATGGTGCACAAGGCGCACGCGATGCCCGAGGGCGTGACCGACGCCAACGCCGTGACGACCGCATTCTTCCAGGGCCGCACCGGCATGATGATCCTGTCCACCGGCTCGCTGTCGTTCGTGCGGGAGAACATGAAGACGCCCTATCGTACCGCCTTCCTGCCACGCAGCCTGGTCAATGCCGCTCCGATCGGCGGGGCCAGCCTGATCTTGCCGAAAGGCAATTCACCGGCGCGGGAGGCTGCCGCCTGGACGTTGATCAAATGGCTGACCAGTCCGGCGATCTCCGGTGGGTGGAGCCGTTTCACCGGCTATTTCGCGCCGCGCATCGCCGCCTATG
>DASWON010000111.1:0-3655 GCA_036398735.1 Rhodopila sp.
AACCTATGCAAACCCGCGCTGCTGTCGCACGCCAGGCCGGTCAGCTCCTCAGCCTGGAGACTGTGGATCTCGAAGGCCCCCGCGCCGGTGAGGTACTGGTCGAGATCAAGGCCACCGGCATCTGCCACACCGACGAGTTCACGCTCTCGGGCGCCGATCCGGAGGGGATCTTCCCCGCGATCCTCGGACATGAGGGTGCGGGCGTCGTCGTGGATGTCGGCGCCGGCGTCACGTCGCTGAGGAAGGGCGACCACGTCATTCCGCTTTACACGCCGGAATGCCGCCAGTGCGAGTACTGCCTGTCGCGCAAGACCAATCTGTGCGTGGCGATCCGGGCCACCCAGGGCAGGGGCGTCATGCCGGACGGCAGCAGCCGCTTCTCCTCCGGGGGTGTCCCCGTGATGCACTACATGGGCACGTCCACATTCTCCAACTTCACGGTGCTGCCGGAGATCGCACTGGCTAAAATCCGTGAGGATGCGCCGTTCGAGAAGGTCTGCTACATCGGATGCGGCGTGACGACCGGGATCGGCGCGGTCATCAATACGGCAAAAGTGGAGCCAGGGGCCCGTGTGGTGGTGTTCGGCCTCGGCGGCATCGGCCTCAATGTTCTTCAAGGGGCACGGCTGGCCGGCGCCGAAATGATCGTGGGCGTTGACCTCAATCCGCGTCGCAAGGCCATCGCCGAAAAATTCGGCATGACGCACTTCGTCAACCCTGGCGAGGTGCAGGGAGATCTGGTCCCGTATCTGGTGGATCTGACCAAGGGTGGTGCGGATTACTCGTTCGAATGCATCGGCAATGTCCGGGTCATGCGTCAGGCGCTGGAATGCGCTCATCGCGGCTGGGGCAAGTCGATCATCATCGGCGTTGCCGGCAGCGGCCAGGAGATTGCGACGCGACCGTTCCAGCTTGTTACGGGACGTGTATGGATGGGGACGGCGTTCGGCGGCGCCCGAGGCCGCACCGACGTGCCGCGCATCGTCGACTGGTACATGGACGGCAGGATCAACATCGATGACCTGATCACCCATGTGCTGCCGTTCGAGAAGATAAACGAGGGATTTGACCTGTTGCGGCGTGGCGAGAGCATCCGGATCGTCGTTACGTATTAGCTTGCGACATGCGTCGGCGCCGCGCCGGCTCGGTCGCGCCTACGGCCACGCGAATTCTATGCGACACACTGGCGCCGACATCCGACCTTGCTCAAGACATCGTCGGATCTCTCTCCCGGGCGGCCGCGTTCCCTCGGCCACCCGGGAGCCGCAATCAGTGAAACCGCACTCCGGCCGCCTTGGCGACATGCGTCGCGATGGCGTCCATCAAGGGCGGTGACAGGCAGTCATAGGGCTGCAGTCCGAGTTGCGTCAGCCGGGCACGGATGCCGGCCATCCGTTCCGGCGCCACCCCGGACTCGATGGCCGATGAAACGAAGGCCGCGAACTCCGGCGGCGGCCATCCGGCCTCCTGGAACAATTCCGGGTGGATGAAGTCAAAACCGTAGAACGGATGGTTCTTGTTCTCGATCCTGCCGTACAGGTGGACGCCGCAGCCTTTGCAGGCGTGGCGCTGGATAGCCGCCGCAGAATCCACGACCTGCAGCTTGCCTTCGTTCTGCGTGACCTCGAGTTTGTCGCGCGGCGCGACGGCAACGATGGAGAAATCTGCGCCGGGCGGTTTCCAGCACTTGGTGCAGCCGCACGCATGGTTATAGGCGATCGAACCGTCGATCCTGACTTTGACCGGGTCCTGCGAACATTGGCAAACCAGCGTTCCGCCGCTGAAACGCGCAGCGCCCGGCTTGACGCCGGAATCGACGGACGGATGGATGTGAACGGTGCCAGACATCCTGAACTCCCTGATTGTTATTATATCTGCCCAGTTCTCTCTGCGTCGGACGAAAACCGATTTGCGGGCACGGTGGTTCGGCATCCTGAGCATGCTCAGTCTATCGCCCGGTGTCCCCGTCGTCAAAGAAGAGCTATCGTTTCGCATCCGGCCGGCAGTCACGGGCCCGACGCGGATGATCTGAGGTTTCCGCTGCGCGACTGGCTGCTGACGTGAAAATGAATGACGGGAGCGCAAAGCTGTAGACAGCGGGTTCTGAGGTGTGAACGAGTTAACATTCGTCGGATATCATCACGATGACAGTGTACGTATCGCGTGGCAGATGAGCCGAGCAGAACCGTCAGTCTCATAGCCCGTCGAACGGCGGGCCGGCAGCGGCACGTGCCAGCCGTTCTTCCGGGTGTTTGAATCGGACGCGGCCTGGATAAAGGGAATGCAACCCAATGAAGACGACAGCATTTGCACTGGCGGGCCTCGGCGGCTTCAACGCGCACGGCGCGGGATTTCTGCAAGCCGCGACCGAATGCGCGGTCGTGCCGGACATCGTCACCGCCACAAGCGGACAGATCGTGGTTCTCGCAGACTGGCTGCAGGGCAAGGACCTCGAGACGTCACTCATCGATCCCACCTTGGCGCGAAGCCCGCTGGCCCAGTTGACCGTGGCGCTCGCCGGCGAGCCCGGCGTGTTCCGTCCTGCCTATCAGGACGCCATCATGCGGTGGTGGACCCCGCCGCGCCGCAATGAGACAACTTTCGAAGCCCTGCTCGATCGCCTTGTTCCCGCCCAGGTCTACGTTCCCACACGTGATGCAGCGGAGTTCGAGACGATCGCGGACACCCTGAACAACCACGCCAGGCTCGCCGATCGGGACATCGGCGTTGTGTTCGATACATATAATCTGCAGACCGGCACCGCAGTGCTGTTTGGCAACGAACAGGCACGGCGCCTCTGGCCGAAAGCCAAGGCGATACCCCAGGCAACGAAGTCCGCCGGCGTGACCAGCCGCGACAGGAGCGCGGCCATGCCGGAACTGTTGCCGATTACGCCCGAAGCAATTCAGTCAGCACTCTGGCTGTCCATGTACGGCTTCGACAAACTGCCCCAGCCGCATCTGATCGACGGGGCCTATTTCCGCTCCTGCATCGTTGCTGAATTGCACGAGTTCGACAAGATTTTCGTGGCCCGCCCACTGGCCGAAGGCTGGCTCGGACGGCCCCCCGGCAACTGGTTCGAGGTCCAGGACTGGCAGACCGAGATGTGGTTTTCTGTCGGATACAAGGCCGAGGTGGACGCCCTCCATAACATCAACGGCCTGGTTGCCCAGGGGGCCCTCGGGGCACCGTTCAAGATCGTCAACCTCATCGAGGTCGCGCCACGGACTCCGGCAGGCTTTTTCAATTACTTTATTGAACGCCAGGCAATCTACGAGCGTGCTCGGGACGAAGCCATCAAGGCTTTCCGGTTGTAGTCGAATACGCGATCCTGAACATTGGATTTGCGGCCGGGCGAGGCGACCGGGCGGCGGCGCGAATGCGCCTCAAGCGGGTCGCCGACGGCGGGTCGGCAACAACGGAACGGCAACGCGTTGCCACGGCCGCCACGGCGTTCCAGACTGTGGCCCATCAGAGCCTCTCAGGCTGACTGTGCAGCGCGGGATTGCTCTAACAGGCTGCTGAAAAACCGCTTGCCCCGACGCGGGCGTATCGGATTCGATAGGTCATCGGATCGACAAACGAGGGGCGGCTTTGGATGCGTGGCAACGATGTTCGGCGGGACGGGCTTTTCAGCTACGTGCGGCCGGAGAGC
>DASWON010000112.1:0-15045 GCA_036398735.1 Rhodopila sp.
AAACCAAGCCGGACGCATCGTGGTCGCCCAGCGCGGGGACCGCGACCAGCCCGCTGCCGGCGACACCAACGCCCACACCGGCGCCAACGCCCGCGCCCACACCGGCCCCGACTCCGACTCCAACCCCCACGCCCTCGGCCAATGATACGGTGGTGAAAGGGACGCATGGCGCGATCACTGACGCGGCCGGCAACAAGTGGACGATCACCCGCGGCGGACAGGTCGCAGTGAACGGTCGCGCCGACCCGACAACCGCGAATGTGATCGAACTGGCCTATGTGAACGGCATGATCTGGCAGGAGAACAGCAGCAAGCTGTGGTGGGGTGAGACCAGGGCGAACGCGTCCTGGGCGCCCAGTGCGGGCACCGCGACCAGCCCGTTGCCCGCCACGCCGACCCCGGCGCCCACCCCTTCGCCGACCCCGGCTCCAACCCCGACGGCATCACCCAACAACACGATGGTGCTCGCTGGTGCCAGCAGTGCGATCACCGATGCCAGCGGCAACAAATGGACGATCACCCCTACCGGCCAGGTCGCGGTGAACGGCGTCGCCGATCAGACGACGGCCAACGTGACCGAGCTTGCCTATGTCAACAAGCAGGTGTGGCAGGAAAACGCCAGCAACCTGTGGTGGTCGAAAAGCGATCCCACCGAGTCATGGTCATTTGGCTACGGAACCAGTACCAGCCCGTTGCCGGCACCGGTCACCATCGCCGCCAGGACCACCAGCGCGACGGTCAGCCAGAGCCAGGTCTCGGTGGTGGCGACCGCGGGCACGCACATGGTGTTCGTGAAGGGTTCGGGGGACGTCCTCAGCCTGGCCGGCGGCGCCAACACGATCACCGACACAGGCGGCGGGAACACCTATATCCTTCCGGCCGCGGGCAAGGGCACCAACAGCTTCACCAGCAACATCCTGACCATCGGGGATACGCTCGACCTGAAGCCCGCCCTGGCGGCGACCGACTGGAATGGTTCGGCCTCGACTTTGTCCAACTACCTGAAAGTGACCGGCTCGGCCCAGGGAGCCACCCTGTCGATCGCCGCCACGTCGGGAGGCACGGGCGTGGCGATCGCCACGATCAGCGGCGCGACAACAACGAACCTGTCGAGCCTCCTGGCGCATGCGATAACCTGACCACGCCAGGAGCCCGCGTCTGGAGACCCGGTCTCGGGACCCCGTCTCGAGACCCGTCTCGAGACCCGTCTCGAGACCCGTCTGGGGCCCGACACTGCTGACCTGAAGCGCCGCCGGGGGAAACCTCGGCGGCGTCACCATGTATAGCGCCGATCCGACGTGCGGCTACAACACCTAGGGGTCAGTGCAGACGGTTATCCACATTATTTTGTGCACCGCCCCCGGATTCCCGTTGACCATCCGGCGGTCTGCGGATACGTCGGGACTGTGACAACATCCGAGACAAAACCGCTGATTCGCCTGCGTGGCCGCTCCATCATGGCCCTGGTTCTGGCGCCCGAAGTGCCGCTGAACGACTGGCTGAACGCACTTGATGCACAGATGGAACGGTCGCCGAACTTCTTCGATGCACGCCCGGTCGTGATCGACCTGGGTGCCATCCCGCGCCAACAGCAGGGCGTCGCGCTGTTCCTGCAGGCGCTGGAGCAACGCGGCATCCGTATCATTGGCACCGAGGGCGCGCACCCGTCGTGGGAGGGCATCGAGGCATGGGGCCGTCCGTTGCCGGCGTCCGCCAAACCCGGCCGCGAGATCGAGCCGCCGGAGTCCATGCCCGCCAGGAACGCGGCCCCTGCCATTGCGGGCCAGACCAACGCGAGCCAGACCAATGGGGGCCAGACCGGTGGGGGCCAGACCCGCACGGCGCAGACCGCTACGGCCCAGACCGGTGCTGCCTCTCCCGAGGTCTCATCGGCAGGTGCGGAGGCGAACACCCTGCTGATCGACCAGCCGGTTCGTTCCGGTCAATCGGTGGTGTTCGAGCGTGGCGACATTACGATTCTGGGATCGGTGGCGTCGGGCGCCGAAGTCATGGCCGGCGGTTCGGTTCATGTTTATGGAACGTTACGCGGAAGAGCCATTGCCGGGCTGTCGGGGCATCCTGGCGCCCGCATCTTCTGCAGCAAGCTACAGGCAGAACTGCTGGCGATCGACGGCGTCTACCAGACCGCCGATGACATGCCAGCGAAGGTTCTGGGCAAGCCCGTGCAAGCCTGGCTGGATGGCGAACAAATGAAAATCTCGGTTCTGGATTGAGGGGAACGCAGATGGGCAAGGTGCTGGTGGTGACGTCCGGCAAGGGCGGGGTCGGCAAGACAACCTCCACCGCCGCGCTGGGTGCCGCGCTCGCGCGCGGTGGGGAGAACGTCGCGGTTATCGATTTCGACGTCGGGTTGAGAAACCTCGACCTCGTGATGGGCGCCGAACGTCGCGTGGTGTTCGACCTGATCAACGTGGTGCAGGGTGATGCCAAGCTGGCGCAGGCGCTCATCCGGGACAAGCGGATCGATACGCTCTCGCTGCTGCCCGCGTCGCAGACCCGCGACAAGGATGCTCTCACGATCGAAGGCGTCGATAAAGTCATCGCCGAACTGCGCGAGAAATTCGACTGGGTGATCTGCGACAGCCCGGCCGGGATCGAGCGGGGCGCCCTGCTGGCGATGCGCAATGCCGACCTCGCGGTCGTGGTCACCAATCCGGAAGTGTCGTCCGTGCGCGACTCTGATCGCATCATCGGCATGCTGGATTCCAAGACCCTGCGCGCGGAAAAGGGCGAACGGATCGACAAGCATCTGTTGGTGACGCGATACGATGCGGCCCGAGCGGCACGCAACGAAATGCTGAAGGTCGACGATGTTCTGGAAATCCTGTCCATCCCGCTGCTCGGGATCATTCCGGAAAGCGAGGAAGTCCTCAAGGCTTCCAACATTGGCTCCCCGGTCACGCTGAACAATCCCAACAGTGCTCCCTCACGCGCCTATTTCGATGCGGCGAAGCGGCTGAAGGGAGAATCGGTCGATGTCGTGATCCCGATGGAACGCACCGGAATCATCGGACGTCTGTTCGGGCGGAGGGTGGCATGAACCTCTTCGAACTGTTCCGCAAAAAGAGCACCGCCCCAGTTGCCCGGGACCGTCTGCAGGTGTTGCTGGCGCATGAACGCAGCGTTATCGGCAAATCCGATATGCTGGCGACGCTGCAGGAAGAAATCCTCGCGGTGATCGCCAAGCATATCACGGTCGACAGGGATGCGGTGCAGATCAAGCTTGATCGAGGAGCGACCGTTTCAACCCTGGAGATCGATGTCGAGGTTCCGCTGAATGCAACAAAGAGCGCGCGGCCGCCCAGCGGAACCAGCGCCCGGGCTCCGGCCTAACTGTCCCCCGGCCGTGCCGCCGGCGCTGCTCAGGGCACAGAGATATTTCTTCACCGTCATGGTCTGATGCTGGGGAAGCCAGATCGGCCTCCCCGTCGAAATGCCGCGCTGCCGGATGTGGGCCCTGCGTGCTCTTCCGCGGCAACAGATCCGCAACTCCCCCCGACTTGCGGCACGGTCCTGCAGGTTGCAGGATGTTCTGTACCGGATACATTTGCAGCGGCAGGTAACCTGCGTCCGCGATGATCTTGGCTCACCCCGGCCTCGTCCCGCGATGCCTTGGCGTGTCCCGGCCACCTCTGGCGCCAAATGCTCATACGGATCACCGAAGGCGCAGGCCCTGACGCGGGAAACCAAGCGGCAGATCGAGGTCTCGGCCGCGACCCGGTCCCAGGGTCCGGAATGAACCACCCTTGCCGGCCCCGTGCCGCTGCAGGCTGACAGAGCCCGGTGCTCATCGCCCCTTCCGTGGCAGCGGACGCGGCCGTGGCCGCCGTTGCATCGGCGAACAAACCGCCGCCCCACGACCGGTGATTTCGCAAGCCAACATCGTGGATCACCGCGGCAACCCTCATCCGCCCGGCGACGATAGAGGGGAGCGGATGCCGGCCAGCACCGCGGCGACACGGCGCGCAGTCTGTTCCCAGCGCGGCAGACCCTGCCCCGCCGACCAGGACGCCTCGGAACACGCTGTTCGACAGCCCGGATCCGTCAGCATCCGATGCAGCGCGGTGCGCAGCCCCGCGACATCGCCTGGCGGATACGTCAGCGCGGCCGCCTCCGGCACCGTCTGCGTCAGCGCACCTGCGCTCGAGGCAACCAGCGGCAGCCCACGGGCCAACGCTTCCGCTGCCGCCATGCCGTAGCCCTCGTGCAGCGAGGCGATCACAAAGACATCGGCGGCGGCATACAGCCGGTCCAGTGTCGCCTGATCGACCGTGCCGGCAAGCGTGACCCGGGCCGCCAAACCATATGCGGCGATCGCCGAACGCACCCGCTCCACCGCCGCGCCGTCGCGATCGAGAGCCCCTGCGATGGTCAGGGTCCATGGCAGATGATCCAGTTGCGCCAGTGCCTGCAGCAGAAGATCGTATCCCTTGCGCGGCACCACGGCGCCAACCGCCAGCAGGCGCGGCGGCACCCCACCCGGTGCCGAACGCTCCGCTGGATCGGTCCCCGGTTCGGCGATGCTCAACCGCGCGGCGGACACCCCGAAATCATGTGCCAGCAGCCTCGCCGTGCTGGCGCTGGTCGTGATTACCCGCGCCGCGCGCGACAGCGACGCCTGCTCCGAGCTGCGCAGCAGCTCCCGCGCGGCATCGGAAAGACCGGTTTCCAGGCATAGCGGGTGATGCACCAGGGCCACGATCGGCGCGCGCACGGCTTCCAGGCAGCGGACCGGCAAGGCACCGAATGCCAGGCCGTCGATCAGCGCCACCGAGTCGGACGGGATCGCCGCCAGTCGCGCCGATGCGACGGCGAGATCGGCATCCGACGGATACGGGAACGCGCCCGGAAGCGGCAGATGCACGAGATGCGGCAGCGCCCGCAGCAATCGCCGGGCATACTCGTAGCCGCCGGTCGGAGCCGACAGATCCCCCGGAATCGCGAAGCACGCCGGGTTGGACACCGGACGACCGCGGGGATCGGGCTCAGTCGAAGACCCGCCCCTCAAACCAGGCACGCGCCAGATGCGTCTCGCCCAGGGTCACGCGCAGGACGCTCAGCCCTTCGGCTCCCTCCCCGAGGTCGCCGCGATGGATCGCGGCCTTCATCGCATCGAAAATGTGGCGGCAGAGGAACTCGGCGGTGGTCAGCACCCCGGCAAAAGCCGGCAGCGTATCGAGGTCCTGATAGTGCAGCGGCGCCAGGACCGCCTTCAAAGTGGTCTGCGCCCGCCCGATGTCGATCACCACGTTCAGCTTCGTCAGATCTGGCCGCATGAACGCGACATCGACGATGAAGGTCGCGCCGTGCTTGTTCCCGGCCGGGCCGAAGAACGGGTCGGGAAGCGAATGGGCAACCATGATGGAGTCGCGGACTTCGACGGCGAACATCGTCACCTACCTGAAACTGCCTCGGACGCTGGGTAGCGGATCACGGGCGCCAGGCCAAGCGTGCCCTCGGCCAGCACGGAAGGCAGGTCGCGCGGCGCGTTGGCAAAATCGATCGTCCCGGTGACCAGCACATCGAACCGGTCGTCGCGCAACAGGGCCAGGGCTGCGGCGAGCCTGCGCCGGTACGGCCAGCGCGGGCGGCGGGAAGGCGCTACCATGCCGACCTGCGACGACACGATGCGCAGGCGCCGGCTGTGAAACCCGCCGCCCAACGGCAGCGACACGCTCCGGTCGCCGTACCAGCTCAGTTCGACGATGCTGGCCTCGACACCCGCGCAGCCGATCGCCGCGGCAAGACCGGCTTCGGAGGCACTGGCGTGGAACACCACGTCGGCGTCCGCCGGCAACCCATCCGGGGGCGTAAATGCCAGCCCGAGATGCCGGATCACCTCCACGCGCGACGGATCGGTGTCGCACACGCTCACCTCGGCCCCCGGCAGTCCGGCGGCAAGGCAGCCGACCAGCACCCCGACGACGCCACCGCCGATCACGACAATGCGATCCGCCGGGCCCGCCCCCGAATCCCAGAGCGCGTTCAGCGCGGTTTCCATGTTGGCCGCAAGCGTCGCCCGGCGTGCCGGCACATCCGTCGGGACCGGAACCAACATCGCCGCGGGCGCATTGAAGAGGTCCTGGTGCGGGTGCAGGCAGAACACCGTGCGCCCCAGCAGATCGGCGGGCCCGGCCTCCACCAGACCAGCCGCGCTGTAGCCATACTTGACCGGGAAGGGAAACGCCCCGTCCTGCAACGGCGCCCGCATGCGGCTCCATTCGTCCCGTGGCACGCGCCCACCGAGCACCAGCCGTTCGGTGCCGCGACTGATCCCGGAATACAGGCTGCGGACGCGCGCGAAGCCAGGTTCGGGTTCGGGCAGACTTGTCGATCGCACGGCCGCCACGCCCGGCGCTTCATACCACAGGGCGCTTGCCATCCGGCCATTCATGGCATCATTCAAATGGGTCTCCATTTTCACGATCAAAGCCGAGATGATCCTTGTTGTCGCCCCATCGGTTCTGCGAGCCCGACGGCTGTTCTTCCTCGTCGCCAACCTGCTCACCTATCTGGCCATGCTCGCCGTGCTGGTGCACGCGATCGGCTGGTCCTGGCTGAGTGTGGTGCTGTTCGCCTGCTTCGCGACGTTCGTTCCATGGAGTGTGCTGGGATTCTGGAATGCGGCGATCGCGCTGGCCCTGTTGTGCGCGCCGCACCGGCGTATGCCACCCGGCTGCGATACCGCGGCCCGAACCGCGCGTCACCCCATCGCGGCGGGGCATGACATCACCCTTCGGACCGCCATTATCATGACCGTCCGCAATGAGGACCCCGACCGAGCGGTGGCCCGCCTGCGCATCGTGCAACAGAGCATCGACGCGACGGGTGAAGGGGCCAGGTTCGGGTTCTTTCTGCTCTCCGACACGTCGTCCCCGGACATCGCGGTGCGTGAGGAAGCCGCCATGGCCGCCTGGCGCGCGCAGACACCGTCGCCCGAGCGGCTGCACTACCGGCGGCGCACGCTGAACAGCGGGTTCAAGGCCGGCAACGTGATGGACTTCTGCCGCCGCTGGGGCGAGGACTTCGCGCTGCTGCTCACCCTCGACGCCGACAGCCTGATGTCCGGTTCGGCCGTCCTGGATCTGGTCCGGATCATGCAGGCCAACCCAAAGTTCGGCATCGTTCAGGGCCTGGTGGTCGGTCTGCCGTCAGCAAGCGCCTTTGCTCGGATGTTTCAGTTCGGCATGCGACATGGCATGCGCACCTACACCCTGGGGCAGGCCTGGTGGACCGGCGATTGCGGACCGTTCTGGGGCCATAACGCAATCATTCGCATCGCGCCGTTCCGCGATTTCTGCGTCTTGCCGAGGCTGCCGGGCCGTCCGCCGTTCGGTGGCGATATCCTCTCGCACGACCAGGTGGAGGCCGTGCTGATGCGCCGAGCGGGCTTCGACGTGCGGCTGCAGCCAGTGGCTGGCGGGTCGTGGGAGGACAATCCCCCAACGGTACTGGAGTATGTTCGACGCGACCTGCGCTGGTGTCAGGGCAATCTGCAATACATACGTCTGCTCGGCATGCCTGGGCTTCGTCCGGTGAGCCGGTTTCAGCTGGGCTGGGCGATCCTGATGTTCGTCAGTCTCCCCGCCTGGACGCTGATGGTCGCTCTGCTGCCGGCCGCGGCCTGGTCACTTCGCGATGCCGCGCCGGCGTGGCTCATCGCGGCATATTGCGCGTATCTGCTGATGTATCTCAGCCCGAAGCTGGCCGGCTATGTGCATACCGCCGCCAGCCGTGATCGCCGTGCCCGATATGGCGGGCTGCCCCGGTTTCTGGCCGGGGTGCTGTGTGAACTGGTCTTCTCCCTGCTGCAAACTCCGGTCACGTCGCTGCACGTCACCGGATTCATCGCCGCGCTGCTGTTCGGGGGATCGGCGCGATGGAGCGGCCAGGCCCGCGACACCCGCGCGGTCTCCTGGCGGGAGGCCACCCGGGCGTTCTGGCCGCAGACACTGTTCGGGGTGTTGCTGCACGGCGCGCTGCTTGCCGTGGCGCCGCCGATCGTGCCGTGGGCGCTGCCGTTCACGCTTGGCTACCTGCTGGCAATCCCGTTCACCGTCATCACGGCAAGTCCGGCGTTCGGCGACTGGTGTGTCCGCCGCGGGCTTTGCGCGATCCCCGAGGAACGCGATCCACCGCCCGAGGTGGTCGCCCTGAAACACGACGGATCCGTGGGCATTTCGGAAACGGCATCCGCCTGAGATCGCGGGAGGTCCGAGGTCGGCCCGATGCACCGCATCAGCGGTCCTTCACTGGCCCGGCTGCATGGTCTTCCGTGTCATGGTCGGGCGAGCGAGCCCGCCGCCGGGGGCCACTCGCCCGCGATCTGCCGGTCGGGGCAGTCAAAGTCGTGGGTGGCCGGTCCAGGCCCGGCCATGACACAAGAGGCAGGCCCGGCCACAACACGCAGACGCGCCCACGACACGCAGTCCGGTCATGACAGACGAGGCCCAGCCGTGACACGCGGGCTCCGTCGTGGCACGCGGACCCGCCCATGACACGCAGTCCGGTCATGACACGCGGGGCCTGACCGCGACGCGCGGGGCCTGACCGCGACACGCGGACCCGGCCAAGAGACGCGGACCCGGCTACGAGACGCAGACCCGGCCATGACACGCTCAAACCTTGCTCGCGCGCAAGAGCGCGGCGGCTCGATGAGGCGGAGGCGCCGGCTGATGACGTGACGGTCGCGGCGGCGCGACAAACCCCCCGTCACGGATTGCGCAGGTTCTCCCGCAGCGTCGCCCCGGCATACTCGGTGCGGAACAAACCCCGGCGCTGCAACTCCGGCACCACCAACCTGCCGAACTCCTCGAACATGCCGGGAAACACGGTCGGCCAGACGATGAAGCCGTCCGCGGCGCCGTCGCGGAACCAGTCCTCCATAATGTCGGCGACGTCCGCGGCGGTGCCAACCAGCAGGTTGCGCGGGCGCCGGGCCGCGGCGGCAAAACTCAGCCCCTCGGCCCGTGCCAGTTGCGCCACGCGGTCGTGTGAGCCCTGGATGCCCTGGTTCCCGGCCGCGCTCACCACCTCAGCCTCGGTCTCGTGGCGGCTGAGGTCGACGCCCAGCATCTGGGAGTTGGTCGCCAGCACCAGCTCCGGGTCACTCAGCGCGTTCAGGTACTCGGCCTTTTCCCGCGCGATCGACTCTGTCTCGCCGAGCACCACGGCAATCGAGGGCAGCACCGCGCAATGACCGGGAGGACGGCCGTACCCCGCCATCCGCTGCTTGATGTCGGCGTAGAACGCCTGGCCGTCCGCCTTGCTGTGCGGTGTGCAGAAGATCGCCTCCGCCCAGCGCGCGGCGAAGTCCCGGCCACGCGGCGAGGCTCCGGCCTGCAGCAATACCGGGCGCACCTGCGGGCTGCGCGGGATCGACAGCGGGCCACGCGTGCGGACGTACTTGCCCGCGTATTCAGCGCGCCGCACCTTCGATGGATCCGCAAAGCGGCCGCCCGCCCGGTCCAGCAGCAGCGCGTCCGGCCCCCAGCACTCCCACAGCGCGCAACAGGCTTCCAGCACCTCATCGCCGCGGTCGTAGCGCTCGTCCTTCGGCGGGATGCCGTCGAGGCCGAAATTCAGCGCCTCCATGTCGGTCGCCGAGGTCACCACGTTCCAGCAGATCCGCCCCTTGCTCAGCAGATCGAGCGAGGCGAGCGTGCGCGCCAGATAGTACGGTGTATTGAACGTGGTTGACAGCGTCGCGCCGATCCCGAGGCGGGTGGTGACACGGGCCATCAATGGCAGCACGGCCATAGGATCGAGGTAGGTGATCTGCCCGCCGAGGCCAAGGTAGGTCTCGTAGCCGCCGCGGTGCAGGTCGGGCAGGCCGAACGTGTCAGCGAAGAAACCGGCGTCGAACCGCGCGTCCTCCAGCACCCGCGCAAGGTGCTCGTAGCGGGTCGGCTCGAAGATGTCGTGCAGGTCGGCCTCGGGATGGCGCCAGCCGCCGGGATGATTGGCCGTCGGCCCGGTCTTGAGGTAGGCGACCAGGTTCATCCTGCGCGCGGTCATGCCGCTGGCGCCTCAGCCGTTGCCCAGCGGCACGAACTCCGGCCGCATGATGTAGCGCCCGGTGCTGCCGTATTTGGCGGCAACCTTGCTGAAACGGTCGTTCACCAGCAGCCAGTCGATTCCGGTATTCATGAAGTTCAACAGCTCGATGTTGCCGCGCTTGACCGTCCAGGCGATCGGCAGCACGTTGAACGGCTGATTGCCGAACATGTCCTTCACCTCCGGATGGCTCTCCGCATAATGGTGCGCCTGATAGGCGTCCTCGATCCCGACATCGGCTCGGCCCGCGCTGACCTCGACAAACGGAGCGGCCAGGTTGCTGGTGCCGAGCGTGACAAGCTTGGCCTTGGGAAAGTTCTGCCGGATGAATTCAACGGCCGCGTCGCCCAGGACCGCGGCGATCGTGATGTCCTCGCGATCGAGATCCGTCAGCTTGCTGAACCGCGTGTCACCGGTCTTTACGACGGCGCTCATGCCCATGTAGCAGATCGGCTTGACGAATTCGACGGCGGTGGCGCGTGCCACCGTGGCGAACGTGCCGGCGATGCACATGTCGAACTGGTCCGCCTGCAGACCCGCGACGAAGGTCGACCAGTTCGTCTCGATCCATACCGGCTCGATGTTCACCTGCCCGAGGATCAACTGCACCGCGTCGACATACAGACCGCCGATCTCGCCGGAGTTCGGGTCTTTGCGGGCACCCGGCGGCGCATTGATGTAGCCGATGCGCAGCTTCTTGTCGCGCAGCATGGCATCCAGCCCCATGGCCGCGGCAGGCCTGCCAAGCGCGGCGGTCAGCGTCGCTCCAGCGGCAATCAACGGCAGTAGATTTCGGCGACCCAGTTGCATGCTCCGCTCCTGTTGCAAGGTTGCTGTGACCGACCGCGCCTAAACGGCAGCGCTCCCGATGGCATCTTCGGCATGCCGCAGCCTGCGCCGCGCGGCCGCGTCCGCTATGCCCGGGTGGGTGACGCGGCGCAGGAATTCCGCCGTGCGTGCCTCCCGCGGATGACCGAAGATCGTCTCGGGCGGTCCTTCCTCGAGCACACGGCCCTGGTCCATCACCAGAACCCGGTCGGCGACCTCGCGCGCGAAACCCATCTCGTGGGTCACGACGACCATGGTCATGCCGTCCGCCGCCAGGTCCTGCATGACCTCCAGCACCTCGCCGACCAGTTCGGGGTCCAGCGCCGAAGTCGGTTCATCGAACAGCATGGCGCGCGGCTGCATGGCGAGTGCCCGGGCGATGGCAGCACGCTGCTGCTGGCCGCCCGACAGCCGGTCGGGATAGGCGTCGGCCTTGTCGGCGAGCCCCACCTTCTGCAGCAGAGCACGCGCCTGATCCGCGGCTTCGGCGCGCGGCCGGCGTTGCACCACGACCGGCCCCTCGATCACGTTCTGCAGCACGGTCTTGTGCGGGAACAGATTGAAGCCCTGGAATACCATCCCGAGCCGGGCACGCATCACGGCGATCGAGGCTTCGGTATCGCGCCGGCGGTCGGCGCCGTGAATGCTGCGATAACCCACCAGGCGATCCTCGAAGCGCACCTCGCCCTGGTCGTATTCCTCCAGGAAATTCAGGCAGCGCAGCAGCGTGCTCTTGCCGGAGCCGCTGGGCCCGATCACCGCGAGCACCTCGCCGGCCGCCACCGACAGATCCACGCCGCGCAGCACATGCGCTGTGCCGAACGACTTGTGCAGGCCGCGCACCTCGATCATCGGCCCGCTGCTCATGCGCCCGGTCTTCGGGTGCTCGGTCTTCATGCACCCGGTCTTCATGTGCTCGGTGTTCATGACCGGGCGCCGAGCATGTGCTCGAGCCGCTGGGCCAGCCAGATGACCGGAAAGATGAACAGGAAGAAGGCCAGCGCCAGAGCGGTATAGAATTCGAGCGGCCGGTAGGTCTCGCTGATCAGGCTGTCGGCGGTGTGCAGCAACTCGCTGACCGCGATGGTGGACCCCAGGGTCGTGAGCTTGATAAGATTGGCGACCTCGTTGATGAACGGCGGCAGCATGCGACGGTAGGCCTGCGGCAGGATGATTCGCCGCATCGCCGTGCCGTAGCGCATGCCGATCGCCCGCGCCGCGTCGAACTGGCCGCGATGGATGGAGGCGATGCCGCCGCGGAAGGTTTCGGCGAAATAGGCGCCCGAATGCAGGCCGAAGCCGATCGACGCTGCGGTCATGTTGCCCATCTGCACGCCGGTCAGCACCGGCAGCGCATAGTAGATCCAGACGATCTGCACCAGGGACGGCGTACTGCGGAAGAATTCCACGTAGATCCCGGCCGGCACCCGCAGGAACCCGTTGCGGGAGGAGCGCAGCAGGCCGAACGTCAGGCCCATGGCGATGCCGATGGCAAGGCTGAACAGCGTCAGCCAGAAAGTGATCTGCGCCGCCCGCAGCAGGGCGAAGCGGTAAGTCCAGAGGATCTCGAAGTGCCAATGGTAGTTCATCGGCGGGTCAGTAGCCGCGCGCCGGATCGACGGTGTTGAGCAGCGCCTCGCCCCGCGCCAACCGGTCGGCGTTGGCGAACACGAGGTCATAGGTCAGCGGCAGATAGCGATCGGCGTCGTCGGACGTGACGTGCGGCATCATCACCAGCCCCGGCAGGTCCCACAGCGGCGAGTCCGCCGGCAGCGGCTCCGGATCGAACACGTCGAGGATGGCACCGCTGATCGCGCCGCTGGCCAGGGCATCGGCGAGCGCGTCGTGGTCGAGCAGCCCGGCGCGTCCGACGTTGAGCAGCCCGGCCCCCGGCTTCATCAGACCGAGACGGCGGCGGTCGAGCATGCCGCGCGTCTCCGGCGTCAGCGGCGCGGCCAGGACCACGAAATCGGCATTCGGCAGCACCGCGTCCAGCGCGTCCGGCGCGACCATGCACGCAACATCAGGATGCGCGTCCCCGCCCCGCCGCACGCCGGTGACGTGCAGCCGCAGCGCCCGCCCCGCGGAGGCGGCGGCCCCGCCGATATCGCCGACGCCGATCACCAGCAGGGAGCGGCCGGCGATGGCGGAGGTGAAGATCGGCTGCCAGCGATGGGCACGCTGATTCGCCACCATTGCCGGCAGCCTGGCGTTCAGCATCAGCAGCGCCATCAGCACGGATTCCCGCGTCTTCGCCGCATGCACGCCGCTGTTGTTGGTCAGCGCCATCCCGGCGGGCATCCAGTCCAGCGGCAGCAACGGCTCGATCCCCGCGCCGATGATATGGATCCAGCGCAGTCCGGGTGCCCGATGGCCGATCTCATGCAGGGGGAACGGCAGCGCGCGCAGCACGTCGTTCGACGTGACGAGCCCGGTCGCCCCCGGCAGCCACGACAGATCCGCCGGATTCTCATTGATGCTGACCGTCGCCGTCGTTCCGCTTCGCCTGCGTGCCGCCTCGATCGCCGGCGGTGTCATGTGGAACACCGCCGGCTTGTCTGATCTGGTCTCAAAATGAATATGCGGTGGTTGTTGCTTCACCGTCTTATGCCAGCACCCGGTCGAGAACCCAGTTGTCGATCCGGTGCACCAGCGGCTCCCGGTACGAGAAACGGCCCGGGCGCACGAACGGCCCCGCCATGCCGCGCTGCTGTCGGTCGGAGGCGATCACGTCTTCCTCGATCGTCAGGTCCCAGCGATGGAAGTAGTTCGCGGCCACGTCGGCAAAATCCGGACGTTCGATACGCTCACGCGGGAACAGCGCCCCGTGGATCAGCCGCGTGCGGGTGGGACCCAGCGGATGGAGTTCGAGGTACCAGGCGCAGTCGATGGTGCAGGCGAGATAGGTGCTGGGATAGATCAGCGGCGCCCGGGTGCCGCCCGCCTCACGCAGCCCTGCCAGTCCCTCGATCGGCGGGAAGCCGGCCGCGCCCTTGAGCAGCGCCATGCTGCCCTCATGCTGGGCGAACGTCGATACATAGTTTCCGTTGGTCTCCTCGACCCAGTAGCCGGAACTGCGTGCCGAGGCATAGCGGTTGATGGTGTTCCGGTGCACCGTGGCGATGTGATAAGATTCCTTGGCGTTCTCGACGAACAGCTTCCAGTTGCACTCCAGCATGAATTCCTTACGCCGCACGCAGGCCATGTCGGCGAGGCCGTAGGGTGCGGCGCGCTCCGGCAGGTCGCCGAGGTAGTGCGCAAGGTCGGGAGCGTTGTCATCGAAGCACAGGAAGAGAAAGCCGCCCCAGCTATCGAGCCTCAGCGGGATCAGTCCGTTCTGTGCCGGATCGAAGTCGATGGTCTGCTTCATTTCTGGCGCGGCGAGCAACGCGCCGTCGAGACCGAAGGCCCAGCTATGATACGGACAGACGATGGTCCTGCAATGGCCGCTGCCCGCCAGCAGCTCCGAACCGCGATGGCGGCAGGTGTTGGCGAAGGCCCGCAGCTGACCCGCCCCGTCGCGCAGCAGGATCGTCGGCATCCCCGCGAAGTCCAGCGTGAAGTAATCGCCCGGCTTGTCCAGCTGCGAGACATGACCGACGAAATTCCATACCTTGCGGAAGATCGTTTCGATCTCCCGCCGATAGAACCGGTCCGAAGTATAGCACCACGGCGGCATCGTTTCAGCCTCGAGCAGGGGACGCCGCACGGCCGCGTAGTATTCGGGGTTGAACAGGTCGATCGGTGCCTGCATGGCGATCAGCTCTCCTGTCCGGCCGGCGGCGTCACCACCAGACGGATCGGTGTCGGATTGAAGTTGTTGGCGGGATTGTTGATCTGCGGGCAGTTCGACAGGGCGACCAGGACGTCCATCTCGGCCAGCAGCGCGACGGTGTCGCCCGGCTTCGAATGGCCCTCTACGATGGCCATGGAGCCGTCCGGCCGCACCGGCACGGACATGAAGAAATTCAGGTTGGTGACGACGTCTTTCCTGCCCAGTCCGAAGTGCGCCAGGCCGCGCAGGAAGTTGTCGCGGCAGTTCGGACCGTCCTCGACGCCGTAGCGCAGCCGGTTACTCTCCCGCGAGCAGCAGCCGCCGATCGTGTCATGGCGGCCGCAGGTATCCTCGATCACCGTGAA
>DASWON010000113.1:0-1647 GCA_036398735.1 Rhodopila sp.
GCAGAAGCCGATCGTCCTGGGGGCGTCGATGTCCGGCGAGATCTGCCTGGAACTCGCCTACCGCCACCCCGAGGCGTTCAGCGGCATCGTCGCTTGCGAGGCTTGCGACAAGATCAACCGCCGGCAGACAGCCTGGGCGGCACACCCGGCCGTGAACCAGTCGCTGTTTGTGCCGGAGTGGATCCGCGCCCTCAGCGCGCCACAAAGCCCGGCCGAATACCAGGAGGCAATCACCTGGCACTACGGCCAGGGCGGACCGGCGGTGTTCTTCGGCGACATCGCGTTCTACTCCGGCGAATGGGATGCTCGGGAACGGGTGGGGCAGATCGACACCAACCGATGCCGGCTGTTCATGCTAACCGGAGAATACGACTATTCCTGCACGGTGGAGATGTCGGAAGCAACGGCGGCAAAGATCCCCGGGGTGACGTTCCAGCCAATGGCCGGGATCGGGCATTTCCCGTTCGCCGAGAACCCGCGGCTGTTTGCCTCTTACCTGCTGCCGGTGTTGCAGGAGCTGAAAGTGTAGCGCCCGCGGTCGCGCATCACCATCATATCCATACGCTCCGCATGACCGCACCGATGGCTGCCCGGCATGAGAAGAAGCGCGCATGGAACGAGGGCGGTCCGTCCGGTCGCATGGCCGGCGCGAGAGAGCATCGAACGCCTTGACGGCGGCAGCGGCAACGCCGACGCTGGATCATCACCATCAAGGATGGCATCTGCATGAACATTGCGACCTTTCCGGCGTCTCTCGCCGGCGTCTCCGAAGCCGAGTGGCAGATCCGCTGCGACCTCGCGGCATTATACCGCCTCGTCGCACATCACCGCTGGACCGACTTCATCTACACCCACCTGAGCGCTCGGATTCCCGGCCCGGAGCACCACTTCCTGATCAACAGGTACGGCGTGAACTTCCAGCACATGCGTGCGTCGGACCTGGTCAAGATCGACGTGCACGGCAACATCGTCGAGGAGGAGCGGGGGCTCAGCAGCCGCGACGTCAACGCCGCCGGCTTCACCATCCACTCGGCCGTCCATATGGCCCGAGAGGACTTGATGTGCGTGGTGCATACCCACACCGCGGCCGGGATCGCGGTTTCGGCGCAGAAAGACGGGCTGCTGCCGCTGTCGCAGCATGCATGCAAGTTCTATGGCCGCCTCGCCTATCATGGTTACGAGGGCATTGCGCTGGACCTCGATGAGCGGGAGCGTCTGGTCGCCGATCTCGGTCAGCACAAGGCGATGATCCTGCGCAATCACGGCCTGCTGGTAGGCGGAACTTCCATCCCGGAGGCGTTCCTGAACATCTATATGCTGGAGCGGGCCTGTGCCGCGCAAGTCGATGCGCTGGCCGGCGGGCGCGAGGTGATCCTGCCGCCGCACGAAGTCTGCGCCCATACCGCTGAGCAGTTCCGCCGCGGCGAAAATCCGGAACATTACGCGATGGTGTGGGACGCGGCATTGCGCCTGATCGAGGACGGGAAACCGGATTATCGGAGCTAGCAGGCTGCTGAAAAACCGCTTGCCCCGACGCGGGCGTATCGGATTCGATAGGTCATCGGATCGACAAACGAGGGGCGGCTTTGGATGCGTGGCAACGATGTTCGGCGGGACGGGCTTTTCAGCTACGTGCGGCCGGAGAGC
>DASWON010000114.1:0-5443 GCA_036398735.1 Rhodopila sp.
TCGCGCCGCTTAACCCCACACATGGCGCGCTTTACCCCACGGGATAACTCATGTTGGGTGTGGATAAAGCGGAAGCCGCGCTTTACCCCACGGGATAACTCTGGACTGCTTTCTCCTCCGAGTCGCGATTCTTTCTTCCTAATGCCCGCCACCGTCACGCCTGCCCGCTGGCCGCGGTCCGAAAGCCTTTTCCGCCCACTGTGTTTAACTCCACATCCTGCGGGCGATGTCCTGTTCTTCGGCGCCGACGGCGTTGGCGTAGATGGCTGTGGTGGTGAGTTGGGCGTGTCCGAGCCACTTTTGGACGAGGTTGAGGGGGATTCCGGCGGAGACGGCGGCGACCCCGAAGCCGTGGCGCAGCCCCTTGGGCGAAGCGTGCGGCCCGTCTAAGCCGGCGGCTGCCATAACGGCGTGGACGGCACGCCATCCGGTCATGCGCGACCAGGGCCAGAGACGCTCGCCACGGCCCTTGCCGCGACGGCCCTGCAGCTCGCGGATGCCGTGTACCAGATCGAGGGCCTCCAGCAGGGCAGGCGGCACGGGCACCGACCGGTAGATGCCGGCCCGGCGCTTCTTCAGGCTCTCGAACACCAGGACGCCTGCGGCCAGGTCAACGCGATCGGCGGTGAGCGCCAATGCCTCGGACAGGCGGCAGCCGGCAAAGGCGAGGGTCATGCAGAGGGTTCTGACGGCGCGATCGGCGCATTCTGCCTCTCGCAAGAAGGCGTCGCGCTCGCCCGCGGTGAGGTATTTCCGCGCACCGTCGGCCGTGTGCAGCTGCATGCCGGCCTGCGGGACCGGCGCGGTCTGCGAGGGAGGAGAGGGGGCTTTCGGCGAAGGAATACGGGGTCCAGGGCGCGCGGCGTCCTGGTGGGAGCGCGAGGGCAAAGCCCTCGCTCTTGTCTTCACCAGGGCCCTCATACTGAGCGATCCTGGTAGCCGCGGCGGCGTTTGACGCGGAGCATGGCGGCCAACGCGTTGGCAGCGGCACCGGCGTCAGGGTGAGCATCGAGACGCCGGCGCCCCTGGGTGCCGATGCGGCCCCAGTGGCGGACCAGCAGGGCGCGACCGAACAGGTCGGGCGGAGCTGGGTCAAGGTTCCGTTCGGCGAAGCCGGATGGAATAGCCGGCAGAGGGCAGACTTCGATGCGGTAGAAGCGCCATTCGTTGCGGTCGGGCCGGATGCGCGTCAGGGCCACGGACTCGGGGAAGAGCGGCAGCTGGCTCGGTTCAGCGGCCATGACCGGCCATACGATACCAATGCCGCGCGTGTGGCTTCGACGGACGCGCGGAATGGACTGGTGAGCTGGTGTGCCCGCGCTGCGGCAGCTGCACCGCCGTACGGGCGGCGATTGCAACCCGGGCGATGACCGATGCGGCCGGAACTAACCAACTGGCCTCCTGGTACGCATAAGGGGACGGAACGTGAACGTCATGCTGCCTTCCTGAACGCTTCAGGGGCGGCGCGTAGCGGCTTCAATCCGTCATGGTTTTCCGACGCGTGCTTCGATGCCAGCCAGATATAGTCGCCAGTCAGGTTGATGTGCTCCCAGCCCAGCGGGGAGAGGTGCGCCAGCAAGGTGTCGGGGACATTTTCCGTCTGGCGTAGCGTGGCGACGGCACGTTCGAGGTATCGCGTGTTCCACAAGATGATCGCGGTGATGACCAGGTTGAGGCCAGACATGCGGTGTTGCTGGTTTTCGTAGGTGCGGTCACGGATTTCGCCGAGCCGATGGATGAACACGGCGCGCGCCAGACTGTTGCGGGACTCTCCCTTGTTCAGCTCCTGACCGGTTTCCCGGCGGAGGTCGGGGTCCTCGATCCAATCCAGCGTGAACAGCGTGCGCTCCAGCCGGCCAAGCTCCCGCAGAGCGGCGGCGACGCCATTCTGCCGCGGGTAGGAGGCGAGTTGCCGCATGATCACTGAGGGGGACACGGTGCCTGCCCGGATGGACGCGACGATGCGCAGGATTTCCGACCAGTGGGCGCGGATCAGGGTGACATTGATCCGCCCGCCGATGAGCGGCTCCAGGGTCGGGTAGTCGGACGGCTTGCCGAAGCTGTAGAGCCGCCGGTGCTTCAGGTCGGGGATGCGGGGTGCGAACTGGAAGCCCAGCAGTGTGCACAGGGCGAAGACATGATCGGAATCGCCGCCGCCATCGGTGTGGTGGCGGCGGACCGTGACGTCGTCCTGGTGGTAGACCAGCGCGTCCAGCACATGCAGCGCCTCGCTCGCCGTCGCTGCGATCAGTTTGCTGAAATACGGTCCGTAGCGGCCGGAGATGTGCGTGTAGACCTTGAACCCTGGCCGCTGGCCATAATGGGCGTTGAGGCGGCCGGCGTCGCGGCCGAAGCCGGCCGCCCGGAAGAACTGGCCGTCGGACGAGGAGACGCTGCTGCTGCCGAAATTAGCGGCGAACGGCTCATGCTCCTGCTGGCTGACCAGACGCCGCAGCGCCGCTGCGTAGGTTTCCTCGCGGATGTGCCAGTCCGATGTCCAGGCGAGTTCACCCAGGCTGGCGATGCTGCACGCCTCGGCCATCCGGGTCAGTCCGAGATTGAGGCCTTCGGCCAGCAGCCCCGCCATGAGAACGCGGCTGTCAGCCGCCGTCTCACCGGTGCGCAGATGCGTGAAGCAGTCGGGGAACTGGGTCCAGCGCGCCACCTCGGCCAGCAGGTCGGTCACGCGGATGCGCGGCAGCATGGCGTAAAGGCGCTCGGCCAGAGCCTCTGCCTCGGGCGGCGTCGATTTCTCGATGGGCGAGATTTTTAGGACACCTTTCTCGATCGTCACACCCGGCAGCAGACCGTCCTTGGCGCGGCTGTTGACGTGTATCAGCCGGTCGTCGAGCAAAGCGCGCCGCTGCGCGATGAATGTGTCGAAATCCGCCTCGACCGCGACCTGCAGGGCGCCGCTGGTCAGCAGATCCTGAAGCGTCTGCTTCGAGATCAGGCGCTCCTCGGCGGAGCGATGTTGCCGGCTGCCGATTACCCACACCTCGCCGGCGAGCAGCCGGTCGCGCAATTCGGACAAGACGCAGAGTTCATAGTGGCGGCGGTCAACAGCGCCGCCCGGCATGACGTAGGCAGCCCAGCGCTGCCGCACGAATCCGGTCGGCACGGATTTGGGCAGAAGGGCCGAGTGCGTCCTGTTCATCTCGCGCAGCACCTCGATGGCGCGCATGAGCGAGGCCGACGCGGGTACGCTCTCGAATGCGAACGCCGAGAGGAACGCGGGCGACCAGCGCCGGGTCGCGGAATAATGCTCTCCGAGTTTCTCGAACGCATCGAATTCCTCTGGCCGCGCCAGAGTCTGCGCCTCCGCAACGGTCCTGCAAAAGCGCTCCCACGGAATCACCGTCGCGATCGCGTCGAAAGCGTCCTGCTTGTCGGTCTGCGCGGTGATCAGGGCGGCGCCAACGCGCGCGTAAAGGCGGACCTTCTCGTTGATGGCACGGGCATCCGCCTGGAAGGCACGCGCCTGTCGTCCTTCGGCCTTGCGGAATATCCCGCCGACCAGGCGGTCGAACAGATCAATCGCCTGGTCGGTCAGGCTGGTCGCGAAATCCAAGGCGATAGCAACCAGCGTCGCGTGACGGCGTTGCCGTTCGAAGCGGGCGACGTGCTGAACCGTGGTTTTGTCGGCCTCGCGCGCGAGCTGGCTCAGGCGTGCTTGATGGATTAGGTGTCCCTGGCCCGGCACGATGCCGATCGCGCGGACATGGTCGAGGCGTTCGATCAGACCAAGCATCGCGCCCGGCGTGGTGGCTTGCGGAGTCTGCCGCAACCACGTGAGTTGGGCCTGGCCGGTGTCTTCCCACGGCCCGGTCAGCGCATCGAACCGGCGTCGTTGCTCGGCGGACAGTCCACTGGTCAATCGGCGATGGACTTCCCGGCGGGCCTGGTGACGCAGCTCGCCGCACAACCGTTCAACGGCGAGCGGCGACGGCGCGATGATCCGCTGCTGACGGCAGGTCTGCATCACCAAGGCCGCCAGATGCGCCAGGCGGTCGTCTTCCATCGCCTGCGGCAGCAGAGCCGCGGCTACTTCCGCCGCCGCCCGTTTGCCGAAGTAACGCAGTCCGAGCTGTTCCTGGCACTCAATGGCATGGCGCTGCCGGTTCCGCTCCGTCGCCAGGTATTCATCGATCGCAACCGGGAACACGTCGATCTGATCCGCGACAAATTCGAGCAGCGCGGCGGGTGGCCGCTCGCCGACACGCAATGCCCGGCCAGGATAGCGCAGATAGCAACGCATCAGAGCGTGGCCCAGGCGGTTGTGGTCGCCGCGCCGGCGCCCGATGGCCGCCAGGTCGCCCGGCGACAACGTGTAGTGACGGATCAACTCGCGCCGCTCGATCGGCGGATCGAATAACTCCGCGATCTGGGTTTCGCTCAATCGCTGCCGTCGCGCCACTCATGCCTCCCGGGCCTTGATCCCGGCAGACCAGCCGATCCGGACCAAGGAGTCGATCAGCGTGCTGCGCTTGATGCCGAAGGTTCGGCAGACCGCGGCCTTGGTGGCCCCGTCCTCGAGCGCCGCCGTCACCGCGGCAAGCTTCTCTGCGTTGATACTGGCGGGGCGGCCGCCATGCCGACCGCGACGCCGTGCCGCGGCCAGTCCGGCCTGGACTCGCTCCTGGATCAGGGAGCGCTCGAACTGCGCGAGCGACCCGAAAATGTGGAACAGCAACTCGCCCTGTGGCGTGGTGGTATCCATCTGCTCGGTCAGCGAACGAAAGGCGACGCCGCGCTGCTTCAGATCGGTCACCGTGGCGAGCAGATGCGGCAGCGATCGGCCGAGCCGGTCCAACTTCCAGACCACCAGGCAGTCGCCCGGTCTTATGAAAGCCAGCGCCTTAGCGAGCCCGGCACGGTCGCCACGGCTTCCGGTCGCGCGATCCTCGAACAGGTGACGCTCATCGACCCCGGTGGCAAGCAGCGCGTCACGCTGCAGGTCCACGACCTGGCGGTCACCGCTGGTGGAGACGCGCATGTAGCCCACCAGCATGTACGGAAAACCTCGATAGAACGGTTTCCGCACACTACCCCATTCCGACACTGTTTGCCGTATACTCTTTGGGTCTGAATCAGACGATTTTCGACAGCGCCGCGGGGCCGACGGAAATCAAATGTTTCCCGTCATCGGCCGCCGCAACCGCCCGTACCGCCTGAGCGCCAAAAGCCAAGCACTTTCAATGCCGGCCTGCTCCAGCCGTTCTTGTTCCGTCCCACTATGCGTACCAGGAGGCCAGTTGGTTAGTTCCGGCCAAACCGCCAACCCGCTTGCTCTGCTCGACCAGCCGAGGATCGGCGCCAGCCTGCTTGAGCGTCTCGATTGCGCCCAGGGCCTTCGCCGACAGCCCCGGCACCATGACCGCATGACGCCGTCGTTGTGCCTCGAGGGTGTCGCGGAAATGCGTCGCGAGTTCGGCATGCCGGC
>DASWON010000115.1:0-3254 GCA_036398735.1 Rhodopila sp.
AAGCCCAGCGCCGCCGACCCGGCGTTGCACCGGCACACGGGCCCCGCCGTGGTGTTCAATGACTACAACGACATGGCTGCCCGCATCGATGATCCGGACCTGCCCGTGACGGCGGACAGCGTGCTGGTGCTGCGCAGCGCCGGGCCGATCGGCGGGCCGGGGATGCCGGAATGGGGCATGCTGCCGATCCCCAAGAAGCTGCTGCGGCAGGGCATGCGCGATATGGTCCGCATCAGCGACGCTCGCATGTCCGGCACCAGCTATGGCACCTGCGTGCTGCACATTGCGCCGGAAAGCGCGGTCGGCGGCCCGCTGGCGCTGGTGCGCGACGGCGACCTGATCGCGCTGGACGTGCCCGGCCGCCGCATCAGCCTGGAGGTGGACGAGGCCGAACTGACCGCCCGCCGCGCCGCCTGGACCCCGCCCCCGCCCCGCTACGCCCGCGGCTTCGGCAAGCTGAACGCCGACCAGGTCAGCCAGGCGAACCAGGGCTGCGACTACGGCTTCCTGGAAGGCACGGCGCCCACTGCGGAGCCTGAGATCCACTGATCCAATGCCCCTGGGCGTGCCGCCGCTTCTGGTTTACCTACGTTCCGGACCCTACATAATGTGCTGACCGGACGGGATTCGGCTCCTTCGTTCCCGTCCCTGCCCGGAGTATGATCGAATATGGCGGCTGATCCGTACACGACGCTCGGCGTGGCCCGGGATGCCACCGCCGCACAGATCCGCAGCGCCTATCGCAAGCTGGCCAAGAAGCACCACCCGGACCTCAATCCGAACGACAAGGCCGCCGAGGCCCGGTTCAAGGCGATTTCCGGCGCGAACGACCTGCTGTCCGACCCGGAAAAGCGCGCCCGCTTCGACCGTGGCGAGATCGACGCCGACGGCGAGCCAGTGCCGGAGCGGACGGCCCATCGCGGCTTCACCGAGCAGGGGTTTGGCCGCAGCGGCTCGGTGGATATGAGCGGCATGTTCTCCGACCTGTTCGCCCGGCAGACGCGCGAATCTAACAGCCAGCCGGCGCGCGGGCGGGACAATGCCTACACGCTGGCCGTGTCGTTCGTGGACGCGGTCGCTGGGTCGCAGCAGATGCTGACGCTGCCGGATGGCCGCACCGTGGACGTGAAGATCCCCGCCGGGTTCGAGGACGGGCAGACCCTGCGGCTGCGCGGCCAGGGCGGCGAAGGCCGCAATGGCGGGCCGCCCGGCGATGCGCTGATCGAAATCCGGGTGCGGCCGCACCCCCTGTTCCGCCGCGAGGGCGACGACATCCTGCTGGAACTGCCGATCACGCTGAAGGAGGCGGTGCTCGGCGGCCGGATCACCGTGCCGACGCCGACCGGCGCGGTATCGATGACGGTTCCGAAACGGTCAGATACCGGGACGGTGCTGCGCCTGCGCGGCCGCGGCGTGCCGGCCCGTGATGGCCGGCCCGCCGGGGACGAGAAAGTGACGCTGAAAGTCGTGCTGGGCGACGCGGACGAGGCGCTGGAGACGTTCCTGCAAACCTGGTCGCCCGCCGAGAAATTCGACCCGCGGAAGGATATTCCCCGGGGCTAGGCCTTAACTGCAGGGATATTTGTCCTTGATCGCCGCGTCCAGCAGGCCGGCCGCGGGCAGTCCGATCTTGTCGGCATGCTCGCGCCCATACCGCACCACCAACGCCTTCACGTCCTTCAACTGGGTCTTCTCCGGCAACGAGCACAGCGTGCCCTTCAGCGCCGGGTTCACCGCGACCTGATCCAGAGCGCCGGCGATGAAGCCGATGCACTGGCGGTCATCCAGCACCTTGGTCGACGAGCAGGCCTGGATCAATTCGTTCCCGGTAACGAACGTCCCGGCGGAGGCGGCAAACGGCGCGGCCAACGTGGCGGCCGCGAAAAGGGCAATGAAGCTGCGCGTCATGATCGTTCCTGTTGGCGGTGCGGCTGGACACTAGACCGACCGGGCCGCGCCCGTCACCATGGGGCGGTGACAGGCAGGATTTCCATGCGCGCCCTCCTCGGCCAGGCTTCCAGCACCACCCCGATCCGCCCGCGGATCCTCGGCATCTACGGCCTGCTGATTGCCGCCAACCTGGCCGTCTGGGCGTGGGCGCTGCTGGTTTTCCGTGATCAGCCCGTGCTGCTGGGCACCGCACTGTTGGCCTATGGATTCGGGCTGCGCCACGCGGTGGACGCCGACCATATCGCCGCGATCGACAACGTCACCCGCAAGCTGATGCAGGACGGCAAGCGCCCGGTCACCGTCGGCTTCTTCTTCGCGATCGGCCACTCGACGGTTGTGATCCTGGCCGTCCTGATGATTGCCGGGGCCGTTACGGTGCTGTCCTCGCATTTCGACGCCTTCAAAAGCATCGGCGGAGTCATCGGCACGCTGGTGTCCGCGCTGTTCCTGTTCGCCATCGCGGCCATGAACCTGATGATCCTGCGCGGCATCTGGCGCGTCTACCGCCAGGTGCGGCGCGGCGGGTCCTACGACAGCGAGGATTTCGACCTGCTGCTGAACAGCCGCGGCCTGCTGGCGCGCCTGTTCCGCCCGCTGTTCCGGCTGATCACGGAAAGCTGGCATATGTTCCCACTCGGCTTCCTGTTCGGACTGGGGTTCGACACGGCGACCGAGATTTCGCTGCTCGGCCTGTCGGCGACCGAGGCGGCAAACGGGATTTCCGTCTGGTCGATCATGGTGTTCCCCGCGCTGTTCGCGGCCGGCATGTCGCTGATCGACACCACGGACGGGGTGCTGATGCTGGGCGCTTACGACTGGGCGTTCATCAAGCCGATCCGGAAGCTGTACTACAACCTGACCATCACGCTGGTGTCGGTCGCGGTGGCGCTGCTGATCGGCGGCATCGAGGTGCTGGGCCTGGTGGGCGACCAGCTTGGCTTGTCCGGCTGGTTCTGGGATGGCGTGGGGCTGCTGAACGACAATTTCGGCGATATCGGCTTCATCATCATCGGCGTCTTCATCGTCACCTGGATCGCCTCGGTCGTCGTCTACCGGTACAAGGGCCTGGACGATATCGAGATCACGCCGGGGACGCCTCCGTAATCTCGTCGGTCACAACGTCGAACATGCTCAGCCAGGCGGCGCCGAAGGTGGTGGCCAGGGCCACGTCCGTCGCGTCGCGCCCGCGCGCCATCAGCACACGGCCGATCCGCGGGACATTGTGCCGCGCGTCGAACGTGTACCAGCGGCCGCCGTCCGGCCCATCAAGATAGGCTTCGAACCAGGCCGAGAAATCCATCGGC
>DASWON010000116.1:0-7660 GCA_036398735.1 Rhodopila sp.
GGCTGCGGCGGCTGCACGCCGAGGCCGAGGAACGACAGGCTCGCCTCGGCCAGAAGGGCTGCGGCGAGGAGAAGCGTGATCTGCACGATCAGCGGCTGCACCACATTGGGCAGGATATGCCGCCGGATCAGCCGCCAGTTCGAGGCGCCGAAGCAGCGGGCGGCGTCGATGTAGAGCTCGTTCTTGACGACCAGCGTCTGCGCCCGGGCGAGCCTGGCCATCAGGGGCGAGAACACCAGCCCGCAGGCGATCATCCCGTTCGTCAGCCCTATCCCAAGCGCGCCGGTGACCCCGATCGCCAGCACGATCCCGGGGAAGGAGAGGAGCGTGTCGATCACCCGGCTGATCACCATATCGACCCAGCCGCCCAGGAAGCCCGCGATCAGCCCGAGCGGCACCCCCACCACTGTGGCGATACTGACGGCCAGGACGCTGGCGTATAGCGAGGCCGGGGCGCCGTGGATCAGCCGGCTCAGCACGTCGCGGCCGATATCGTCGGTGCCGAGCCAATGCGCGGCGCTCGGCGGCTCCAGCACGGCGGCGAAATCCTGTGCCGTCGGCGGATAGGGCGAGATCCAGGGGGCGAGGATCGCGAGCAGGATCAGAAGGACGAGATAGCCGAGCGTGATCGCGGCGCGGCGGTCGCGGGCGAGCCAGGTCAGGACGGTCTCGCGGCGGAATGTGTCTTCGGCGGTGCTCATGTCTTGCTCACTTCAGGTTCACGCGCGGGTCGATCAGGCTGTAGAGGATGTCGATCACCAGATTGGTCAGCACGACCATCACGACCATGCTGAGGACGACCCCCTGCACGACCGGGAAGTCCTTGTTGATCGCGGCGCGGACGATCAGGCTGCCCATGCCGGGTATGGCGAAGATCGCCTCGACGATCACCGTCGCGCCGAGCAGGCGGTTGAAGACCAGCCCTATGACGGTCAGCAGTTGCACGCCGATGTTCTTCAGCCCGTGTTTCCAGAGGATGCGGGCGGGCGACAGACCCTTGGCATGCAGCGTGCGGACGAATTGCGATGACAGGATCTCGATCAGCGCCGAGCGCACCTGCCGCGCCACCTCGGCCGTACCCGCGCCCGCAAGCGCGATGGCGGGCAGGGTGGCGCGCCAGATCGCCTCGGCCGGGCTGGTGAGGATGCTGGCGGAGCCGGTGGCTGGGAACAGGTTCCAGGTCAGTGAGAACCAGGTGACGAGGATCATCCCCAGCCAGAAGCTCGGCATGGCGATGCTGACCGAGGACAGCGCGGAGATCAGCGCGTCGAGCCTTGTGCCGTTTCGGCTGGCCGCGGCAATGCCGAGCGGCACGCCGATCAGCAGCGACAGGATCAGCGCATAGATGACCGGCAGCAGGGTGTTGGGAAAGTTCTGTGCGATCAGCGTGGTGACCTTTTCGGTCGAGAGCAGCGATTGCGACAGGTCGCCCTGCACGGCCCGACCCAGCCAGGCGCCGTATTGCACCAAAAAGGGACGGTCGAAGCCGTAATGCTCGCGGATCTCGGCGATCCGTTCCTCGCTCGCGTTTTCGCCGGCCAGGACCATCGCGGGGTCGCCGCGGCCGAGATGCATCAGCCCGAAGACGATCAGCGTGGCGAGAAGGATCACCGGCCCGGTCAGCAGGATGCGGCCTGCCACCATTGATATCTTGCGGCCGAGCATCAGGCCTCTCCTTCTTGCGGCGTCACCGTGCGCGGCCCGTGTTTCTGCTCCGCCAGCGCCAGGTCGCCGGCGAAATGGCAGGCAACCTCGTGGCCCGGCTCCTGCTCGCGCAGGGCGGGGCGCTCGCGGGCGCAGATCTCCCTGGCGTAGCGGCAGCGGGTGTGGAACCGGCAACCTGCGGGCGGATTGACCGGGCTCGGGATGTCACCCTTCAGGATGATCCGTTCTCCCCGGCGCAGGTCCGAGGGATAGGGTTCGGGTTCGGCGGAAAGCAGCGCCTCGGTATAGGGATGCAGCGGGCGCGAGACGATGCGCTGCGCGGGGCCGACCTCGACGAAGACGCCGAGATACATCACCGCGATCCGGTCCGAGACATGGCCGACGACGCCGAGGTCATGGGTGATGAAGACATAGGTCAGGCCCATGTCGCGCTGCAGTCGTGCGAGCAGGTTCAGGATTTCGGCCTGGATCGAGACGTCCAGCGCGGCGACGATCTCGTCGCAGACCAGAAGCTTCGGCTCCAGCGTCAGGGTGCGGGCGATGTTCACCCGGCTTTTCTGCCCGCCCGACAATTCATGCGGATAGCGCGCGGCGAAGTGAGCCTCCAGCCCCACGCGGTCGAGCATGGCATAGGCCCGCGCCTCGGCCGCGCGCCGGGTCTCGCCGGCGATGATCAGGGGCTCCGACACCGAATCGAGGATGCGCATTCGTGGGTTCAGCGCGGCATGTGGGTCCTGGAAGATGATCTGGCGGTCTCGGCGCATCGACTGGCGTGCCGACCGCGAGACGGTCGCAGAATCGACGCTGCGGTGGTGGATGCTGCCCGCCGTGGGGCGCACGAGCCCGACGAGGGCACGTCCCAGCGTGGACTTTCCCGAGCCGGATTCGCCGATTACGCCGAAGGTGTCGCCGGCCCGGACTTTCATGTCCACCCCGTCCACGGCCTTGACGCTCAGCCCATGGCGGATTGGGAAATGAATTTTCAGCTCCGTCGTCTCGACCAGCGGCAGGTCTGTCTTATCCTTGGTCACGCTAGCGTCCCCTTCAACTGCAACGCCCCCGCCTGCCAGCAACGCGCTTGGCCCCATGGTCCTTCCTGCATCGGCTGCGCCGCGCCGCATTCCGCTCGCGCATAGGTGCAGCGCGGGGCGAAGCGGCAGCCCGCGGGCACGGCGGCCAGCGACGGCACCCGGCCGGGGATCGAGGGCAACGGTTCTTTCCAGGCGCCGAGCCTCGGCAGCGACCGCATCAGTCCCGAGGTATAGGGATGGCGCGGCCGCGCCAGCACCGTATCGGTCGGCGCATCCTCGACGATCTGGCCGAGATACATGGTCAGGACGCGCTGACAGGTCTCGGCCACCACGCCGATGTCATGGGTGATGAAGATCATCGCCGTGCCCAGATCCTCGCTCATCCGCAGGAGAAGGTCGATGACCTGGGCCTGGATCGTCACGTCCAGCGCGGTGGTCGGCTCGTCCGCCACCAGCACCTTCGGCTCGCAGGCCAGCGCGATGGCGATCATCGCGCGCTGGCGCATGCCGCCCGAAAGCTGATGCGGATATTCGTCGCAGCGTCGCGCCGGATCGGGGATGCCGACGCGGGCCAGCATGTCGATCGCGCGCTCGCGCGCCTCGCGCCTCGGGGTGCGGAAATGGCTGCGGAGGGATTCGCCGATCTGCTCGCCGATGGTGAACACCGGGTCGAGCGCGCTCATCGGCTCCTGGAATACCATCGCGATGCTGGCGCCGCGCAGACGCCGCCGCTCTGCCTCGCGCATGGCGTTCATGTCCCGCCCTTCGAGCAGGATCTCTCCGCTGACCGTACTCGTGCGCCGGCGCAAGAGGCCCATAAGCGCCAGGCCGGTCACCGATTTCCCGCAGCCGCTTTCGCCCACCAGCCCCACGCGCTCGCCCGGAGCGAGGTCGAAGCTGATGCGCTCGGTGATGTGCAGCGGCCCCTGGCGCGTTCGCATGGAAACGCCCAGGTTTCGCACCGACAGGAGTGCCGTCATTCTCTTCCATCCCCCCTTCGGCCCGGCCGAGTCCGTTTCCCCCGAGCCCTTCTCTCATATTGACGGATCATAGTACAATATGTCATCAACAAATAGCAGCCATCGGAGGAGATGGCTCGATAACCAGAGGCGGGCGGCGACAGCGCCGGTTCAGCTATCAAGGGGGGATTCATGTACACCATCCGCAATCCGCGCCGGATAGATATCGGCATAACCAGGGGCGATCCGATTTCGCGTCGACTGCTTCTGAAACTTTCGGCGGCGGGTGCCGCGGTCCTGTCGCTTCCAAAAGCCGGCTGGAGCCAGGAGACGCCGGCCAAGGGGGGTGTCCTGCGCGTCGCCGCCTCGAATAACCCGTCCAGCCTGGATCCGCAGACCGGACGGTCGGGCTTTGACCACCCGATCCTGTTCGCGTTGTTCGACACACTGGTTGAGTTCGACTTCGAGACGCTCCTGCCGCTTCCCGGCATTGCCCGGGAATGGGTGAACGAGACGCCGGTACGTCTGGTGCTGACGCTGAATGAGGGCGTCCGCTTCCATGATGGTACGCCCTGCGATGCGGCGGCTGTCAAGTTCAACCTCGATCGCGCGGTAGGCTACGAACGCTCCAACGTGAAATCCGACAGCGCCTCGATCGAGTCGGTCGATGTGATCGACCCGCTGCATGTGGCGATCAACCTCAAGCATCCCGATTCCGCTCTTATCCTCGTGCTGTCCGACCGGCTCGGCATGATGATATCGCCCAGTGCGACAGAGGCCGCCGGCGGCGCGGTGGACCGCACGCCGGTCGGCACAGGCGCGTGGAAATTCGCCAGCTGGACCGACAATTCCGAGATCATCCTGACCCGCAACGAAGACTACTGGCGGCCTGAACGCCCCTATCTCGACGGGATCGAATTCAAGATCATCCCGGAAATGAACACCGGCCTGCGGTCGGTCGTCGCGGGCGAAAACGATCTCGCCTTTGGGCTGACCCAGCAGCAACTGAAGGTGGTCGAACGGGCCGACACGATCGGCTTCATTGCCGGCCCGACCCAGATCGTGAACATGCTCTACTTCAACCTGGGGCGTCCGACGATCGGTAATGTCAAGGTGCGGCAGGCGCTCAACTATGCGGTGAACCGCGAGGCGTTCAACGCCGTCACCCAGGATGGCGAGATCGCCTATACCCTGATCCCGTCGTCGCACTGGGCCTACAGCCCGGCGGTCGCCGAAGTCTACCCCTATGATCCCGACAAGGCCAGGGCTCTTTTGGCCGAGGCGGGCTATGCCGACGGGTTCGACCTTGCCGGCGTGGGCTGGAATGACCAGAAGGCGGTGCAGCGTCAGGAAATCCTGATCGAGCAGTTCGGTCAGGTGGGCATCCGCACCAAGTTCGTTACTGCCTCGGTGGCGGATTCGACGAACATGTTCATGGCCGACAAGATCGGCGACGTGTATCTTGGCGCGTTCACCGGGCGCCCCGACCCCAGCCAAGGTTACCACAGGCTGTTCGACAAGGACGCGTTCCTCAATCCCGCCCATGCCGATCCCGCGGTCGGCCGTGCGGAATATCAGCTGGAAACGCAATCCACCTCGGATATCACCGAGCGTATTGCCGCCTTCCACAAACTGGAAATGTCGGTGGCAGAGGCCGCGCTCTTCTGCCCGCTGACCTTCAGCGCCGACATCACCGCCTTCGCCCGGCGAGTCAAGGGCGTGCGGGGCAACCTGACGGGCAAGCTGAAGTTCGATTCGGTTTTCCTGTCGGCCTGAGACGGCGCCCAACGGGGTGGAGTTCGCCGAAATCTGCCGAGAAGAGGAAGCGGCCCGTGATCAAGTCACGGGACGCTTCTTTTCGGTCACATCCCGCGGCGGCTCAGGGCGCCAGCAGATCCTGCGTGAACGGACAGGGAACCGCCGGCCCGCCCCGGAAGGGCAGGACGACCTCCGCAGTGCCGGGGGTGCTTTCCACCCCGTTTTCATTACGGATGCCAACTTCCAGATGGACAAGCCCGTAACCACCCCGCGTATCGGTCCCGGTGACCCGGCCCCAGGCCGTCAGCGTCTCGCCCGCCACATTCATTTTGCGGAACTGCAGCCTGAGCTGAGCAAGCCAGCCCGTATCGCCGGTCCAGCGGCCGAGAAGCTGCATCAGCAGATGCTGCTTCCACGAGCCGTTGATCACGATATCGGGCAGGCCGTCATGGCCGGTCGCGTAGTCGCGGTCGTAGTGGATGCGGTGCCAGTTCTCGATGGCCGAGGACCAGCGCATCAGATGCGGTGGGCCGAGGGGTCCGCGCACCAGATCGGGGATCGGCTGGTTGGGGCGGATGTCTTCGAAGGCGATCATGTTCTCTCACTCTTAGCGCAGGATCACGGTGGCGATCGCGTTCAGGAGCGGCGCGTCGTCTGCGGTGAAATAGGCATCGTCGACCCGGACGAGGATGTTCGGCCCCGTGCTGCCCTGCCGCAACGCGAAGTCGTGGTAGCTGCTGATGCGGTAGACCCGCTCGCCGATCCGGGCGCGGCGGTAGAACAGATACTCGTAGCCGCCGTTCAGAAGCCGGGTCAGCGGCACTTCTACCGCGGGAAGGCCGGGGCGGAGGACACGCGCCACGCCTTCGAAATCGCGGCCCGTCAGCACCTGCGAGCGGCCGTCGAAATCCTTGTCGGCGACGGCATCGAGTGGGTCCGGCTCGGTCAGGCCGCGGCGGAACATGTGAACGGGAAAGCCAAGGGGCACCGTGCCGTCCGCATAGCGCGCCGGATCGTCCATCGTGGCATGGATGAAGCGGCGCACCTCGCTGGCCTCGACCGCATCCTCGGCAAAGACCGGATCGTTTCGTGCGCCGATCAGTGCCTGCAATTCGCCGATGACGCGCGCCAGCAGTTCTGGCGGGGGCAGGGCGGCATTCATCGCGCCACCTCCTGCGCATCGTTTTCGCCGGGCGCTTCCGGTTCGGCGCTGACCACGGCACGGCAGGCGATCAGCATCGCGATCTCGACCTCGGAATAGCCGAGTTCGGTCAGGATGCGCCGGCTGTCGGCGCCATGGGCGGGGGCGTCGGACCAGGCGTCCATGGTGAAGCCGCTGGCACGGAACGGCAGTTTCGGCACCATGCCGGTGCTGCCGTCATGGAACTTCGCCCGCACCAGTTGGTCGCCCTCGATCAGTTGCCGCTCGTAGGGCAACTGATCGGGGCGACGCAGCGGCGCATAGGGCACCTTGGCGGCATGAAGTCGCCGCAGCGCCTCTTCCAGCGACAGCCCGCCGATGATCTCTGCGAATTTCGCGTTGAGTTCGGGCCGGTGGTGGGCGCGGTCGATGTTATTCTCGTAATTGGGATTGACCAGCATCTCAGGCTGGTCGAACTCCTCGCAGAACCGCCGCCAATGGGTGTTCGAGGTGATGCCGATGAAGACCTGCTCATGGTCGGCGGTCTCGAACAACCGATAGATACCCCAGCCCATGCGGGTGCCCTGCCGCATCTTCGGGATCGGGATCGAGGGATTGCCGCTGCACTGCCCGACCGCGATCCATTGACCGACCAGATAGGCGCTGGTCTCGAACAGGCCCGCGGTGATGTATTGCCCGCGCCCGCCCGCCTGCTCGCGCGCCCGCAACGCACCGAGAACGCCGATCACGCCATAGGTCGCGGCTCCGATGTCGATGGCCGAGCAGCCGGCCCGCAGGGGCTGGCCCTCCGGCCCGGTCATGAAGGCGAGCCCGCCCATCATCTGCGCGAGTTCGTCCAGCATCGGCAATTCTTCCAGGGGGCCGGGCAGGAAGCCCTTGATCGACAGCCAGATCACCCCGGGATTGTCCTCCGAGACCACTTCGTAGCCGATCCCCAGCCGGTCCACCGCGCGATAGGAAAAATTGTCGATGATGATGTCTGCGCTGTGCGCCATCTTCAGGAAGACATCCTTGCCCTCGGCCTTGAGGTCAAGCGCGATGCTGGCCTTGTTGCGGTTCAAAAAGCCGAACATCGCCGCCTGGGC
>DASWON010000117.1:0-4261 GCA_036398735.1 Rhodopila sp.
GCCGCGCCTGCTGATGCTCGACGAGCCCAGCCTGGGCCTGGCGCCGCGCATCGTGCGCTAGATCTTCCACATCATCGCGCGCCTGCGCGAGACGGGCGTGGCGATTCTGCTGGTCGAGCAGAACGCCCGGGCCGCCTTGCAGGTGGCCGATTACGGATATGTGCTGGAAACCGGGGAGATCGTGCTGCACGGGCCGGCTTCCGAACTGGCGGGGAATCCTCGGGTGATCGAGAGTTATCTGGGGTTGGGCAAAGGGGCCGCGGCTTCTTGAACCCTTTACGCATCCACCCGTAGGTTTACCGTGGCGCCACGGTGACCGTGGCCGTATTGGCTTGCACGGTCACCACCTGCGTGCTGGCGATCGCATCGGCAGCCGCGGGGGCCTGGCCAGTCGGGCTGGAGGGAGCGACTTTGCGGAAGTTGCAAGTCAGCAAGGTCGGCGTGAGCGTAATCACGCTATATCCCTGCGCATGGGTATCCGCGTACGCCAGCCAATTGTTGTTCGACGTCAGCGTCGTATCGAGGCTGTTGGCGCCGGTCGTGGCGGACGACTTGCCCAACCACTGCATGTGGTTGGCAGGATCGTTGGCGAATGCCACATAAGCGGTGAACAGCGAGGTGCTCGAGATGCCGGCGGTCACCAGATCGACCATGACGGGCGACGGCGTGGCTGCATCGAAATCGTTCATCACGGTGCCGGCGACAAAGGCATTGAGGTCTCCGGTCAGCGCCACCACGTTGCTGATGCTGTTGGTCGCCAGGAAGCTCATCAGGCTAAGACGTTCCGCGTTGTAGCCGTCCCATTGGTCGGCGCTCAGCAGCATCGTGGTCAGCACCGAATAAGGCGGCAGCAGCGCATTCAAACCGGCGATGGTTTGCTGGATGTCAGCCTCGGGAAACCCCAGGCTTGCTGCAAACGTATCCAGATTCGCGAACGGCGCGGGTACCAGGTTGCCCGCTATGGCGGCGGTCAGGTCCGCCTGGATCGCGGTGTGGAACTGCGCCTCGAAGGGGGCCAGGCCGCCTGTGGTTTGCAGGACGGCCTGGGTAAGCGAGTCCGCGAGGGCTCCAAGCACGTCGACCTGCATGCGCAGCAGCGACACGTTGTTGCCCCACAATTTCCAGGTGGTGGCGGCCGCGCCCATCTGATTCTGCCACCATTGCCGCTGCGTATCGCCCAGCATCGACACGGGCGTCAGCGCGTTGCCGCTGGCTGCCAGCCTGGCCTGTTCAGCAGCGTCCACGGCAGCTTTCGGCACAAAGTAACGGCTGCCGACCGGGTTGCCCGATGTCTGTTCGGCAACCTCGTGGGCCGCGCGATACAAGCGCTCATCGGTCATCACCAGCGTGGCCAGATCGCCAAAGGTGAACGAGCGATAGATCTGGATGTTCTGGAAAGACGTATCGGCGGCCGTGAAAGCAACGTTCGCCGGCATGAATTCAAACCATGCCTGATTGGCGTTGCGTCGGCGGGCAGCCTGCTCGGCTTCGGCGGACGTGTAGGTCTCGTGATCTTGCCAGCAATCGTTCGAGAATTCGTGGTCGTTCCAGATCGCGATCATCGGCCAGTTGGCATGCAGCTGCTGCAGGCGCGGGTCGCTGCGGTAGGTCATGTACAGCGTGCGATAGTCGGCCAGCGTGGTCGCGTAGACCGAGCCGTCGGGCAACGATGTGCCGTTGGGCAGCGTGAAGTCGGGATGCTGCGGGTCGCGCGCCGGCGAGATCGGAAGGACGATGCCGATTTGTTCGTACACGTAGTTGCCCACATGCACGATGAAATTGATGTCTTCGCTCTGCAAGGTGTCGAACGCCGCCCAGTGGTTCACACTCCAGTCCTGGCATGAAATCACCGCGAACTTCAATTGCGAAAGCGCTTGCCCGGCGGCCGGGAGGGTCCAGGTGCGGCCCGTCATGCTGGTCACGCCGCCGGCGTTGAAGCGGTAAAAGTAAATGGTATTCGCGCTGAGGCCGGTGATCTGGTGGCGCAAGGTGTAGTCCCAATCGGGGCTCGCCGCAACCGTGGTGTCGACGACCAGCGACGTGAAATCGGCGTTAGTCGATACTTGCACGCCGACATTGACGGGATTGATGCCATCGCCACCCGAGACGCGCGTCCACAGCACGACGCTGCCCGGCTGGGGGTCGCCGGACGCAACGCCCTGGGTGAACGAAAGGGGCGTGCTGGCCGCCGCTTGGTTGTTCGTCGGCGTGTCGGCGTCGCTGCCCCCGCATGCGCTCAATATCGTGGTGCTTGCGACCGAAACGGTCATGAAACCGCTCCACTTGATGAATGTACGGCGATCCATTTTCGACCTGTCAATAAGAGTTGGTGTTTGAGCGCAGATAACGGTTCTTGGCGGAGCAAGATGATGAAATACTGTCGGTGCCGAATTGGAGCACCGACACATGTCTCTCAAATGACAGGGCGGGTTGGCGGCAGAGCGTTGCACGCGCAGAAGAGCATCAAGGACGGCCGCATCAAGACCAAACTAAAAGGCCTGAGCCCGGTGCAATACCGGACTCAGGCCTTCTCAACTTAACCGCCTTTTTAACTGTCCAACTTCTTGGGGTCAGTTCACATTTGAGACCTCTTTATGCCAGCGCGACACGGCAGGCTTACTGTTTGGCCCTGCGTCACTCCTCCGGCTTGATCCCCGCCTTCTGGATCACGCCTTGCCATTTCTCGGTCTCGGATTTGATGAACGCCGTGAGCTCTTCCGGGGAGGAGCCTACGGGCTCGATGCCGTCGCTCTTGAATTGCGCCTGGACGTCGGGCCGCTTGAGCGCGGCCACGACGGCGGCGTTCAGCTTGTCGACGACGGGCCTGGGCGTTCCCTTGGGCGCCAGCAGGGCATACCAGACATACGATTCATAGCCGGGCAGGCCGGCTTCGGCAATGGTCGGCACGTCCGGCATGGCCGCCGAGCGTTGCGGGGTCGTCACGCCCAGGGGCAGCAGCTTGCCCGATTGGAAGAAGCCCTTGCCGCTGCCGATGCCGGCGAACACGGCCTGCAGACGCCCGGCCAGCAGGTCGGTATAGCCCGCGCCCGCGCCGGTATAGGGCACGTGGATCATGTCCAGGCCGGCCATGGACTTCAGCAATTCCATCGACAGGTGCAGGCCGCTGCCCAGCCCGGTGGAGCCGTAGGAATAACGGCCGGGAGACTGCTTGACCTTGTCGATGAACTCTTTCAAGGTCTTGGGCCCGAATGAGGGATTGACGGCCAGCACATAGGGCGCCTTGCCGATGAGCGTGACGGGCTCGAAGTCCTTGAGCGGATCGTAGGGCAGGTGGGCGAACAGGCTCTGGTTGATCGACACCTGGGCCGTCAGGGGCAGCACCAGCGTGTAGCCGTCCGGCTTGGTATGGGCCACGTACGACATGGCGATATTGCCGCTTGCGCCGCCCCGGTTCTCGACGATCACCGAGGTATCGAGTATCTCGGACAGGGCCACGGCCAGCGGACGGCCGACGGTATCCGCGCCGCCGCCGGGCGAGTAGGGCAGTTCGAGGCGGATGGGGTGGTCGGGATATTCGGCGTGGCTGGGCTGGGCCAGGGCGAGGCCCATGGCCAGCGCGCCGGCCAGGCCGAGACGGGTGCGTAAGGGGTATGCCATTGTTGCGTCTCCTGGTTTGTTTTTGATGGGTGCGGGATGATGCGGCGGTCGATCAGCCCGTCCGGGTGGCGAGTTGCCGGGTTTGTTCGGCGAGCGCGGCGCGCGCCTGGTCCAGGCGCTGCTGCGCGCCGGCGTTCCAGGCGCCGGCCGCCGCGGCCCCGGCCTGCTCGGTTTCGAACAGGCGGGCGATCTCGGCGGGCTGCGGGCCGCCGGCGCCCCGGCGGCCGTGGATCATGCGCAGCGGGTCGACGCACTGGCCGAATTGCTCGGCATTCAGGGGCAGGGGCTGTTGGGTCTGCTCGCGATAGATGGCGTCGGCTTGTTCGTAGCTGATGTCCGACAGCCGGATCTTGCGGGAACGGCCGAAGTCGGTCAGGACCGAGGCGTAGTGGTGCCCGACCCGGAATGGCACGCCGGCCTGCTGCATCAGCATGTCGGCGATCTCGGTGACGGTGGAGTAGTCGGCGTCGACTTCGGCGCGCGCTTGCGCCACGTCGACCAGCAGATTGCCGATGATGCGTTCGAGCAGATTGAACAGCGCGACGCTGTCCTGCGAGGGCAGCGGATCGTAGGCGCGGTAGTCGAACATGCCGGTGCGGACATTGTGGGCCAGCAGGAAGGGCGCCTGCATCCGGCTCATCAG
>DASWON010000118.1:0-8818 GCA_036398735.1 Rhodopila sp.
AACGGCATGGCCCTGCACGGCGGCATCATCCCCTACATCGGCACGGTCCTCGGCTTCAGCGACTCGCTGCGGCCGGCCCTTCGCATGAGCGCGCTGATGCGCCAGCGTGTGGTGTATGTGCTGACCCAGGATTCCATCGGCCTCGGCGAGGATGGTCCGATGCATCAGCCGGTCGAGCAGCTAGCCAGCCTGCGCGCGATGCCCAACGTGCACGTGTTCCGGCCGGCCGACAGCATGGAGACCGCGGAATGCTGGGACCTCGCGGTGCGGCGCTCCGATGGGCCGAGCCTGCTGGTGCTATCCGGGCAGGTGGTGCCGCCGTGGCGGACGGAGATGACGGAGAACCGCTGCACGCGTGGCGGCTATGTCCTCGCGGAGGCGGAGGGACCGCGGCAGGCGACGATCATCGCCACCGGGTCGGAGGTCACGATCGCGATGGCGGCGCGGGAGAGGCTGGCCACCGAACACATCGCCGTTGCCGTGGTGTCGCTGCCGTGCTGGGAATTGTTTGCCCAGCAGGAGGCCGCCTGGCGGGCACAGGTGCTGGGCGGGGCGCCGCGAATCGGCATCGAGGCCGCGTGCGGCTTTGGCTGGGAGCGATGGCTGGGCCACGAGGACACGTTCATCGGCATGACCGGGTTTGGCGCGTCCGGCGGTTGCGAGGACCTGTATGCCCATTTTGGCATCACCGTGGAGGCGGCGGTCGCCGCGGTGATGCGCCGCCTCGGGTAAAACGCGTGTCAAACCCGCGATTTCCGCAGGCGGGGGAAGTTGATTTATCTCAATGAATGTGGCGATAAGCTGTGCTTGAGATACCGAGCAGTAGCCGACAGGGAGTCAAGTCATGGCAGTGAAGGTCGCGATCAATGGATTCGGGCGTATCGGGCGCCTCGTGCTGCGGGCCATCGTCGAGAGTGGCCGGGACGACGTTGTTCCCGTTGCCATCAACGACCTCGGCAGCGTCGAAGCGAACGCCCATCTGTTCGCGTACGACAGCGTGCATGGCCGCTTTCCCGGCCAGATCGAGGTCTCCGGTGACACCATCACCATTCGTCACAACGGCAAGGTGTACGGGCCGCTGAAGGTGTCGGCGGAACGCGATCCGACCAAGGTGCCGTATCAGGGCGTCGATGTGGCCCTGGAATGCACCGGCATTTTCACCAGCAAGGCGAAGGCCTCGGCGCTGCTGACCGCCGGCGCGCGCAAGGTGCTGATTTCCGCCCCCGGCGATGAGGTGGATGCGACGATCGTGTACGGCGTCAACCACAAGACGCTGACCAAGGACATGACGGTGGTGTCCAACGCGTCCTGCACCACCAACTGCCTGGCGCCGATGGCCAAGGTGCTGCATGAGCGTTTCGGCATCCTGCGCGGCTACATGGTGACCATCCACGCCTATACCGGCGACCAGAACACGGTCGACACGCTGCACAAGGACCTGCACCGGGCCCGTGCCGCCGCGGTGTCGGCGATCCCCACTTCGACCGGGGCCGCCCGAGCGGTCGGGCTCGTGCTGCCGGAACTGAAGGGCAAGCTGGACGGAACCGCGATCCGCATCCCGACGCCGAACGTCTCGCTGGTGTCGCTGGATGTGAACCTGTCGAAGAAGGCCACCAAGGACGAGATCAACGCGGCGATGCAGGATGCCGCGAAGGGCGAACTGGCCGGCATTCTCGACTACAACAAGGCGCCGTTGGTCAGCATCGACTTTAACCACAACCCCGCCTCCTGCACCTTCGACTCCACCCAGACCGCGGTCGTCGATGGCGCGCTGACCCGCGTGATGGGCTGGTATGACAACGAGTGGGGCTTCTCCAACCGCATGTCCGACACGGCCGCTTTGTTCGGGAGCCTGTAGCCCGAAGGACCGAACCCGTTCCGCGCACCACGTAACAAGCCGCTCTCAGACCGGGCGACCGGCCTGAGAGCGGCTGCTGCCGGCATTCGATTCCCGGCAACCCACCCGATGCGTGGGCCGGGTGTTCGTTCTACCATCGCGATTGATCAATCCGGCCATCGCTCGCCGATCCGTCATGCTCGGCCATGACCATTGGGCTGGCATGGCCTTCATGCAGGAGCCTCGCCCATGGCCTTTCGCACCCTTGATAATCTGGATGTCGCCGGCAAGCGCGTCCTGCTGCGCGCCGACCTCAACGTGCCCGTGCGCGACGGCAAGATCACCGACCTCACCCGCATCGAGCGGCTGTCTCCTACGATCCGGGAACTCTCGGAAAAAGGCGCGAAGGTGATCGTGTGCAGCCATTTCGACCGGCCCAAGGGCAAGCGCGTGCTGTCGATGTCGCTGGCTCCCATGGCCGCCGCGCTGGGTGAGGTGCTTGGCCGGCGCGTCCGCTTCGTCGAGGACTGCACGGGCCCGGCGGCCGAACAGGCGGTTGAGCTGCTTGCGCGTGGCGACGTGGTGGTGCTCGAGAATACTCGTTTCCATGCCGGGGAGGAGAAGAACGACCCGGAATTCGCCGCTGCATTGGCCAGGCTCGCTGATATTTTCGTCAATGATGCTTTCTCGGCCGCGCACCGGGCGCATGCCAGCACAGAAGGGGTCGCGCACCTGCTGCCGGCCTACGCGGGCCGCCTCATGCAGGCCGAACTCGAGGCGCTCGACGCGGCGCTGGGGAACCCGAAGCGTCCGGTCGCGGCGATCGTCGGCGGCGCCAAGGTGTCGACCAAGCTTGAACTGCTCGGCAACCTTGTCGGCAAGGTGGATGTCCTGGTCATCGGCGGCGCGATGGCCAACACCTTCCTGGCCGCGCAGGGCAAGCCGGTCGGCAAGTCGCTGCAGGAGGCCGAGATGCACGGCACCGCGCTGGAGATCCTGACCAAGGCCGCGGCCGGCGGCTGCCGGATCGTGCTGCCCACCGACGCGGTGGTCGCCCGCGAATTCAAGCCGAACCCGCAGACATGGACGGTTTCGGTCGATGCGGTGCCGGCCGATACGATGATTCTGGATGTCGGCCCGGCATCGGTGGCCGCCCTGATCAAGCTGCTTCCGACACTGCAGACCCTGGTCTGGAACGGCCCGCTGGGTGCGTTCGAGACGCCGCCGTTCGAGGCGGGCACGGTCGCCCTGGCGCAGGCCGTGGCCGAGGCGACCAAGAAGGGTGCGCTGCGCAGCGTGGCCGGTGGCGGCGACACGGTGTCGGCGCTGCGCCATGCCGGCGTGATCGACCAGTTCAGCTACGTGTCGTCGGCTGGTGGCGCCTTCCTGGAGTGGCTCGAAGGCAAGACCTTGCCGGGCGTCGCGGCCCTGGAAGGCTGAAGCCGGTGCGGCTCGCCTGATCCTGAACGGGGCACGGCGCGCCTGATCCGCTATGCTCGTCGCCGATCCTCTTGGCGGAGCAATGCGGCATGACCAGGGTGTACCTTGCGGGTCCGGATGTCTTCCTGCCGGATGCGCGGGCCTGGCTGGAGCGCAAGAAGGCAATTTGCGCCAGCGTGCACCTGGTCGGCGTCTCGCCGCTCGACGCGCTGGCCAATGAGCCCGCCGCGTGGGCCGGGTTGCCGGCGTGGCGGCGGATCGCGCTGCGCAATGAGGCGCATATCCGGACCTGCGTCGCCGTCATCGCCAACCTGACGCCGTTTCGCGGACCCAGCGCGGATGCGGGCACGGTGTACGAGGTCGGGTTCGCCCGCGGGCTGGGTCTGAAGGTGTTTGGCTATGCGACGGTGGCGACCGGGTTCCTTGACCGCACCCTGTCCTCGATCGTGGGCGGACGTCAGGAGGCGGACGGTTCGTGGTGGGATGCGGACGGGCTGCTCGTCGAGCAGTTCGGCCTGTTCGACAACCTCATGATCGAGGCCGGCATCACCGAATCGGGCGGCACGCTGGTCCGCGAGGACCAGGACCGGTGGAACGATCTGTCGGTATTCGAGCGCTGCGTGCAGATCGCCGCGGCGGCGACACGCAACGAGCCGGAGTGACGACAGCGGAGTGATATCGGACACTCCGCTGTCGTCACTCGGCACCGAAGGGCGGGCCGCGCGCGTCCCGTGATCTCCCGCTCGGTCGCCGCACGCTGATCGGGACCCTTGGCGTTCCGGTCCCGCTTCGGTCGAGTGGTATGGGTGCCAGTGCTATCACGTTGTGAAGGGCTGATCGCGACCGCACGGTCATCGGCAGACCACCAAACGTCCCGACACGCAGGACGTCGCCCCCTTGAGCCGCCGACGGCACGGCGAGCAGGACTCTGTGGCAGGAGCCAAGGTCACGGTCGCCGGCTGGGACCTCCGGTGGGTGCCGGAGGGCCGCCAGGTCTGCCCAGCTCCGCGAAGCGGGCCGTCAACGGCGGTGGCCTTGAGGCCGGTTCCTGGCAGAGGAACAATCGACCGTCATCGGGCTGGCAAATCATCGGACAGTATCCGCCAACGCAAGTCCTGACGCCTGTCCATGAGTAATCGCCGCCTTGGGCCGCATCGTTGCGGCCCACGTCAATCCAGTGTTTCGAGCAGCCCCGCCATCAGTGCCGCCCGCTGCGCCAGGTGGCCCCACAGGATGTGTTCGTGACTTGCATGCGCGCCGGAGCCGGGACAGCCGAGCCCGTCCAGAGTCGGCACGCCAAGTGCGGCGGAGAAATTGCCATCCGATCCGCCGCCGCGATGTTGCTTCGGCAGCGCCAGCCCGACCTGCTGCGCGATGCCCTGAGCATGGGCGTAGAGTGAGGAGATCGCTGCAGTTTCGGTATAGGGTGGCCGGTTCATGCCACCCTCGACGATCACCCGGCAGCGGGCGGTCTTCGCGGTCAGTCCCAGCAGGCGCTCCTGCATCAGGATCCCGTCGGCCTCGGAATTCACCCGCAGGTCGATCTCACATCCCGCATCGGGCGAAATCACGTTCGGACGCGACCCGCCCCACACCGGAGCGACGTTCACCGTGATCCCGCGATCGATATCCACCATCCGGTGCAGTCCGATGATCTGATGCGACAGCTCGACGATCGCCGATGCACCATCCTCGAACGCCCCGCCGGCGTGGGAGCCGCGACCCTCGACGCGCATGGTGAAGCGCCCGACGCCTTTGCGGGCGGTCACGCAGGCGCCGCGCGCTCCGGCCGGCTCCGGGATCAGCACGGCCGCGGCCTGCGCGGCTTCCTGTTCGATGAGCCAGCGGCTGGTCGGGCTGCCGACCTCCTCATCGGGGGTCAGCAGCAGCACGATCGGGCGCGGCGTCGGAACACGCTGTTGCAGGATTGAGCGCACCGCGTGGAACGCGAGAAAGCTTCCCGCCTTCATGTCGTAGATGCCCGGGCCGTGCGCCTTCGCACCGTTCACCACGTATGGCATCGCCTCGAGGGTTCCATGCGACCAGACCGTATCGAGATGACCGGCGACCAGGACCGGCTTTTCACCCGCCGCCCCCGGCGTGCGTGCGATCAGGTTGTCGCCGAAACCATCGCGCCCGGGGATTCGGGTGACTGCTGCCCCGGCGCGGGTCAACTCGGCCTCGGCCACGTCCATCAGCCGGTTTACCGCGGCCGGATCAGTGGTCGGGGTCTCCATCTTCACCCATGCCGACAACTCCGCCAGCAGAGTCTCGGAGGTCCCAACTTCGGTTGCCGGCATTTTTTCCCCTCGTTGCCAGGTCAATACCTTGTGCACGCAATCCGCGCGGCGCCGTGTTTGCTTGCTCGCCGCTTCGAACATCCCCAAAGAGTTAACAGAACCGGGATCGCACAGAATGTCCAATGGCTATCTATTCGAGGATCTGCATGTCGGCCAAACGGCCACGCTATCGAAGACGATCACGGACGCCGACATTCAGATGTACTCGATGGTCAGCCTGGACACCAACCCTATTCATCTCGATGAGGAAGTCGCGCGGCATTCCCGGTTTGGGGGCCGGGTCGCGCACGGCATGCTGTCTGCCGGTCTGATCTCGGCGCTGCTGGGCACAAGGCTGCCGGGGCCGGGCACGATCTATCTCAGTCAGTCGCTGATCTTCCGGGCACCGGTGAAGATCGGTCACACGGTGCAGGCCATGGTGGAAATTACCGGTTTGAACATACCGCGGAAAAGCGTCACCCTGCGCACGGTTTGCATGGTGAAGGAGAATGTGGTGATCGACGGCGAAGCCTGTGTCCTGGTGCCCTCGCGCCTCTGATGCGGATCTTTACCAGCTGGCGGGACGTGCCGCCGGACGCCCGCGGCGCCACCGTTGCGCTGGGTAATTTCGACGGGGTTCATCGCGGCCACGCCAGTGTCATCCGAGCGGCCCACGCGGCCCGGCCGGACGCGCCGCTGGCAGTGCTGACATTTGAGCCGCATCCGCGGGAGGTATTCCGTCCCGATGATCCGCCGTTTCGCTTGACGTTGTCCGCCGAACGGGCGGATGCGCTTGCCGCATTGGGTGTCCATCTGCTGTATGAGCTGCCGTTCAATCACGCATTCAGCCTGATGACCGCCGACGAGTTCGTCGGGGATGTGCTGCACGAGGGGTTTGGCGCACGCCATCTGGTGTCGGGTCAGGATTTTGCCTTCGGCCACCGGCGCGGCGGCAACACCGACTTCCTCGCCGGCCGGGCGGAGGCGCTGGGCATGGGGCTGACGCTGGTGCCTCCGGTTACCGATGCGCAGGGTCCGCTGTCCTCCACGCGCATCCGCCGCGCGCTGCAGGACGGCTATCCTGAGCGAGCGACGGAGGAACTCGGGCGCCCGTGGGCGATTCGCGGGCTGGTCACCCACGGCGACAAGCGTGGCCGCACCATCGGGTTTCCCACCGCCAACGTTCCGCTGGGGCGGCATCTGGAGCCGGCGCGGGGGGTCTATGCCGTCACCGTCCGTCTCGCGGACGGCAGCGTGCACAAGGGCGTGGCGAACATCGGCCGGCGGCCGACGGTCAACGCCGGAACCGAGAGCCGGCTGGAGGTCAACCTGTTCGATTTCGCCGCAGACCTCTATGAGACGGACATCACCGTGGCTCTGCACAGCTATATCCGCCCCGAGGTCAAATTCTCCGGCCTCGATGCGCTGAAGGCCCAGATCGCCGCCGACGCGGCCGAGGCGAGGCGGCTGCTCGCGTCCCGGGTCTGACAGGGCGGGGATCGGCCGGGCGCGCGCCACGCGGCCCGTTGTCGCCGTCCCGACGATTCTCGACGTCCGCCGCATGAACGTCGAGCCGTTCCTCCGCACCGTTGGTCTGGTTTCCCCTGGTTCGGTTTCCCCCGGCTCGGTTTCCGCTGGGCCGGTTTCCGCTGGCCCGGTTTCGCCTAACCCGGTTTCGCCTGGTCCGATTTCGCCTGGTCCGATTTCGCCTGGTCCGATTTCCCTTGGTCCGATTTCCCCCTGGTCCGATTTCCCCCTGGTCCGATTTCCCCCTGGCCCCGTCTGCTCAGGCCGGTTCTTTCTTCGCCCGGTTCCCCTGGGGCCGGTTCTTCGGGGCCAGGTCCGGGCTGAGCTTGCGCGGATCCGCTATCGGAGTCAGCCTGAGATCAACAGCAGGGAGGCGACGATGCCGGTTTTGCAGCGCCCGGACGGCGAGATTCATTACCAGACATTCGGCAGCGGCTTTCCGGTGCTGCTGTTCGCGCCCGGCGGCCTGCGGTCGCGGATGGAGATGTGGCCGACGCCGCCCGGTGGCCCGCCGCGGTCCTGGGTCGACTGGACGCAGGCGCTGCCGGAGGCCGGGTTTACCGCGATTGCCATGGATCAGCGCAATGCCGGCGCATCGCGCACCGCCATCAAGGCGGATCATGGCTGGCACACATATGCCGCCGACCATCTGGCGCTGATGGACCACCTCGGGTTCGACAAGTTCCATGTCCTGGGCGGCTGCATCGGCGGCAGCTTCTGCCTGAAGGCGGTCGAGGCGGCCCCGCGGCGGGTGCTGTCGGCCGTGCTGCAGAACCCGATCGGCCTGCATCCCGAACACCCGGAATATTTCCCGGAAAGCCATGCGGCGTGGACCAAAGAGCAACTCGCCGCGCGTCCCGACCTGAACGAGGAGGCGATCGCCGCATTCGGCCACAACATGTGGGATCATCCGTTCGTTTTCTGTGTCGACCGGGAATTCGTCCGCAACTGTCCGGTGCCGACCTTCCTGCTGCCCGGCACCGACATCCCGCATCCGGCTGCCACCAGCGCCGAACTGGCTGCTCTGCTGCCAGGCGTCGAGGTGCTGACGGACTGGCGCGGGCCCGAGTATCTGGACGCGCAACGCGAACAGGTGGTGGCCTTTCTAAAGGCGCACACCCCGGCATAGTTCGTGCCAGGGCATAGTTCGTGCCAGCGCATCGGCGCCCGCCGCGCCGCCCCGTCGATCGAAGGACGCAGCAGGCGGCGTGAGGCAGGGGGCGCATCGGGCAGAGGCGCATCGGGCAGGGGGCGCAATGGGGCGCTGCCGAAGGGCAGGGGGCACAATGGGGCGCTGCCGAACGGGGCGCTGCCGAACGGGGCGCCGGCGAGGAATGGGGGTGCCCCTGGACCGGCCTCGGGCGGTCAGGCCATGTCGGGTGCACCGCACCGGCCCGACCGCACCGGCCCGACGTCCCCGGGACGTCAGATGTGTCGCCGGCGCAGCTGCACGGCCCGCGCCAGGGCGGCGCACGCGGTGACGGAAGTTTCCCAGTCGATGCATCCGTCTGTGATGCTCTGTCCGTAGATCAAGGGCCGGTTGGGCTGCAGATCCTGACGGCCGGCCACGAGATGGCTCTCGATCATTGCGCCGATAATACGATGGTCACCCGCGGCGATTTGTTCTGCCACGAAGGCGATGACGTTTGGCTGGTTTGCGGGATTCTTGCCGCTGTTGGCGTGGCTGGCGTCGACCATGATCCGGGGCTGCAGGCCGCGCCGCGACGCCGCCTCG
>DASWON010000119.1:0-12293 GCA_036398735.1 Rhodopila sp.
CATCGCCGCGGTCGGTGCGCACCGAGCTGGTGTGGTTGTAGACTTCGATCGCGTGGGCGCCCTCGATCGTCTCGGCATCTGCGACGGTCAGGCCGTACCAGGCCGGATGCACGATCGCCACATAGGCGCCGGCGGCGAGGCATCGCGCGGCGAGGGCTGGCCCGTCCTCCTCGGGCGGCGTGGGTTCGAAGTCGAGGGGCAGCCCCACGGACAGGATATGCCACATCTCGCCGAGGCCGGTCGCCGGCGCGTGCACCTCGGCGCCAAGCAGAGTGGTGAAGCTGTTGGTTCGATAGGGCCGCGTGTCGGTCACGGGGAACCCGTAGCGCGGCAGGAAATGGTCGGTCAGGGCGAGAAAGTCATAGCCCGCGTCGCGATACAGCGCACACACGGCTTCGGGGTCGCGCACCGCGTCAGACCGGGTCGAATGCGTATGCAGGTTGCCCTTGTAGAAGCGTCCGGGGGCGGCGAAGGGAGCGAGCAGTGTCATGGTCGTATCTCCGTCAGTGGCATCGTCGTGCCGCGGCACGCCGAAGGATTGTGTGCCACGGCACGCCGAAGGATTGTGTGCCACGGCACGCCGAGAGATGAACTGTGCCGCAGGTGGCCGGCCAGTCTGCAAGGTGTTGATCGCGCCGGCGCCGCTGCGTTGCCTTGTCGCGGATGGCCGCCACAGCCCTGTGCGTTGATCGCGCGTGCAGCCGCGACAGCCCCCCGCGAACAGCCAGCGTAACCCCCACCGGTACTATACCGGCAGCCGAATTGTTGATTGTTCCAGGACGGCCGGCTGGCTGGCATGTCATTGATCTCGCGTGCAGCCGCCGCCCCAACCCCGGGCCACGGCACCCTTGGGCCGCGCCAACCCCAGGCCACGGCACCCCTGGGCCACGGTAGCTGCGCGCATCCCCGTCAGAGTCAACGCAGACCGATATTACGGTCGCCGTTCAGCCGGCACCAGTGTCTTTCGCATGAAGATTGTGCCTGGCACCGGCGAGGGGTAGTACGGCGGCGTGACCTCGAACCCGAGGTGCCGATACAGTGCCTGGGCGGCGAGCATGGTCGGCAACGTGTCGAGCCGCATCGCGGCATGGCCTGCCTGGCGCGCGGCCTCGATCGCCGCCTGGGCCAGGGCGCGGCCGAGACCGGTCCCGCGCACCTCGGGTGCCGTATGCAGTCGCTTCATCTCGCAGGTGCCAGCTTCGGCGAGCGGCCGGACGCCAACGCAGCCCACGGGCTCGCCGGCCGCGGACAACGCGATCAGCAGGGCACCCGCCGGCGGGGCGTAAGCGCCGGGGAGGGAGGCACATTCCGCCTCGAACCCCTGGTATGAGAGATCCACCTCCAGAGCGGCGGCATAGTTCCGGAACAGCGTCGCGACGACAGTCATCTCGTCAGGCGCCGCGGCGCGGATCGAGAAAGGGCCGCTCACGCCGCGCCCGCTAACGCTTGGCGAAGTCGATCAGCGCGGCGAAGCCGGTTTCGGTGCCGACGGCCAGTTGCGTTCCGTCCGGGCTCCAGGCCAGCGTGCTGATCGGACCATGTTCGGGAGGCACCACCGGCAGGATCCGCGATGAGGTGATATCCGCGACGACAACGAGGCCGTCGGTGAAGCCGCCGGCGACAATGTCATCCTTCGGGTTGCAGGCGACCTGCGTGCAGATGATGCCGTCACCGCCGGCCAGTTCCAGCGGCGCCTTGCCCATCGGACCGCCGCCGAAGAACGGCCAGATCACCATCGCGTCGGCGCCGCTGCTTGCCATCCACTTGCCGTTGCGGGTGAACGACAGGCTGGTGGTCTTGGCCGGATAGCCGCTCATGCGCATGTGCTGGCCGTCGGGCAGCTTCCAGCCATGCAGGGCGTTCTCCTGCATCGCCGTGACCACGGCCTCGCCCTCGGGGTGGATGATGATGCCGGTATGGCTGCCTTTCCACTCCAGCTTGCGAGGGGTATCGGTCTTCGCCGCGACGAACCACAACGACGCGCCGTTGTAATGCGAGGCGCCGACCCGCTTGCCCTTGCCGTCGAACGCCACGCCGGTGACGGTGGACGGGTGGCTCAGCTCCTTCAACAGCTGTCCGGACTGATCAAACAGTTTCAGCAGCTTGCCGGCGCTGGCGGCGATCAGCCCCTTGCCCTTGTCGAGTGCGTAGGTCGCGACGTGCTCGACCCATTTCATGCCGAAGCCGCCGAGTTTGGATACGGTTCCGTCAGCGGCGACGCGGTTGAGGTTTCCGTCGTCGCCGCCGGAGATGAAGCCGTCACCCACGGGGTCGGCGGCGAAGTCCAGGATGGCGCCGTCGTGGACGGTGACCGGTACCCACTCGTCGGTCGCGCCGATGGTGACCAGCCGCACGGTACCGTCTCCGAGGGCAAAGCCGGCGCGGCGGCCGTCGCGAGAGAAGCGCGCGGCCACGACGAAGGCATCGAGGTCGCGGGACGTGCCGCGCGTGTTCAGCAGGAAGGGGGCGGCGGTCGACTGGCTCATGCTGGGCCGTTCTCTTTATACGTCGTTCGTTGTGGCGTTGTGCGGATCCCGGCGTGCCGGCCGGGGCTGTCCGGGTCGCCGGTGACATGGCCGGTCGCCGCAACAGTCAAGCGTGGATGCCCGGGCCGACGAACGCCGACGCGCCGGCCGCGGCGGTCCTGACACGGGCGTCGCGAGCCGGTCGCCGGTCGATCCGGCGGAAGCCGTCCGGCGCGGTCGCTCATCCGGCCATGAGGCACCGCCGGGGGCAGGGTGGTACTCAATCCGCAGCGCAGCTTTCGAAGCCGCGGCGCAGTTGCGGGCGGTTCAGGTTGCGGCCGATGAACACCAGGCGGCTGGTTTTCGGCTCACCCTCCTTGGACGGGCCGATGAAGTCTCCGTCCGCGATCATGTGCACCGCCTGGAAAGCGAACCGCCGGTCCTCGTTCGCGTAGTGCAGGATACCCTTGGTCCGCAGCAGATCAGCGCCTTTGTCCTGCAGCAGCACGCCGATCCAGGCGTTGAACTTCTCCGGATCGATCGGCTTCTCGACCTCGAAGCTCATCGACGAGACATCCTCGTTGTGCTCGTGGTCGTCGTCGCCATCGAGGAAATCGGGATGCAGCGCCAGAATGCGTGACAGATCGAATGCACCGCGGTTCAGTACCTGCTCGATCGGCAGCTCCGCGCGCTGCGTGCGATGGATGATGGCGAAGCGGTTGATTCCGCGGATCGTGGCCTCGACCGCCTCCAGTTCCTCGGGCGTCACGAGGTCGGTCTTGTTCAGCACGATGACGTCGGCGAAGGCGATCTGGTCGGCCGCCTCGTGGCTGTCCGCCAGCCGGGCGGGCAGATGCTTGGCGTCGACGACCGTGACGATCGCGTCCAGCCGTGTCTTCGTCTTCACGTTGTCGTCGACGAAAAACGTCTGGGCGACGGGGGCCGGGTTCGCCAGGCCGGTCGTCTCGATGATGATGCCGTCGAACTTGTCGCGCCGCTTCATCAGCCCGCCGACGATGCGGATCAGGTCCCCGCGCACCGTGCAGCAGATGCAGCCGTTGTTCATCTCGAACACTTCCTCATCGCTGTCCACGACGAGGTCGTTGTCGACGCCCAGTTCCCCGAATTCATTGATCACCACGGCGTATTTCTGTCCGTGGTTCTCGGTGAGGATGCGGTTGAGCAGGGTGGTCTTGCCAGCGCCGAGGTAGCCGGTCAGCACCGTCACCGGCACCTGTGCATTTGCGTCAGCCATGATCGTCGGCTCCTGAACTGTTTGGGGCAGCAATATAGGTGCTGCGTTGCGCGTCAACCACCACCCGGGGCGCGCGCATGGCGGTATCTTGGAACCGGAGCGGGAACAGCGACGTCCAGCCGGCCGCCGAACAGGCGCTGCGGCGTGGAGGCGCCTGCGGGCCTACGCCATGGCCGATCCGGTCCATCGCTCATGCCAGGGGCCGGACCGGCGCTACGGCCGCGCGGCCAGCGCGAGGCCGCGGGACGGCTCAATTATTCGGGCAGAGACTCTTCTGCCCGAGGATGTCGGCACGCAGCGCTGCCAGGCGGGTTGCGATCGCCGGCACATCGAACTGCTGCGCGCGTTGCCGTCCGGCGGCGGCCAGTGCGGCGCGGCGGCGGTCGTCGCCGGCCAGTGCTCGGATAGCGGCGGCAATTTCGTCCGGCCGATCCGGATCGGCATAGACAGCGGCGTCGCCGGCAACCTCCGGCAATCCGCCGCGTGGCGAGCAGATCAGGGCCGCGCCGCTGGCCAGAGCTTCGAGGGCGACCAGTCCGAAGGGTTCGGCCCAGCGGCTGGGTACCACCACGATGGCGGCGCGGGCCATGGCGGCCAGCACCTCCGGATGGTCGCGATAGCCGAGCATGCGGACATTGGCGCCCTCGGCCGCGGCGCGGATCATCTGGACGAATCCGGTATCAGGGCTGTCGATGCTGAACCGGTCGGCCCCGATGATCTCCGCGTTCCAGTCGGGCAGATAGGGAAGCGCCGCGGCACAGGCCGAGACGAAGGCGTCGGGCCCCTTGTCGGCCACCACGCGTCCGGCGAACAGGACCAGCCGCTCGCGCCGGCCGGGTGGCGGCAGTTCCCGGAGGTCGAGGCAGTTGGGCAGCACGAGGGGTTGTTTCGCCGCCGCCGTCACGCCGTCCAGCACGCGGGCCCGCAGATAGTCCGAGGACGTGATCACCCTGGCGAGCCGCCGCAGCATGTTGGAGCGTTCGGTTGCCGACGCGGCCTCGCGCATCTCCTGCGGGTCGTTGTTCAGGATGACGGAGACCGGGGTCGAGGGCAGCCGGCCGGCCAGGGCAAGGGCAATTTCCGGACGGTTATGGACCTCGATGAGGGATGGTTTCAGCGCCTTCAAGGCGCTGGCGACGGCGGCGGCATAGCGGACGTTGGTATTGCCGAACGCCCAAAGCGTCGGACTGACCGGACGGAAGTCGATGTCGGGGAAGACGGGGCCGTCCTGCTTGCCGCCGAAGACCACCGTCTGGAATCCCGGTGTCTGCACCAGACGGCGCGCCAGGAGGCCGATTGCACCGGTCCGGCCGCGGCCAAAGCCCTCGCGCGGCGGCAAGACGACAGCGACAATCGGCAGGGCGGCAGGCATCGCGTTGGCTATACCGTGACCCCGTTCGAGACGCCATCGGCAATGGAGCCGTATCGCGGAGGACGGGAGGCCTCCAGTGAGCAGCCCCCAGTGAGCAGCCCCCAGTGAGCAACCCCCAGTGAGCAACCCCCAGGGAGCAACCCCCAGGGAGCAACCCCGAGGGAGGAACCCCAGGGAGAACGCCCCGAGAGAAGCTCCAAGGCGGAAGCCGCCGGCGGACGGCCCGGGGGGAGAGGCCGCCAAGGGGAGGCTGCCAGGGGGGCTGCCAGGGGGGGCGGCCAGGGAGAGGCTGTCCGGGGGAGGTTGCCAAGGGGGGCCGCCAAGGGGACCTCTGTGTAGCCTCCTCGATCGGGCGGTCTGCGTGCGAGGCCGCGGCGAGCGCTTGCTGCCCTCGGGGCTGGTGTTCGGTGATCTGGTGTCCGCCGCCTGAGGGTGCGTTGCCCGGGCGATCACGCACTACGCTTCCGGCTGCGGCATCAGGCCGGCCGCCATTCGCTGGAAATGCCCATATCGCAGGCTTGTCCTATGAATCCGGCCGTCGAGGTCGGGGACCTCGATCGTGGCGGTGGGATCGAAGCGCATGGTCTTCTGGCCGGCCAGATGTACGATGCCAACCTTGTCGTGCGGATAGTAGTATTCGACGAGAGAGGGTCCGCGCGGATCGATCCGCCAGCAGGTGATGCTGTTGCAGGTGTCCGGCAGCAGTTCCAGCTTCAGCCCGTCAATATAGACCGCGAGCGCCATGGCGAGTTGATCCGAGGTGAACGGCTTGCCGCGACGCAGAATGGCCTGCTGCCGCTGGCGCATCACACGCCAATGCGGCGCGTCCGCGCGCAACGCGAACACGCCGGCATTCAGTTGCGGGCGAGGCCCGAGGTCCCGGAGGACCCGCAGCGGCAAGCCGGCGTGGCTGCCATTCTTGAAGTTGAACGTCCGGATCTGCGCCAGCCCCCAGAGGCCGCCGAGGATCCAGCGGATTTCGACCGGCCGTTCGTAGGTGCGGCCGCTGCTGGGCACGATCCCGAGCGCGCCGGTCCGGGCGGCGCCCAGCAGCAGATCGATCGCCTTGTAGTCCTGAACCCAGGTGTCGCCGTCGAGCCATACGATGGTGTCGTAGCCCGGAAACAGCCGGTCAAGCCACAGCTTGCCGAGGTTGACGGCTAGCGCGGGCCGCTTGCGCAGCGGCTCGACAGGGAATCCCCGCAGATCGCGCGGCTGCGTCACGACCGCGCCGCTGTCGTGCAGGTGGCGCGCCTGCTCCTGCGTCAGCCCGGCATCGATGACCCCGAAGGCCGGCGGTGGTCCTGGGGAGGCCGCGAGGATCGACTGCCACAGTTCCTGAATCATCGGAAAATAGGCGGAGTCGCCACCGGTTACGAGAATCGGGCTATCGGCGCGGTGTTTGTCTGGCGGCATGGACGCAGTTTCCGGCTGATCGGGCATCCTGGCGGTCTGCTACGGCCATGGACCTGTCGCGATCAGATCACGCGTTGTCGAAACCGCGCCTCTGCCATCGCCCATCCCAGCAGCAGGAAGAACCATCCCCCCACAGGCATGCTGGTGAAGGCGGTGGTCGACTGGATCGGCCAGAGCTGCACGAAGATCGCGGCGAACAAGGCAACGCGCAGCGGGTCGGGGTCACGCCAGAGCCCGCGTCCCAGTGGCACCAGCCAGGCAACTGCCATGGCGCAGAACAGCGCCAGGCCGAAGAAGCCGCCGTCATCCAGAGCCTGCAGATAGTGGTTGTGCGGATGATCCCAGCAGAATCCGGCGCCGCCGCCGTCCGGCAGGCTGCCGTCGAAGGACGGGCGGAAGTAAACCGGGCGTGGGCAGCCGGTGCCGAACCCGTCGAAGCCCAGCCCGGTCAGCGGGTTCCGCAGGCCAACTTCCCAGGCCCGTGTGTAGAGCATGCCGTACGGGGATATGGCGAAATGCTGCATCTGCGCCGAGAACTTTTCCACCAGGCGAAAATACGCACTGGGCGCGACGATCGGGGAGGCCGCCAGCAGCAGCGCACCGGCGACCGCCGCGGCCAGCACGACCGGACGCAGCCGGCGGATCAGAAACGCGACGATCAGCAGTCCGAACACGGTCAGCACCAGCGGCATGCGCTGGCCGATCAGCACCATGATGACGACGCTGCCGAGCAGCAGCGCGTAGGCACCGACGGTCGCCCGCGGGTTGCGGCGTGCCAGCAGGTTCGCAACGGGCGGCAGCACTGCGGGGATGATGATGCGGGCCATCGGCGGACCGGCCCTCGCGGTGCCGAACGGGCCGGTCAGCACGCCCTCACCCGCGCGCGGCCAGCCGATCAGGTTGCGCCCGAATATCTCCTGAATGATGCTGTTGAGCGCGATCCAGGCGGCTGAGGCGGCGACCAGACCGAACATCCACTGGCGTGCCTCGCGGGTCCTCAGAATGAGGTGCTCCATCGCGGCGACCAGGATCAGGAACCGGACCGTCGCCAGCGCCTGGCCGAACGATCGCGTGCCGCCCTCACCGAGACCGATGGCGGGAAACGGCAGGGAACAGATCACCAGCCAGCCCCACCAGGCACCGGCGATCCAGGTCCAACGGGTGCGTAGCCAGCTCCAGTCGCGCGTCAGAGCGCAGCGCGCCAGGAAACACAGGTCGGCGACACCGATCGCGACCTCGGCCACTCCGTGGGCGTGCAGCAGGAACAGTGGGAGCAACATGACCCCGAACAGCGCGATTTGCTCCAGGACGGAGACGGGGCGAGATTCGGTTGTGCCGGACATGCGGCGGTTGGTGCCAGACAACGCCCGGGGCGGCAAGGGCATGCTGAGCGCCCGCGCGCCTGTGCCCGGATTTTGCCGATACGATTTGCCGGGCGCGCATATGTCGGCTCGCCGGCCGCGGTCCCGGAACGGGGGCCGGACAAGTCCGCGACCGGGTGAGGGTTGTGCGGCTGGTGCCGGGTTGTCGATTCCGTGGTGGCACGCGGGCGCATGGCGGCAAGCGAGCACAAAGCGGCACGCGGGCAGATGGCGGCACGCGGGCGCGCAAGCGGGGCCGGCGCGCGCCGGGCCGGTAAGCGTTGCCTGGTCACGCCAACGGGCTGGCGGCCTGCATCCGCGGAGCATCGGTGGCGGCGGTCGGGCCAATGGCACGGGATGCTGATATCATGTGACGGCAGAACGATTTGGAGCTGACCTGATGAGTATCGCTTTCGTCGTCATCCTGGTCCTTATAGCGCTGATTCTGGCGCGTTCCGTCCGCATTGCCTCGGAATGGCAGCGCGCGGTGATCCTGCGGCTGGGACGCTTCCACAAAGTGAAGGGGCCCGGCATCTACCTTGTGTTCCCGGTCATCGACTCGGTCGCTCAGGTCATCGACCTACGCATCCAGACCACGACGATCACCGCGGAACAGGCGCTGACGCGCGACACCGTGGCGGTTGGTGTCGATGCGATCGTGTTCTGGCAGGTGGCGAGCGCCGAGGCGGCTGCCATTCGCATCGCCAACTACCGTGAGGCGATCGAACGCGTCGCCCAGACCAGTCTGCGCGAGATGATCGGGGCGACCGATCTGTCGAAGCTGCTGTCCGACCGCAAGGCGGCTGACGAGCAACTGCGGGTGACGATCACGGCGAAAACGAACACCTGGGGCGTGACCGCCAGCAGCGTGGAGATCAAGGACGTCTCGATCCCCCGCGAACTGCAGGATGCCATGAGCCGTCAGGCGCAGGCGGAGCGTGAGAAGGATGCGCGTGTCACGCTGGCCTCGGCGGAAAAGGCGATTGCCGAGCAGATTCTGGAGGCGGCGACGCTGTACGGCAGTGACCCGAATGCCCTGAAGCTTCGTCAGATGAATCTACTTTATGAGATGAACAAGGAACGCGGGACGACGGTCCTGATCCCGACGGACATGGCGAGCAGCTTGGGGACGGTGGTTGCCCTGTCGAGGGCAGCATCCGGAGATTCTGCCTAAATTGTAATCGCTGTCGAACGCCACTTAGGAGCATGCTCAAAGATGTGGCAAAATGGCAACAGGAAGGCTTCAGATGCAAGGAATGCTGCGTCGCAGCAAATTAGCTCTTGCATGCTGAGGCGGCAGAGGCCATTCTCCAACTCGCAGACGCGCTTCGGCGCACTGCTTTCTTGGACGTTTCCTCCCTAAACTTCGGCGGTGCCAAAAGCACCGCCGTCTTTTTTTGAATTGTATGCGCAGGTTTTGAACCGCCTGCGCTGATTGCCAAGCGGTCGGCCTGCTGCGTCGTAGTCGGTGCGGCCTGATGGCGAACCGGGCCGCCCGCATACCTCAGCCCGCCCGAAGGTTGCGTCCCACGCACCGGCCGGGCGCTGGTATCGCGCAGAATTTGTAGGCGACCGCCACACCAATCCTGCGTACCGGTCGACGCCAACGCCGGGGTATGCGCCGACGATGCGCGGTCTCACGACCGGGCGCGACACCCGAAATCGCGCCCATGCGCATGCGGCGGCTCCTCGTCCGCCAGGTCGTCCGTGCGGTCGGATCCGGTATATTTCGCGGCAGTCGGCTTAAACGGCAGGGCAGGCTCCGCGGAACGCCGCGAGCACCACGCCAGCGCCCGTTGGCTATCCCAGCGCCCGAATGGGTATGCCAACGCCCGAATGGCTATCCCAGCGCCCGATGGCTATGCCAGCACCCGATGGCTATCCCAGGCGCCCCTGTGGTTAATCCAGCGCCCCTGTGGGAACCGGTCAGCCCGCTCCGGCCGGGAGCGGACTGCAGCTCTCCCACCAGCCCACCTCAGGTTCGCCCTCGATGGCAGGTGTCAGAAGGTATCATCCGAACTGCTGCTATCGCTCCCGCTGTCGTCGGTCCACGAGGAGTCAGTGTCGGGGGCCGGCTGATCCCAGGTACTGTTGTCGACGTAATCCTGGTTTCCGGAGGCGCCTCCACCGGCGCCGGTCTGGTCCCAGGTGCCGGTATCGACGTAATCCTGGGTCGGTGCCGCCGGCGTCGCCCATGGACTGGCCGTCGGGGCGCCCCCGAAGCCGCTGCCGAACCCGCCGCCGCCGAAGCCGCCCCCGGAATGTGGGGAGAACAGGCTCATGAGCGCGTTGCCGGCCACCATGCCGCCCGCGACGCCGGCCGCGGTGGTAAGTGCCGATCCGAGGAAGCCCGAACCGCCGCGCTGCTGGAACATGCCCTGCTGGTAGTTCGGCGGATATTGCGGCGGGGGCGGCGCGGACTGCTGATAATACGGCGGTTGCTGCGGCTGACCACCCGGATAGCCGCCTTGTTGCCCGCCCCAGCGCGGATCGCCGCCCGGGGGCATCGCACCTGGCTGTGGGCCGGGCTGTGGGCCTGGCTGCGGCCGGCTGCCGCCAAACAACCCGCTGAAGAACCCGCCGCCTTGCCGCTGACCGCCACCCTGCTGCGCCTGTTGCTGCGCCTGCTGCAGAGCCTGCTGCGTCTGCTGCAGCTCCCACTCGAGCCGCTGGATACGGTTTTGAGCTTCCGCAAGTGCATGTTCCTGCACGAAGGCGAGCTGTGTCAGACGATACCGCGCCTCAGGATATTGATTGAACGTCTGGGCGATGAAAGCGTCCGCGTCACGGTCGATCGGCGGCAGCGCCGGCTGGCTCGCCGGGACCGATCCGCCCGCGAACCCCGACGGCTGCGGCGCACCGCCAACACGGGCGATGAACTTGCTGATGATGTCGCGTTCTTCGTTCGTCATGGGGTGTCCTCTTCAGGTCTCGACAGGGACCCGAACGCCGGGAATGTGGCGCTGACGACGGGCCGGTTCAATGGTACGCAGGATTGGTGCCGAACGGCCCGAGCCGTCGATTTTCGATCACCGGACAGCGATCCATCACCACGGTCAGGCCGGCGGCGCGGGCTTTCGCAGCGGCTTGCTGATCGATCACGCCCAATTGCATCCAGATGACTGTCGCGCCCAGCCGGATGGCCTCGTCCACCAGTGGCGCGACGTGGTTGGAGGCTCGGAACACATCCACCATTTCGAGTGGAACCGCCTCGGCAAGGGACGCGAGGACCGTCCGGCCGTGGATCGCCTGACCGGCCAGCCCCGGATTGACCGGCGTTACGTCATAGCCGCGCTGCAACAGGAACCGCATTACCTCATGCGAAGGCCGCCAGGGCTTGGCCGACGCCCCGACCAGCGCAATACGGCGGGTCGTCGTCAGGATAGCGCGGATCGTGTCGTCGGTGTTGCCGTCCATCATTTCCCCGGTCCATCGGCAAGGCCCTGCGGTCGCTCGCGCGTTCTGATCAGGATCGTGCGGTTACCCGCGCGTCCTGATCAGGATCATGCGGTTGCCCGCGCGTTCCGATCAAGATCGTGCGGTCGCCCGCGCGTCCTGATCAGGATCATGCGGTCGCCGGCGCGTTCCGATCAAGATCGTGCGGCCGCCCGCGCGTTCTGATCAAGATCGTGCGGTCGCCCGCGTGTGCCGATCAAGATCGTGCGGTCGCCCGCGTGTGCCGATCAAGAGCCCGCGGTTGCCCACGTGTCCCGATGTCGTACGACCGGCTCGGGCCGGTCTCCAGGCCGCTCCGAGCCGGACCATCTTTACCCGGTTCGGGCCGGCTGCAGGGCCACAATTCCCCGTGGCAGCGGTCAGATCGTAATCCGTACCCCGAGTTCAACGACACGGTCGCTGGGGATCCGGAAGAACTCGGTCGCGGGAACCGCGTTGCGTGCCATCACCAGGAACAGCGCGCGTCGCCACCATGACAGTTTCGGCGCCATCCCTGGCACCAGCACCTCGCGGCCGAGGAAGTAGCTCGCCTGCGATACCCGCACGTTCAGCTGGTCCGTCAGATCCTCGAGCGCGCGCGGAATGTTCGGGCTCTCCATGAATCCGTAGCGCAGAACCACCCGGTGGATGCCCGGCGCAAGCTGGGAGACTTCTGCCCGGCGGCGCTGCGACACCTCAGGCACGTCCTCGTTCTGCACGGTGACGAACAGCACGTTCTCATGCAGCACCTTGTTGTGCTTCAGGTTGTGCAGCAGTGAGGTCGGCACATAGTCCGGGTTTCCCGTCAGGAACACCGCCAGCCCGGGAACCCGGATGATGCGCGATTGCGGCAGCCTGGCCAGGAACGGCGCCAACGGCATGCTGGACTGCTTCCAGCGGGACAGCAGCAGGTCGCGGCCGCGCTTCCAGGACGTCATCATTGCAGTGAGCGCGAGGCCCATGACCAGCGGCACCCAGCCACCCTCGAC
>DASWON010000120.1:0-4329 GCA_036398735.1 Rhodopila sp.
CCGTGCTGACGGGGCGTCGCTCGCCTTGGGTAGCATTTGGGAGAGTTGGACCGACCCGGCGAGTGGCGACGTCACCCGGAGCTTCGCCATCGTCACCACGGCCGCGAACGGCACCATGGCCCCTATCCACGACCGCATGCCGGTCGTACTCGAGCCGACTGACTGGCCAGTGTGGCTTGGCGAGGAGGAGGGCGATCCGAAGACGCTGCTCCGCCCGGCGGCCAACACCGTGCTGCGGACATGGCCGGTGAGCACGGACGTGAACAGCGTGCGGCACAAAGGCGCGGAGTTGTTGCAGCCGATGCAAGAGGAGGCAGTAGGGGGCGGGTTGAACTCCGCATAGACCGGAGGCGAGGGCGCCGAACCTGCATTCATTACTTGGCAATGGCTGCTCTGCGCGCATCTCGGACGTCCACGTGCCGTTCGCCAAGTGCTCCGAACCGGACAGAAGCCAAGCCAGCCGATGCGCGGTGCCTTGGGCGCTTTTGGTGGCAAACGCACACAGAACAAGCATTGATGAAATCGACGGGCATGCTTCAAGGCGTGCCGCCGATTGTTCCAGTATCCGAAACGATCCAAGCTAATTCTGCCTGCCGATGAGCGCCAGTTTTCTCGAAAACCCGCTTCAGGTGCGATCGAACCGTTCCTTGCCCGATGCCGAGCGCCGTCGCGACCGCCGCCACGCCCTTGCCGCGGGCTGCGTGGAAGGCCACGGCAGCCTCCGTCGCCGTCAACCCATACCGCTCCCGAAGCCGCGCCAGGGCATCTCCGGTCTCGACCTCTGGATCAAGCACCAGGAGCAGTAGCGTCAGCGAGGGCCGGAGATCGCTGATGCTTCCTGCTCCGCCTAGCCGCACCGGCTCAAGCTGCAGCGGTGGCCGCCCATCGGGCCGCTCGAGACTCAGGTTGCTTGCCGCCTCGCCGCGGGCAATCGACCCGAGCAATCGCTCGATCATGCGCGTCTGGTTGGCACCAACCGCCGCAAGGACGCCATTCTCGACGCGTAACACGTTTCTTTGCGCCAGCATCGCCCGCGCCACCTTGTTCGCGAACACGACCCGGCCGTCCGCGTCGAGACCGAACACGCCCCGCCGCATCTGGTCCAACGCGTTGATCATGTGCGCATTGGTCTGACCGAGTTCTTGGAACCGTTCATAAGTCGTCACGGCACGGCGCAGATGTGGCGCTATGCGCCGCGCAAGCCCAAGCTCTGCGTCGTCGAACTCCCGGGCGCCACGCGGACGCGTGACCGACAAACCGACCATGGCGTGCGCGTCATTATCCAGCCGCACATGCAGTTGCTCATCGAAACCGTTCGGCCGCACCCAGCCTGCATAGAATTCCGTCCGCTCGAACTCCGCTCGCGGGATGATCATCCGGTCCGTCAGCACCGTCCCGGCCGGTGCCGACATGGTCCGCAACGCGAGCGGATGGATGCCGGCATAGTAGCTGAAGTAGTCGGAGACCATGCGGTCGTCGCCGCCGGTGCGAACGGCCCAGCCGCCGCCCTTCCACAGGTCCTTATGCAGCGCGACGTCATGAGCGCCGAATAGCCGCGAGATCGAGACAAGGACCGGATTCCAGAGCGACAGCCCAAGTGCTGCAGTCTGGATCTCGTCAAGCAGAGCATCGAACTCGACCGCGTTCATCACCAGCAGCCCTCCGCGGGGCCAATCCGCCAGCGCCCCGGGGACCCTAAGCCGACTTCCACGCGTATCGAAACAATTTTCGACCTTCTCTCCCAAATAGGAGAGGCGCCGGCACAATCCCCTGGTCCAGCTTCGGGGCAGACATCGAGGTCCGATGGCGAAGGGGGATACTATGGCCGACAACAGACCGTCTCAACGCCGCGCGCTCGTGCCAGCCAAGGCGGCCCTGGTCGGCGTGGCCGCGATGGCCGCCACGATGGCCATCTCGGCTGGCGCGCCCGCACACGCTGCCGCCATCGTGCCGTTCACTTGGGACCTGTCGAAGGCATCGCCGTCGCTCGGCGGCGGCCCGTTCACCGCCGACTCGATTTCGATGACGACATTCCTGACCGCACTGGCACCGCCCGGCGGTGGCCCCACACCGGAAACGTTCATCTTCCAGATCAACGGTTTCAATCTGGGCGCGACCAACGTCACGCCAGCCGGGCTGGGCAGCGCCTATGGCCTGTATCTCTTCGCAGACGTGAGCGTCACCGCGGCCAACGTCTACACCAAGATCGACATCGCCCTGAAAGCCGACCCCGGCAACCAGGACGGCACGCCGAGCGCGACCCTCGCAGGCACCGCTTTCGCTAATGTCGGCCCGACGGGAACCGCCGACGACATCACGCTCGCGACCGGCAGCCTTGTCTCTGGCTCGTTTGGTCTGCAGTCCAACGGCCAGTTTGGAGCACATTTCGTTGAAACCTTCGTGCCGGCGCCGGGCCAGACGGCGGTGTTCTTAAGTTCAACGACCACCCCGCAATTCATTGAGGAGTTCCTGTTCAACACCGCGACCAGCCGCACGACCAGTACGTTGCCGGATGGCAGCGTGTCGACGCTGGTCAACAACGGCATCAGCACTGCCGACGTCCAAGTCCCCGAACCGGGATCGTCGTTGCTTTTGATTGGCGGCTTGGTCGGCCTCGGCCTGATCCGGGTTTGGCGCCGCCGCGCGTCATCGGGTTACGATTTCGACGTGGCTTGATCATGCGGCCCATTTTTCTCCGGGCTGTTTCAGGCATCGGGCTGCTGGCGGCGCTCGCGTCGCCTGCCGATGCAGCAACGTTCACCTTTGCGCCGAGCGCGGCCGTTCCCACGCTTGGCGGCGGCACGTTCAGCGCCGACACGATCTACTACACGAACAGTCTCTATGCGGTCGTACAACCCGACACGACGTTCGTCGCTCATCGCATCATGGACGTCACTGGGTTCAGCCTCAACGGCATCACGGTCAATCCAATCGGGTTCGGCAGCTCCTACGGCCTCTATATCGACGACACCGATCTCGGCCTGAGCACGCCGACCTCACTGAGGTACACGGGTGGCAGCATCAGGATCCTTGCTGATCCCGGAAATAACAATGGGGCAGTGACTTTGAGCAACAGCGGCATCGGCTTCGCCAATGGCGGGCCGACCGGCACAGCGGACGATGTTCTCTTGGCGAGTGGCGTGGAACTCAGCGGGACAGCCAGCCTCGATTTAGCAGCGGGCACAAGGACGACGCGCTTGACAGACACCTATGCCGCGGTCGCGAGCGAAAGTGGCTTCTTCGTGGCACCAGAAAGCCTGGGCTTTATCCAGTTCGTCAACGTATCGGGGATCGTGGCGTTGGTGAACACGCCAGGCCAGAATGGAACGACAATCCAGACATTTGCAGGCGCGACCGGGTCCGCTCAATTCGTCCCGGAACCGTCTTCAGCCGGGCTGCTCGGCATCGCCGCACTTGGATTGCTGTGGCGGACGCGCAGGCGTTCGGCGCGCTCCCCCTCTCTATCGACACCGCCGCAATCGCCAGGGACGCGAGCATCGCGAAACGCAAAATGGAGTTGGGGGTCGTCAACGTGTCGCTGCTCCCAGCCTTCTTCGAACTGTTTGGCGCTCGTCGGGCTTGGCAATTGGCACAGGTGGGCACAACGCCCGCGCGCTGCCGCAAGCCCCTTTGCAAACGGTGTGACGTTCCTCGCGTAGTTGGTCGTGCCCGACCTTTGTAACGCTAGGATGGAGCCTTTCGCGATGCCACCGCAAATTGTCCTGGTCAGGCCACGCCTTCGGCCGTCGGCGGCATGCCGTGCGTGCTCCAGTGAAGGATGCCGGACTCACCTCGCCAGCCCTACGCCTTCCGCACGTTCCAGAACTTGGCGAAGCCCGGCAGCATCCCCGACACGTCCCGGCGATAGGCGGTGGGCTGCAGGATATGGCCCAGCGGCAGGTAAGGCGCCTGATCGAGCACCTGGCGCTGCATCTGCTCGGCAATCGCCTGTTGCTCGGCGTGGCCTGGCGCCTCGAACCAGGATCGGCGCAGGGCCTCCAGCGCCGGGTCGGTGGGCCAGCCGTACCAGGCGTCGCGGCCATTGCCGCGGGCGAGGAAGCTGACGGCGGGTTCAGCACGTCAATGCCCGCGACCGCCGAGGGGAAGCAGCTCCAGCCGCCGCGGTCCAGCCCATCGCGGTTGCCGCGGCGCTGGAACATGGTGCCGGCGTCCATGGCCTGGTCGTCCACCTGCAGGCCGAGCTTCTTAAACAGGTCGGCGCCGACCTGGGCCATGACGCTGTTCACGGGATGGTCGGTCGGCTCCAGCATCACCACGCGCTCGCCCTTGTAGCCTGCGGCCTCGATCGCCCGCCTGGCGTCCGGGATG
>DASWON010000121.1:0-20518 GCA_036398735.1 Rhodopila sp.
GTCCGACAGCATCGACCTCGTCTCCGGCAGTCCGCAGGGCCTGCTGACGATTTGGAGCCGCACCCGCGGCAGCGCCGGGGAAGTGCGGGCGGTGAGTTCGCTGGCGACCCTGCCGTTCGCCCTGAACACCAACGACCCGGCGATCAGGAGCGTCGACGATCTCGCCCGCTGCAAGAAGATCGCGGTGCCGTCAGTGAAGGTTTCGGCCCAGGCGGTCACGATCCAGGCCGCGGCGGCGAAAGCCTATGGCATCAAGGAGTTTGCTCGTTACGATCAGTACACGGTGTCGATGTCACCGCCCGACAGCACGATCGCGCTGCTGTCGGGAACCGCGGAGGTCGCCTGCAACTTCGCGGTTCCGCCGTATATGCAACAGCAGTTGCAGAGCGCGTCGATCCACACGGTGCTGAATTCGTTCGACGTGTGGGGCGGCCCGAACACGTTTACGACCGCCTATATGTCGACCCGGTTCCGAACCAGGAACCCGGTACTGTTCAAGGCGATCTATGCGGCGCTGCAGGAAGCGACCGGACGGGTGAACGCCGATCCCGAGAGCGCCGCCCGGTACTGGATCGAGGACGGGGAGTCGAAGCTGTCGCTTGACTTCGTGAAATCGGTCGCCACCGCGCCGGGTACGGTATGGACAACCGCCCCGCAAGGCACCGAAGCCATTGCGGCCTTCATGAGCGAGGTCGGGTCGATCAAAGTAAAACCGGCTTCCTGGAAGGATTTCTTCTTCCCGGAAGCTTATGAGCTGAATGGATCGTAGAGTATTTATGATCCATAACGAGACGTCATAGACTAATTCCCGCAGCAGGGCTGATGCGTACCGGCCGATACGTATCGGTGCCTGCTGCGTCCCGGTGCCTGCTGCGTCCGGGTGCCTGCTGCGTCCGGGTGCCTGCCTGATCGCCTCGCGAGCGGCTGCCGGGCATCATCGCCCGGCCTCCGGCTTGCCGCTGACGGCTCTGGCGGATGCCATAAGGCAGTCGCGGCGGCCCCGGGGTCGCGCCCGGCGCGGCGCATCCGTAACGAATTCACGTTGGCGCCGGCGAAGGGGGCGCCTGCGGGCACGCGCCACCCGCTGGCTGTCCGGCACGGCCCGCTGCGCTCATGCGCCGCGTGACCCGAGACCGAGCAGCCGCAGCAGCGCGGGCATGGTCAGTCCCTGAACCACGACCGAAAACGCGACGACCGCGAATGTCGCCACCAGAATTTCGCCGCGGAATGGGATTGAGGGCGGCAATGACAGGCCCAGCGCCAGAGCCAGTGCTCCGCGCAATCCGCCCCACCACAGGACATGCTGTGCGGCCATCGAGATCCGCCAGCGCGAGCGGGTGAAGAGAATGCAGAGCGGATACACCGTGACCGCGCGGGCCAGCAGAACGAGAGCGATGACGATGGCCAGGGCCGCGGTCCCGAGACGCTCGAACGGAATGCCCGCCACCGCCACGCCGATGAGCAGAAAGATGATCGAGTTCGTGATAAAGGCGATGAAGTCCCACAAGGCGAGCGCGAATTCGCGCCCCCGCGGGGATATCCGGCCGCCCTCGCCCTCCGCCAGGATGCCGAGGTTGCCGATGAGCAGCCCGGCCGAGACAGTGGCCAGGACCCCCGAATACAGGAAATGTTCGGCGAGCAGGAACGAACCGTACGCCGTCACGGTCGTCAGCGTGCTCTCGACCAGATGGTCCGAGGTCCGCCAGGCGACCGCGATGGCGGCGCCCGCGCAGGCAAGCCCGACCAGGGTGCCACCGCCGACGATGGCCACCAGGTTCCTTGCCACCTCGGCCACGGACACCGGTTCCGCATCCGTCGCCTGGGCCCAGGCAAGAGCCAGGGTGAACAGGACCGCCGCGACCCCGTCATTGAACAGGCTTTCGCTTTCAACCAGAAGACGCAGCCTGCCCGATATTCCGTTGTCCTTGAACATGGCGATAACGGCAACCGGATCCGTCGCGGCGATCAGCACGCCGAACAGGAGAGCAAAGCGGAGCGGCCAGCCCAGCAACGCCACCATCCCCGCCGCCACCACCAACGTCGACAGCAGCGTCCCGACAATGGCGAGCGTCAGCACCGGGAGGGCATCCCGACGCAGCGCTTTCCAGTGGATGTTGATGGCGGCCTCAAATAGCAGCGGCGGCAGGATCAGCTCGAACACCAGGTCGTGGGTGAGCATCAGCCTCCCCTGGAAGCGCGTCAGTGCAAGCACGATTCCCGCGACAACGAGCCCGACCGTGTAGGGAAGCCGGAGACTCCGTGCGACCAGCGCGACGACAATGGCGGCGACGAGCAGGCCGACGGTGTTGCCGAGAACGACATTCATGCGGGCAGTTTCCTGAACCGGCCCTGGTCTCGCGCGGCACGCAGGCGCGAGAGGCCGGTTTGGTTGACGGATCGGATCCATGCGGTGAAGCCAGGGGCAGTTCCGCACGAAGACTTCACGCGATCGCATACAAGAGTGACCTGCCTGGAGCCAGCATGAACCGGCCCAGGTGAGCCCGAACCGGCGCGGGCCCGTTCGTTCCCTGTCCCCGCTCGGCGACCCTGCGCCCGGGAGACGCAATGCCTCGGCGAGCTTGTGCGTGGGAACGTGATGCCGGGTGGCCCTATGCCTGGGGCGACGCCATGTCCCGCGACCTTGAGCAGTCTGGCTCAGGCGTGGACAGCCTCAGGGATGGCCAGCTTCGGGCCGGGCCGCCGGCGGCCGGATCGCTTCAGACGGCCCGATTCGGGTGCCTGCGCAGCCCATGCGAAGTCAAGGCGCTGGGGCCCGCGCACCCCACGCGTGGACGGACCCACGCGTGGACGGCCCCAGGCGGGGACCACCTCATACGGGGACCCAGACGCGGACGGTCCCAGACGCGGGACGACTGGACACCGGACGGTCCGACCCCACCTGGACGGAATCGCGATTTGCCAGGGCGCAGCAGAATGAACGTGCAGAGCCCGAGCAGCGGGCAGCGACACGGATGCCGGCGGACCCCGGCCTTCCAGAGCAGCGACGAGCCGCTGGCAGGAACGGCGTTCGCTCACCGATGCCGTGAACTGACCGCCAATCTTGATGCCCACCCCGGTGTTCGAAGCGTTTTGCATGGTGTAGCAATGATGCTGCACCCGCGAAGCCGCCCTCCAGATCATCGACCAGGAGACTGATGGATGCCGCAGATCATTCCCGTTGCCGTATTCGACTGCGTCGTCTTCGGCGCCACCGGCGATCTGACGCTCAGAAAGCTGCTGCCGGCGCTGTACTACCGCTTCCGTGACGGTCAGATGCCGCCGGAATCGAGGATCATCGGGGCCGCGCGATCGAACCTGACCGACAAGGAGTATCGCGACCGTGCAACCAATGCGCTGGAACGGCACGTTGATCCCGCGGACCAGGATCCGGAGACGATGCAGCGCTTTGTCGGCCAGGTGCATTACGTCTCGATTGACGCCACGGCGCCGAACGCGGACTGGAGCCGTGTCGAGGCGCTGCTGGATCCGGAGCGCGTCCGGGTCTTCTATCTGGCCACCTCGCCCGATCTGTACGGGCCGATCTGCAAGGCGCTCGGAACCAACGGCCTGGTGACCGAGCAGTCCCGCGTCGTGCTGGAGAAGCCGATCGGTCATGATGCCGCCTCGGCGCATGCGATCATCGAGAACGTGGGACGCGTGTTCACCGAAGCGCAGACGTTCCGCATCGACCACTATCTGGGGAAGGAGACGGTGCAGAACCTGATGGCGCTGCGCTTCGCCAACACCATCTTCGAGCGCCTGTGGACCGCCGACGTGATCGACCATGTGCAGATTACCGTGGCGGAAACCGTCGGGCTGGAGGGTCGCGGCGGCTACTACGACCGGTCGGGCGCAATGCGCGACATGGTGCAGAACCACATGCTGCAACTGCTGTGCCTGATCGCGATGGACCCGCCGGTGTCGCTGGACGCCGACCGGGTGCGCGACGAGAAGCTGAAGGTGCTGCGCGCACTGAAGCCGATGGAGCCGCACGAGGTGGCGAGTCTGACGGTGCGCGGCCAGTACGCGCACGGCGCGATCGACGGCAAGCCGGTCCCCAGCTACCTGGTCGACCTCGGCACGCATGAGCCGTCAACCACCGAAAGCTTCGTCGCGCTGAAGGCAGAGGTGCGGACCTGGCGGTGGTCGGGTGTCCCGTTCTACCTGCGCACCGGCAAGCGGCTGCCGGCGAAGGTCTCGGAAATCGTCATTCAGTTCCGCTCACCGCCCTTCTCCATCTTCCCGCCCGAGGCGGCCGAGTGGCGCCCCAACACGCTGATCATCCGTCTGCAGCCCGAGGAAGGCATGCGGCTGGAGATGATGACCAAGGATCCCGGTCCGGGCGGGCTGCGGCTGTCGCCCACCGGCCTCGACATCAGTTTCGAGAAGACCTTCGGCAAGCGCTTCCCCGACGCCTATGAGCGGCTGCTGATGGACACGGTGCGCGGCAACCCGACCTTGTTCATGCGCCATGATGAGGTCGAGGCCGCGTGGGCCTGGGTCGGTCCGATCCTGGAGGCCTGGGCCGCCCGACCGGATCACCCGCGGCCGTACCCCGCCGGAAGCTGGGGGCCGACGGCTGCGATCGCCCTGATCGAGCGCGACGGCCGCACCTGGCACGAGGAGATGGAATAGGCCGCGCGGACCGGCGCGGCGAACCAGTGGTGGGGCGTGTGCTGGGCGGCCTGGTGGCCGCGGCAGTCACTCGCCGCCGCGGTATTTCGTGGCATCCAGTGTCGGCACGCCACCGGGGTCCCGCCACCGGGGTCCGCCAATGCCGATCCCCGACTGCCGGTCCCCGACTGTTCATCCCCCGACTGTTCATCCCCCGCTGGCGCCGCCATCCGGCAGCCGCAGGGTTGAGGCGGCCCTGATCTGCCGCGTGGCGCGGCGCATGCTTGTGGACGCTGACAAGGCCCGATAGCGTTTCTCCGCAGCACTGCCATACAGGGTTCGCCCATGATTTCTCGCCGTTCCGCGGTGTCGCTGATGTCCCTGGCACTCGCGCCGCGAGCCTTGGCGCAACGGCCGCGCTGGCTCGCGTTGCCGCCGACACCCACGCTGCCAAAGGCTGAACGCAGCGGTTACGCGCCGGTCAACGGCATCAAGGTGTGGTATGCGGTGTTCGGCCAGGGCGAGCCGGTGATATTCCTGCATGGCGGCCTGGCGCATGCCGCCTACTGGGGACTGCAGGTGCCAGCCGTGGCGCGGCAGCACCAGGTGATCGTGATGGACAGCCGCGGTCATGGCCGGAGCACCCGTGACGCCCAGCCGTACGGCTATGACCTGATGGCCGACGATGTGGTGGCGCTGCTCGATCATCTGCGGATCAGGCGCACCGCCGTGGTGGGCTGGAGCGACGGCGGCATCCTCGGGCTCGATCTGGCAATCCGCTATCCGGACCGGGTCTCGAAGGTGTTCGCGTTCGCGGCCAACGCGGATCCGTCGGGGGTCATCGATGGCGTGGAAAAGAACCCGACATTCGCGGCATTCATTGCCCGTGCCGGCCATGAGTACCAAACGCTGTCGGCCACGCCCAAAGGTTACGACGCGTTCGTCGGCGCCATCAGCAGGATGTGGGAAACCCAGCCGCGCTGGACGGCGGCGCAGCTCGCGGCGATCAGAACGCCGGTATTGGTGGTGGATGGCGACCATGACGAGGCGATCAAGCGTCCGCATACGGAAATGCTTGCCGCGACCATACCCGGCGCCGGCTTGCTGATTCTGCCGGAAACCAGCCACTTTTCGTTCCTGCAGGACCCCGACCAGTTTACCTGGCACGTGCTCCATTTCCTGTCGCAGACGCCGTAGGGCGCGTCCGGTCGCAGACGCCGTAGGGCGCGGGTCCGGTAGCAGACGCCGTGGGGAGCGCGGGTCCGGCCGCAGCCGAGGGAGCGAACGAGCCTCGCCCGCGCAGTCGGCATTTTTTCGTGGCTGGTTCCATTGTCCGGGTTTCTTGACGTCTTGTTCATCTTTCGGGACGACAATGAAGTGTCGCAACGCGCCACAAGCATCAGGTCCCATGAATATTCTCACCCACCTCAAGCTGCGCACCAAGCTGGCATTGCTGCTGGGGCTCGCAAGTCTGGCAGTCGTGGCCGCGATCGGTCTCGGCGCTTCGACGCTGCATCAGCGCATGCTCCTCGACCGCATCGATAAGCTGCAGACGGCGGTGGAGCTCAGCGTCGGCCTGGCGCGGGAACTGAACGAACAGGTCACCACGCAGCGGATGACCATGGATCAGGCGCAGGACCGGTTTCGTACCGTGATCCACGCGCTGCGCTTCGATGACGGCAACGGCTACATCTCGGTCCAGACCGAAGTCGCCGACGGCGGCTACATCATCCTGGCACACGGCAGCGAGCCGGCCCGCGAAGGCAAGTCATCCTCCGCCAAAGACAGCGATGGCAGACTGATCAGCGACCTCATGCGCGAAACGTTGACCGGGCATGACAGCGGGGTCGTCAGCTACCTGTTCCCGAAACCGGGGACAACCGCGCCGGTGCAGAAAGTGTCGTATCTCAGGCGTTTCGAGCCTTGGCGGGCGGTGGTACTTGCCGGCGCCTATACAGATGATCTGGACAGCGATTTCAATGCCGCCATCTCGCATCTGGCGGTCATCGGCGGGTTGATCCTGCTGGTCACTTTGCTGGCCGCCTGGATGATCAACCGCGATATCACACGCTCCCTGTACGGACTTCGTTCGGCGATGGACCGGCTGGCGAAAGGCGACATCGCGACGGTGATCCCCGGAACCGATCGGCGCGATGAGGTGGGAGGCATGGCCGGCGCGGTGCTGGTGTTCAAGCTGCACATGGAGAAGGCGCAGCTGCTGGCGGCTGAGCAGGAGCAGGAACGTGAACGGGCCGCGGCCGACAAGCGTCGGGCCCTCGTCGCCATGGCGGACAAGATCGACGCGGAGACGGCGGCGGCATTGCAGGCGATCTCCGGTCGGACCGCCGCGATGACCGCAACCGCGGAGGAGATGACCGCCTCGGCCGGACGGACGGGCGGTTCGGCCCAAAGCGCGATGACCGCCTCGGCGCAGGCGTTGGCCAACGCCCAGACGGTGGCAAGCGCCGCTGAACAGCTCAGTGCCTCGATTCGTGAAATCGGCGGCCAGGTGGCACAGTCGACCGAGGTCGTGAACCGTGCCGTGACGGCCGGGACCGAGACCCGAGCGACCATTGAGGCATTGAACGAGCAGGTGGCTCGGATCGGCGCCGTCGCCGATATGATCGGCGAAATTGCCAGCAAGACCAATTTGTTGGCGTTGAATGCCACGATCGAGGCCGCCCGTGCCGGGGACGCCGGCAAGGGCTTCGCGGTGGTCGCTTCGGAGGTGAAGGCACTTGCTGCACAGACCGCCCGGTCTACACAGCAGATCGGGCAACACATCAACGAGGTGCGGAGTGCCACGGGCGCTTCGGTCTCGGCGGTGGCGCGAATTGAGCAGACCATCAACGAAATCGACGCGATCGCCGGATCGATTGCCGCTGCGGTCGAGCAGCAGGGCGCCGCAACGGCGGAGATCGCCCGCAACGTCAGCGAGACGGCTTCGGCCGCCGACGCGATGACCAGCCGGACGGCGGAGGTTTCCATCGAGGCCGAACGCACCGGCAAGCATGCCGCCGAGGTGCGCGAGAACGCCGCCGCGATGATCGCCGCGGTAACCGAGTTTCGTCAGGTCGTGACCAAGGTGGTACGCACGTCCACCGCCGAAGTGGATCGGCGCGTGGCCGAACGGCGTCAGGTCAGTCTGCCGTGTCGGCTCAACATGCCGGGGCAGCCGGCGCAGACCGCCCGTATCGTCGATATATCGCAGGGCGGCGCGGCGGTGCACGGAGGCCCGACGCTGCAGCCGGGGGCGCGCGGAACGATGGAGATCGAGGGCACTGGATTGACACTGCCGTTCACGGTTCGCGCCAGATCGGATGGCGCGTTGCACGTGGCGTTCGATCCGGACGCGGCGGCAGCGACAAAACTTGCCGCCATCATCGAGCGATCGACGATGCAACGCGCTGCCTGACGCCTGACGTGATCGGAGCGGACCTCATACCGGCCGGCCGAGTTGGTGACTGTTCGGCCACCGGCCATCAGCCATCGGTGGCCGGCCGCTATCTCAGGAATTTCGTGCGCAGCCGCCCTGCGAACCCGCGCCCCATGCCAGTTCAGCGCTGACCGGCATGGCCCGCGAAACCCAGTCCGGCTTTACCGGAACGGCGAGCAGGCTCGGGATGCAGGGCCGAAGTCAGTGAGCCCGCCAGATCGGTCAGAATCGGACAGTCAGGACGACCGTCACCACGACAGGCATGGGCGAGCGCTGCGAGTGCGTCCTTCATCGCGGTCAGTTCGGCGATCTTTGCCTCCAGCTCCGCCACCTGGCGGAGAGCGATCGCCTTCACCTCGCGGCTCGGCCGGTCCTTGTCCTGCCACAGGCCGACCAGCAGCTTCACCCGATCCATCGGCACGCCGAAATCACGGGCCCGCCGGATGAACCGCAGCGTGTCAACGTCGCGCTCACTGTAGGTCCGGTACCCGGCCTCGGTCCGTTCGGCCGGCGGGATCAGACCGACACTCTCATAATAGCGGATCATCTTGGCCGTGATCCCCGACGCTGCGGCTGCCTGTCCGATATTCATCACGCCTGACCTCCTGGCCCTGATGAGGGTTGCTCGCGCCACAAGATCAAGATGTTTTCGATGCGGGGTTGACCTTCCCATCATGGGAAGCCCCATGTGCCGGAGCGACCCGCCAGTCCGGCGGCCAGCCATGGAGACCCGCCGTGGACGAACCTCATGACCACCACCAGTCTGCCCACGACGACCCGCACGGCACGGCGGGCGCCCCGACGGTTACGGATCCGGTCTGCGGCATGCGCGTAAACCCCGCGACGTCGAAGCATCACTTCGAACATGCGGGCACCACTTACCACTTCTGCTGTGCCGGATGCCGCACGAAGTTCCAGGCTGACCCCGCCAGATATCTGGCACCGACGGCGGCGGTGACGGACCCCGTGTGCGGCATGCAGGTCAATCCCGCGACGTCGAAGCATCACTTCGAGCACGCCGGGACTACCTACCACTTCTGCTCCGCCGGATGCCGCACGAAGTTCCAGGCCGACCCCGCCAGATATCTGGCACCGAAAGTGCCCCCGTCGGCCACGTCGGCCACGTCGGCGAGGGCCGATGCCATCTACACCTGCCCGATGCACCCCGAGATCCGTCACCTGGGTCCGGGAAGCTGCCCGATCTGCGGCATGGCGCTCGAACCGCTGGAGGTGACCGCGGAGGCCGCACCCAGCCACGAGCTGCTCGACATGACCCGCCGCTTCTGGATCGGCCTCGTGCTGACCCTGCCCGTACTCGTCCTGGAGATGGGCGGGCATATCCCCGCCCTCGGCCTGCACGACCTCGTGCCGATGCGAACGTCCATGTGGATCCAGTTCGTGCTGTCCACACCGGTCGTGCTGTGGGCGGGCTGGCCGTTCTTCCAGCGCGGCTGGGCGTCGGTCGTCAGCCGCAACCTCAATATGTTCTCGCTGATCGCCCTGGGCACCGGGGCGGCATATCTCTACAGCCTCGTCGCCACCTTCGCACCAGACCTGTTCCCTGCCGGCTTCCGTGGCATGGATGGCACGGTCGCGGTCTACTACGAAGCCGCCGCCGTCATCACCGTTCTGGTCCTGCTCGGGCAGGTGCTGGAGCTGCGCGCCCGCGAGCGGACCGGAGATGCCATCCGCGCGCTGCTCAACCTCGCGCCCAAGATCGCGCGCCGGCTGCGCCCCGACGGCAACGATGAGGAAATCCCGATCGACCAGGTCCAGGTTGGCGACCGGCTGCGCGTACGCCCCGGCGATGGCATCCCCGTCGACGGTGAGGTCCTGGAGGGCAACAGTGCGGTCGACGAAGCCATGGTCACCGGCGAATCGGTGCCGGTGGCGAAGCAGCCCGCCAGCAGGCTGATCGGCGGGACGGTGAACGGCACCGGCTCGCTGGTGATGCGCGCCGACAAGGTCGGAACCGACACCATGCTGGCGCGCATCGTCGCCATGGTCGGGGAGGCACAGCGCAGCCGGGCACCGATCCAGCGCATGGCGGACACGGTGGCGGGGTGGTTCGTGCCGGCCGTCCTCGGGGTTGCCATCGCCGCCTTCGCCGCCTGGGCGGTCTGGGGACCGGCGCCGTCGCTGTCCTATGCCCTCGTCGCCGCGGTCTCGGTGGTCATCATCGCCTGCCCGTGTGCCCTGGGCCTGGCGACGCCGATGTCGATCGGCGTTGGCGTCGGCAAGGGCGCCGGTGCGGGGGTCCTGATCAAGTCTGCCGAGGCGCTGGAACGCCTGGAACGAGTCGACACGATCGTGGTCGACAAGACCGGCACGCTGACCCAGGGCAAACCCAGCGTCGTCGACGTCATCACCGCGCCGAATACCCCCCGCGCCGACCTGCTGGCGCTGGCGGCAAGCCTGGAACGGTCGAGCGAGCATCCGCTCGCGGCAGCTATTGTGACGGCCGCCAGGGAAGCCGCCGCCAGCGGGACCGCCAGGGACGTTGCCGCGGGCGTTGCCGCGGGCGTTGCCGCGGTGGCCGCCACAGGGGTGGCCACGGGGGCTGCGACCGGATCCGCCGCGACACCGCCGGAGGCGACCGAGTTTGCCTCGATCACCGGCAAGGGCGTCACCGGCAAGGTAGGCGGTCGAGCCGTCGCCTTGGGCAACGCTGGCCTGATGGCCGACCTGGGTGTGCAGCTGGGTGATCTGGAGGAACGGGCGGAGACGGCGCGCCGGGGCGGGGCGACGGCGCTGTTTGTCGCCATCGACGGGCGGGCCGCCGGCGTCATCGCGATCGCCGACCCGATCAAGCCGACCACCCGGGGCGCCATCGACGCACTGAAGGCAGCGGGCGTCCACGTCGTGATGCTGACCGGAGACAACAGGACGACCGCCGAGGCCGTTGCCGCCGCGTTGGGCATCGACGACGTCCATGCCGGCGTGTTGCCGGACGACAAGCACCGGATCGTCAAGGCGCTGAAGGCGCAGGGCAAGGTGGTCGCCATGGCCGGGGACGGCGTGAACGACGCGCCCGCTCTGGCCGAGGCCGACGTCGGCATCGCCATGGGCACCGGAACAGAGGTCGCGATCCAGAGCGCGGGCATCACGCTCGTGAAGGGCGACCTGGCAGGCATCGCCCGCGCCCGCGCCCTGAGCCGGATGACGATGCGCAACATCCGCCAGAACCTCGTCTTCGCGTTTGCCTACAACGTCATCGGCATTCCGGTCGCCGCCGGCGTGCTGTACCCGGCGTTTGGCATCCTGCTCAGCCCGGTGGTCGCCGCCCTGGCCATGTCTCTGAGTTCCGTATCTGTCATAACCAACGCGCTGCGGCTGCGCGCGGCCAGGCTGTGATGGCCTGGGTTTCTCGCAAAAGGAATATCGTTATGAAATTTGCGCTTTTCGTCGCCCTGATGATCGGAGCAGCCAGTGCCCCGGCATTCGCCCAGCAGCCCGCCGGCACCGGTGCCGCGCCGATGCGAGGGATGGACATGTCGGGGCCCGACGCCGGCGCGAGCCCGTCATCGAGCGCCTTCAAGGCCGCGGACAGAAAGATGATGCAGGCGATGATGGTGCCGATGACAGGCGATGCCGACCGTGACTTCGTCGCCGGAATGCTGCCGCATCATCAGGGTGCCGTGGACATGGCGAAGGTCGAACTGCAGTACGGCAAAGACCCGGAGATGCGGCAACTGGCGACGACGATCATCGACGCCCAGGAAAAGGAAATCGCCCAGATGAAGGACTGGCAGGCAAAGCACGCCAGCAGCCACTGATCTCGGGCGGACGCCGCGGTCCGTGCCGGGGCGACCATGGTGGTTCTGAAGGCCGCCGGATCGTAGATCCACGCCAACCGGTCTTCAGAGCCCGCAGCAGAAGAACACGAGCGTGCTGGTTGCCCATGCCTATCCCCAGGATCGTCGCGGGTCGGTTCTGCGGCGATGGTTCCGACCCGCAACCGTTCCGAGCCTATGTGCGCGCCAGCGGATCGCGAGCCTGTGTTCGCGCCAGTGGATCGACTGTCGGAAAGCCGCAGCCTCAGGTTGAGCGCGTCGAGGTCATGAGAGGGGATGCGGGCCCTGCCTCAGCCCCATATGATAAGCCGCCGCCCGGCCCGTCCCGCGTGGCGCGGAACTCGAAGGGAGAACGACATTGCCGATCCAGCTCAGCCCACGCGCCGGCAAGACGCTTGACCCGTCGCTGCTGGTCAACGTGCCGCGCCTGGTGACGGCCTATTTCACCGGCAAGCCGGACCCGGCCATCGCGACCCAGCGCGTCGCATTCGGCACATCCGGCCATCGCGGATCGGCCTTCGAGACCGCATTCAACGAGAATCACATCCTGGCCATCAGCCAGGCGATCTGTGAGCACCGGCAGCGCAGCGGCATCACCGGCCCGCTGTTCATCGGCATCGACACGCATGCTCTGTCCGAACCTGCCCTCGCCAGTGCCGTGGAGGTCTTTGCCGCCAACGGGGTCGAGACGATGATCGATGCGGATGGCGGCTTCACGCCGACCCCGGTCATCTCGCACGCGATCCTGACCTACAATCGCGGGCGATCCAGCGGGCTCGCCGACGGGGTCGTCATTACTCCGTCGCACAATCCGCCTGAAGATGGCGGCTTCAAATACAATCCCCCCAACGGCGGTCCGGCCGATACCGACGTCACCGGCTGGATCGAACGCACCGCCAATACATTGCTCGAGGGCGGGCTCGCCGGCGTGCGGCGGATGCCATACGAGCGGGCTCGCCGGTCGTCCCACGTCCATCGTCATGACTACATCGGCCCGTATGTTGCCGACCTCGGGAACGTGGTCGACCTGGAGCTGATCCGTTCGTCCGGGGTGAAGATCGGGATCGATCCGCTGGGCGGCGCGAGCCTCGGCTACTGGCAGCCGATCATCGCGCGATACGGCCTTAACGCGACGATCGTGAGCGACGCGGTCGACCCGACGTTCCGGTTCATGACCGCCGACTGGGACGGCAAGATCCGCATGGACTGCTCCTCTCCCTACGCGATGGCTCGGCTGATCGGCCTGCGCGACACGTTCGACGTGGCATTCGCCAACGATACGGACGCCGACCGGCATGGCATCGTGGCGCGCTCGAGCGGCCTGATGAACCCCAATCATTACCTCGCGACCGCGATATCGTACCTGTTCGGCAATCGTCCGGCCTGGGGCGCCGACCGCGGAGCGGGGAAAACCGTCGCCGACCGCGGCGTGGGGAAAACCGTCGCCGACCGCGGCGTGGGGAAAACCATCGTCAGCAGCGGTATCATCGACCGCGTCGCGGCACAGGTGGGCTGCCGGCTCGTCGAGGTACCGGTCGGGTTCAAGTGGTTCGTCGACGGCCTGATCGACGGATCGCTGGGTTTCGCCGGTGAGGAGAGCGCGGGCGCGTCGTTCCTCAGGCGTGACGGGACGGTGTGGAGCACGGACAAGGACGGCATCATTCCCGGCCTGCTGGCGGCCGAGATGACCGCGCGCACCGGCCGCGATCCCGGCGAACTCTATGCCGACCTGACCGCCACACTCGGGGTACCGTTCTACGAGCGGATCGACGCACCGGCGACGCGGCAACAGAAGGACGTGCTGAAGAAGATCACGCCCGACCAGTTCGGCATGCAGGAACTCGCCGGCGAACCGGTCACCGCCACGCTGACCGTCGCTCCCGGCAACGGGGCCGCATTCGGCGGCATCAAGGTGATCAGCGCCAACGGCTGGTTCGCCGCACGCCCGTCCGGCACCGAGGACGTCTACAAGATCTATGCGGAGAGCTTCCGCGACGAGGACCATCTGCACCGGATCCAGCAGGACGCGCAGGACGCGATCGCTCGGCTGTTCGATGGAGCGAAGTCCTGATGCCGCGGCACGGCCTGGACCAGGTCGCCCGGGAGCAAGCATGAACTCCGCCGCTTCAGGCATCGCCGCTTACGACGGTGACCGACCGGTTCGCGCCGGCACGCGCGGATCGCCGCTGGCGCTGATCCAGACGCGTCTGTTCCTGGGTCGGCTCGCTTCCGGCGCCGGGGTGGCGGGCCGGGAGGTCGTCATCGCCACGACCGGCGACGCGGTGCAGGACCGCCCGCTCGCCGACATCGGCGGCAAGGGCCTGTTCGCCAAGGAAATCCACGAGGCCTTGCTGGATCACCGCGTCGACTGCGCGGTCCACAGCCTCAAGGATCTGGAAACCGAGCTGCCGCCGGGCATCGTGCTGGGCTGCACACTGCCGCGGGAGGACGCGCGCGATGTGCTGATCCTGGGCGACGCGTGCGACAAGCCGGATCCGCACGACCCGCTGGCGGCGCTGCCGCACGGGGCATTAATCGGCACGTCCTCGGTACGGCGCCAGGCGCAGTTGGCCCACGCGAGACCCGATCTGCGGATCGTATCGATCCGCGGCAATGTGCAGACCCGGCTGCGCAAACTGCGGGACGGTGAGTGCCAGGCCAGCCTGCTTGCTCTCGCCGGGCTGCGGCGTCTGAACATGGACATACCGAACGCCATCATCCTGGAGCCTGAGATCATGCTGCCTGCGGCGGCGCAGGGCATCATCGGCATCACCGTCCGAGCCGGGGATGCGGCGCTGCGGCAGCATCTGGCCGCGATTGACGACACGGCGGCGCATCGTGTCGCGACCGCTGAACGGGCGATGCTGGCGGTCCTCGACGGATCCTGCCGCACGCCGATCGGCGCATACGCCCGGCTGCTGGCCAACGATGAACTCATCCTGACCGGGTTGGTGGCCCGCGGCGATGGGTCGTTTCTGCTGAAGCGCACCCTGGTCGGGCCTGCCGCCGATGCCGAGAAGATCGGGCAGACGCTGGGGGCGGCACTGCGCGCCGACTCGCCCGCCGACCTGTTCGCGTAGCCGGTATTTTCGGGGCTGGATCGGCCCGGCAAGGTGGCTTTGACTTCCGCGAAACGGCCGGTCCACGGCGGAGCGGGCTCGGAAGCCCTGACCACGCTGGAACACGCCAACTGCAAACGCCGGCAGGGAGCCGCCCTCCTGTGTATCACCTGGCGAGCGAGCTGGCAGCGGAAGGGATGTCCGCGGGCGGCCCGGACCTCGGCCCGTGGGCGCGGCATGCAGCGTCGCCATGACACCGCAGACCAGCACCCGGCACGCCACGAGCGACGGGCACCCACGGCGGCAGTCAGATGAAAGCGCTCTGGCCAGCCACGGGAAAGCTCTGGCCAGCCACCGGAAAGCTCTGGCCAGCCACCGGAAAATCGTCGCGCTGCCTGGTTCAGCGATTGGATTCGGGCGCTTTCGGCATGGTACCGCGCTTTAGCGTCTGCAGAAGGGCAGCCGGACCCTGATCGCTCACCACGATCGTGCTCGCGCCATCCGCAACCCATCCCGTTACGCGGCGTTGCACTGTTACATGATCCGGGAGCGGTATCGAATGAAGCCCATCGTCCTATCCGCTGGTCTCGCGCTGGCCATGCTGACCATGGCCGGCGCAGCCCAGGCCAAAGGCTGTATCAAGGGCGCCATCGTCGGCGGCGTCGCCGGTCATATGGCGCATCACGGCGTGCTCGGTGCCGCGGGCGGTTGCGCGGTCGGTCACCATATGGCGACGAAACGCGAGCGCGAGGCGGAACGGCAGCAGCGCATCGACGACGAGAGGCAACAGCGGTCGGCCTACTGACCGCCACAGATCCCGCGCAGCCGGCCGCCGGCTCACCGGCATAGGCGAGCTGGCGGCCTTTTTGTCTCCGCGCCACCCGCCGCCGCAGCTCCGTGCGGCGACCACTGAGCGGCACCGGCGTCGACCGTGGCAGGCTTCCGCGATGACTGCCGGCGAGGACGGCAGGGCGAATATGTCCGCCAGGCGTCGCCTGGATAGGTCCGCCCGTGGCTGGGATATGTCGGCCAGGTGTGGGTTCCCTCGGGTGTGTCCGCCAGGCGTGGGTACGCCTGAAGCAGCCAGCCCGGTGGTTCGCGGTCGTTACGTCACTCGTGCGCCAGCACCCAGTCGTTGATGAAGCTGGCCAGGCCGTTGGCGTGAAAGTCTCGACGCAGGGCGGCGGCGTCGTAATCCTCGCGGACCCAGTCGAGGAACGGTTTGCGGCCCTCTGCCTCGCGTTGATAGTGCAGGAAGAAAGCATCCAGGATCCCGGTCCTCGCCTGGCGGATATGGCCGAACCGCCAGGACAGCTGCCGCATCGCCTCGGCCGCGCTGCCGCCCTCAAACAGCACGATCAACCCGGCGGCAAGGCCCGCACGATCCGCACCTGACTTGCAGTGCAGGAGAGCAGGTGTGCGCATCGAGCGGTAGATGGCATGCAGCCGCAGAATACGGTCCGGTTGCGGTGCACCGCGGCTCTCGAATGCCATGTCATTGAAATCAAGGCCGAGCAGCCGGGCGGCTTCACGCGACAGGGCATCCGAACCACTTTGAGTCTTGCCGCGCAGGTTGATCAGGGTGCGCAGTCCCAGGCGCCGCGTCATCCAGCGCAGCCGGGGTGGCGTTGGGTGGTTGCAGCGATAGACCTTGCCGGGAATCACCACGGCCTGGTTGCTCCAGATCAGGCGAAAGACCGCGTGATCGATGAACAGCGAGTCGATCCAGGCCAGGGTGCGGCCCTTGGCGGTGCTGAGGTCGCCGTTGAAGATAGAGTTCATTCTTGTGTGGGCCGGACCTTTGAAAAGTGAGCGCATATGGTCACGGCGGCGCACGATGGGCAACCGGCCGCGGGAGTGACCGGTCCCCGGACGACCGGCGTGGGGAACCGACCGGGCAGACAGCGCTGACCAAGCATCCTTGGGCGAACAGCCCTGGGTGGATAGCCCTGGGTGGACAGCCCTGGGCAAACGTCCCTGGGTGGACAGCCCTGGGCAGACAGCGCTGACCAAACATCCCTGGGCAAGCGTCCCTGGGTGGACAGCCCTGGGTGGACATCGATAGCCAAACGTCCTGGGCGGACGTCCCTGGGCAAACCGCCCTGTGGCGGACATCCCTGCGCAACAGCGGGGCACGGCCCCCCGGACCGGCCGTTGTTCTCGGCCGGCTAGGTGCCGTTGCTGGGCTGGACAAACAGCGGGGCAACGCTCCCCCGACCGAAGGAGGGGACAATGCCGCGGATTGGCTGACCTCGAGGCGCACCCATCTCAGCAGCGAGCAATACCGGGAGAAAGGCGCCTGGCGTGACCGGCGTGGCAGCCCTCGGGTCCGGCCCGGCTCCTGCGCGAAGCGTGCGCCCCAAGCCGCCGTCTGACTCCGCATTCCGCCTCAGGCCGCGGCACGCACCTTCAGCCATCTACCGTGTTGTATTGGCCTCTTCGGCCTCGGTTGCGTGCGGCCGCCCCATATCGGGCGTGCGATAGACGCCCGGCAGGATCGCCACGCTGAAATCCACCTCCTCGTCGGGACACTGGCGGGGAAACACCACGCCATCCGGCCGCACACTGGCCAGTACCCGCAGACGAGTACCCGCACACGAGTACCCGCAGATGCCTAGCCGCAGACGCCGCGAAACCTGCCTCAGATCGTGGCGTGGATCGTCCCGGGCCCTGACACTGCATCCAGCCTGGATTGCGTACGCGGCCACACAGCTCCCGACGATCGTGTGCGCAGCCGGTTCAGTGCGCCGGCATGGCTGCCCCCCGGGGGTCGCATCGGCAGACTGGCGCGACGAAGCCAACGCGCAGGTTGGCGTGACATGAACGTTGCGTGACTTCAGAGCAGCCGGGTGCCGTTTGTGGAGGACCGCGTGGCCTGTCATGCAATGGACCGTTCCACCCGGACGAACCGAGGTTCTATAAGAATACAGCACAGCAGCGGACGGTAGACCGGTGTCCCTCGATGAACTCGCACATTTCCTGAATTCTGACGGCGCTCCGCAGGGGTGCATGGATCTGTCCGAACTGGACGGCTTCCTGGCCGGCCTGGTGGCGGGACCGGAGGTCGTGCCGCGGGACGAATGGCTGGCTGAGGTTTGGGACAATGAAGAACCGGATTATGCCAGCGCCACGGAGCAGGAAGAGGTCGAGCAGGCGATCTTCGACCGCTATGCCGCGATCGAAGCTGGGCTTGATGCCACCCCTCTGGGTTACGCCGCGATTCTTTGGCAGGACGAGGCTGGTACCACCGTGGCCGAAGACTGGGCCGCGGGCTTCATGCAGGCGGTGACACTGCGGGCGAAGGCCTGGCAGCCGGCGCTGATGGATGAAGATGCGTCCATGTTGCTGGTTCCGATCGCCAGCCTGGCCGGCATGACTCTGCCCGAGGCCGAACGCGGTGGCCAGGCGATGACCGACGACGCCCTCGAGGGCCTGATGCAGGACGCGGAGCAGGTGTTGCCGGTCTGCGTGCTGGGTCTGCGCCGTTTCTGGCGCGACCGGGCGTCAGACGCCCAGATGGTCCGACACTGACGTCGGACTGGGCGCGGTCGCTCGCGCCGCCGATGGACGGGAGACCCGCACCGGGGACCAACCGGCGCACGGGCGGGACCCGCGGGGGCGAGCGCTCATGCCAGCGCGTCTTCGCCGCCGCGCGAACGGGCAGCGATCCGGGCGGCTTTCCGCTTCCATCGGGCCACGGCAACTGTCCCCCGCCGTCGAGCGCGGCGGCCGCCCGCCGGGGGATTTCACCGCCCGCTACAACTCATGAGCATGGTCCGGGCGCGAACTGTTGATACAGCCTACTGAAACCGGGCGCGGGGGACCGTTGTTCTGGTCGTATGCCAACCTCCCGCACCACGCGACGTCTGGCCTGGATCGGTGTCCCGATCGTGCTGCTCGTGCTGCTGGTGGCATTCTGGAGCTGGGACTGGTTTATCCCGATCGTCGAGGCGCGTGCCTCCGCGGCGATCGACCGGAAAGTGACGATCGGCCATCTCCAGGTGCACTTCGGTCGCACAGTGGAAGTAGTCGTCAGCGACGTCGTCGTCGCCAATCCGCCCGACTGGCCGAACGACGATCCGCCGCTGGCGGCGATCCGCACGTTGACGATCCAGGCGGATCCCTGGGGGTATTTCCACGGTGGCGGACTGGTGCTGCCGCTGATCGGGATTGACGGGGCCAAGGTCCTGGCCGCCGAAACGCCCGACGGCGCGGCAAATTTCCGGCTGTCAACCGGCGGCGGCGGAAGCAGCACGACGAAGATCGGCGACATCAGGATCGCCGATTCCGACGCTCATGTCGTTGTCCCGAAACTCAAGGCCGATTTCAATGCCGCGATCGCGACGCAGGGCGAAGGAGACGACGCGCGGATCGTGGTCGATGCCAAGGGCACGTATGCGGCCCAGCCGATCACCGGACGGCTGGTCGGCGGCGCGTTGCTGTCGCTGCGGGATGCCGAACATCCGTGGCCGGTGGACCTGAATCTCGCGAACGGACCGACCCGCGTGGCGCTGAACGGGACCATCCAGGACCCGCTCGCATTCCAAGGTGCCAATGTGCGGCTGCGGTTCAGCGGTCCGGATATGGGCCTGCTGGAACCGCTGGTCGGGTTCCCTATCCCGAAGACGCCGGCTTATCAGGTGGCGGGCAAGCTCGACCTGCAGGGTTTCAACAAGATCCGGTTTCAGGACTTCCAGGGCCGCATGGGCAATTCCGACATCGCCGGCACGATCGAGGAGCAACCCAGCGGCACCGATGCAAAGGGCAAGACGAAGCCCGTAGTGACGATGGATCTGCGATCGAACCGCGTGGACCTCGTGGACCTGAACGGATTCATCGGCGGAACGCCCGGTCGGAGCAACACCGCCAATGCGACGCCGGAGGCGCGACGGGCGGCGGCGCAGGCGGCGGCAAGCCCCAAGCTGCTGCCGGATACACCGATCAGCGTGCCGCGGCTCGACTGGGCGGATATTCATCTGCGCTATCGCGGGGCGCATATCCAGGGCGAGAACATGCCATTGGATGATCTGGCGGTCACACTCGATGCCGAGGACGGCCGGTTGCGGTTGCATCCGATCAGCTTCGGTGTCGGCAAGGGACGACTGATCGGCAACATCGATCTGACCCCGATGACCGGCAAGGACGTGCGCGCCCGCGTCGATTTGCGCATGCAGAACCTGGACGTTTCGCGGATGATGGCGGCGACGCACCGCTTCCAGGGCGCCGGATCGGTCAGCGGCGTGGGCGCGATCGACGCCACGGGAGATTCGCTGGCGACCTTGCTGGCCAACGGCAACGGTGAGGTGAAAATGGCGATGGCCGGCGGCGATCTGTCGGCGGTTCTGGTCGACCTGACCGGCCTGCACTTCGGCAAGGCCCTCCTGTCCGCGCTCGGCATGCCAGAGCAAACGCAAGTGGAATGTTTCGTCGGCGACCTGGCGCTGCAGCGTGGGATTCTGGATTTCAGGGCGATGACGCTGGAGACGGGCGAGGCGATCACCAACGTCGGCGGCAAGGTCGATCTGGCGCAAGAGAACATCGACCTGGGGCTGAAGACCGACTCCAGGCATTTCAGCGTTGGCTCCCTGCCGACGCGGATCAACATCGGTGGCACA
>DASWON010000122.1:0-2319 GCA_036398735.1 Rhodopila sp.
CCGGCGTCTCGATGGGGATCGCACGCGGCATGCTGGACGCGCTGAAACGTCTCGCCCAGACGAAGCGACCATCCCACACCGCCCGCACGCTGGTGGACAATCCCGTGATGCATCACCTCGTCGCCGAGAACGAGGCGAAGCTGCGTTCGGCGCGGGCGTTCGTGCTGGAAACCATCCGCGAGGGTGAGGACTGCATCCGGCGCACCGGTGCGCTCGACATGGAGCACCGCGTGCTGATGCGGCTGGCGACGACGACGGCGATCCGGCGCGCCAAGGAGGTGGCCGAGTTCGCGTATCATGAGGCCGGGGCCACCGCGATTTTCACCAGCAACGCGTTCGAGCGCAAAATGCGCGATATCCATGCCTCGGCGCAGCAGGTGCAGGGGCGGACGGGGCACATCGAAATCTGCGGACAGTATCTTCTCGGGCTCAACCCGTCGGCTCGCTTCATCTGATACCCGCCCCGGGCGGTGCTAGGTCACGTCTGCCGTCGCGGACGCCAACCCTGGACCGCCAGGCGGAGAGGTCAGACGGAGACGCCGGGCGGAGAGGCCAGGCAAGAGGCCGGGCGGGCTGTTCGAGAGTCCCGGCCTACTTTATCCCTTAGCAGGAGAAAACAACGATGAAAGTCGGCGTCATCGGTCTGGGTAACATGGGCATGGGGGCCGCGCTGAACCTGCTGCACAAGGGGCACGACGTCACCGGCTGCGAATTGCGGGAGGACGTGCGGGCGGCCTTCACCGCCGAGGGCGGCAAGGTGGTCGTTTCGCCGGATGCACTGCCGACGGACCTCGAGGCGGTGGTGGTCTTCGTCATCAACGCGGCGCAGACCGAGCAGGTGCTGTTCGGTGAGAAGGGCTGCCTGGCGAGGCTGCAGAAAGGCGCGGTCATCCTGTGCTGCGCGACGGTTGCACCGGAGGCGGCAAAAGCGCTGGGCAAGACCATCGAGAATGCCGGCTTCATGATGCTGGACACGCCGGTTTCCGGCGGCTCGGTCGGCGCTCGGGCGGGCACGATGACGGTGATGGGATCGGGATCGGAAGCTGCCTTCGCAAAGGCCGGCCCGGTGCTGGAGGCGATCTCGACGAAGGTCTGGCGGCTGGGCGATGAAATCGGCGTCGGCAGCACGGTCAAGATGGTCAATCAGTTGCTGGCCGGCGTGCATATCGCCACGGCGGCCGAAGCCCTGGCGCTCGGCATCCGTGCCGGGGCCGACCCCGAGACCCTGTTCAAGGTGATCTCGGAATCAGCCGGCAGTTCCTGGATGTGGCAGAACCGAGTGCCGCATATCCTCGCGGGCGATGATACGCCATCCTCCGCGGTGAACATTTTCGTCAAGGATCTGGGGATTGTGCTGGATCAGGCACGGGCGCTGACCTTCCCGTTGCCGATGGCCGCCGCCGCGCATCAGTTGTTTCTGGCCGCCGCCGCGAACGGGCAGGGGCTGAAGGACGATTCGTTCGTGATCCGGGTTTGGGAGGCGCTGACCGGGATCGACCTGCCAGCGAAGAAATAATACCGAACCGCCTTGGGCCTGAGACTTGCCGGCCGCCTCCGCAGCCGCGCCATGGCCGGCCTCGGCCACCCGCGACTGCGATTAGACACGTAAAACCGGCACGTAGCATCGCCATCGCGCCGCCGGTGCGTTGGCATGGACGAAGGGTGGCATAACACGGGCTGAAGTCCAGACTACGGAAGGCGGCGATGCGGGCAGGCGGTATCTGACGCCTGTGGGCTGATACCTGTGGCTGGCGCCGGTCCCGCCGACCGGACGACAAGCCGAACGGTGTCATCGCCACTACCGTCCGTCAGTCTTCGACACCAGGCCGATCATCTCGCCGGTCCGGGACAGCAACAGCTGCAGCAGCGGTGATTTGTTGGCCTTGTGATGCCCCAGGACCAGGTCGATCGAGGGTGCGTCACCGGCAAGCGGACGGCTGATGACCGACCAGGTCAGGAAATTCCGCGCGTATTTCGGCAACAGTGCGATCCCCCGGGTCGACGCGACGAGCGATATTGCCATCGACAGGTATTCCACCCTGTGGGCCGGCGTCAGGTCGACCCCGGAGCGTCGAACATACTGTTCGGTGATGGTGCGCAGCACCGGGGCCTGGTCGGCCATGCCGACAAAGGTCTCGCCCGCGAGATCCTGTGGGCTGATCGTCTCGCGTGCCGCCAGACGATGGTCGCTCGGCAGCACGACGATCAGCGGCTCCTTGATCAGAACATCATAGACAAGGTCGGGGTATCGTGCCTCCGGCCGCAGAAAGGCCGCGTCAAGCTTCCCGGTTGCGAGCCCTTCGGCAAGCTGCGGTGAGT
>DASWON010000123.1:0-17057 GCA_036398735.1 Rhodopila sp.
CTCGGCACCCAAAGGAGGCCCAGCGCGAGGCAGCTGGTGAGATACAGGCGCCGGCTCGCGACGGCGCGGAGGGCGACCAGCAGGAGAACGATCAACGAGCCGTAGAACTCGACATGGAGCGTCCAAAGCGGCACGTCGAATGAGCGCATGTGAGGCACGATGCCCATCAGAAGGCCCAGCCAGCCGGGTAATAGAGAGACACCGCCATAGCCGACGAACATGCCCTCGAACGCAGCCTGATGCGCGAGCGACAGGAGAGAAACCTCGGATGGGCCTCCGGCGCCGAGCCAAGTCCTGGATCCCGATTGTTCCGCCGCGGCGAGGTTGGCCGCCGGCATCAGCGCGAACAGCAGCGCGCCGAACGCAAGAGCAGCGACCATCGGCAGGCCAAGCCGCACGACCCGTCGAAGGATACCGGTCGCCATCGCGAGCGGCATCCGCTCGAACGCCTGGGTCAGCACGACGCCGCTGATCAGGAAAAACACGTAGACCGCCGTATATCCATCGAATGGGAAGAACAACGGCGTGTGAATAAACGCTGCCTCCCAGCGATTGTGCATCAAGGTCGGCAGTCGGAGCCCGATCGCGGGCTGAAACGCCGATGCGTAGTGCAGCAGAAGTACCTGCAGAGCCGCGATCCCCCGCAGCCCGTCGAGCCAGCCCACACGCCGAACCGGAATACCGCCAGGGGTCACTCGTCGGCATTCCTCTTAATACAACGGACGGAATTAATGCAGCGGCTGGGATGAAAACAGCGGATGGAGTAAAATAGCGGATCGGATCGGTGCGCGTCCGGCTGACGCCAGCGTCTGGTTACGCGACTATACCAAGTGCCGGCGCAATATGCTGCATTTAAAATGCCCTGACGCCATCAGGCGCGGACGGTCGTTCAGCGGGGCGGCGCCGCTGCGACGCTGTCCAGCGCGGCCGGCATGATCGGCGGAGCAGGATCGATCCCAGTGGCCTGAACCGCACCGGCCTCCTCCTGCCAGCCGCCGCCCACGGCATCATAAAGGCTGACAACGTCCCCGATCAGTAGCACGTCGGCCTGCACCAGTTGCTGACGCGAACCGATCAGCGTGCGTTCCGCATCCAGCACCTGGATGAAATCCGCCAGGCCGTGCGTGTAGCTGTCGCGCGCGAGATACAGTGTCGTCTCGCCGGACCGGACGGCTTGGGCCAGCTTGTCGCGTCCCGCCCGATCGGTTCGGTACGCCACCAGGGCGTCTTCGACTTCCCGCAAGGCATTCAACACCGCGCCCCGATACGCCAGCGCGGCCTCCGCCTGCTGTGCCCGTGCCAGCCGCAGGCCTGCCGTCAGGCGGCCCCCCTGGAAGATCGGAAGCGAGATGCTCGGGCCGAACGAATAGAAGCTACCCGCCCAGTTCGTCAGGTAGCTGGCGTCCAGCGCCCGGACGCCAAAATTGCCGGTCAACGAGATGTCGGGATAGAAGCTGGCCACCGCGACCCCGACATTGGCGGTCGCCGCGTGCAACTGCGCCTCGGCCTGACGCACATCCGGCCGACGCCGGGCCAGCGCCGACGGCACGCCGATCCCGATCAACGGCGGGATCGTGGGCAACGGAGCGGACGCCCCCAGCATCGCGTCCAACGCGCCGGGCGGCTGTCCGGTCAGCACGCTGAGACGATTGATCGCCTGCTGCGACTGTTTCTCGTACCCAGGCAGCTGATATTCCGTGTCGGCGAGCTGTGTGCGAGCCTGCTCGACGTCCAGGTCCGTCGCGAGGCCCTGGCGCTGGCGCTTGTAGGTCAGGTCGAATGCGGCCTGGGCAGTGCGCACGTTCTCCTGCTGGCTGGCGGCCAACGCCTGGGCACCGCGAAGCTGCACATACGCCTGCGCCACCTGACCTTCCAACATCACCAGAGCGTCGTTGGTCGCCTCGATCTGCGCCTGGGTGCGCGCTCCGGCCTGCTCCTCGGAGCGGCGGACCCGGCCGAACAGGTCAAGTTCCCACGACGCGTTCAACCCGTACTGATAAAGATTGACCGGCTGGTCGAGCTGGTTCAAGGCGCCGCCGATCGCATTGCTGGCCTTGCTGCCCAGCCCTGGACTGCCCAGTCCGGAACCGATCGTATTGAGCGGTGAACTCTGGTCGGCCAGGCTGTTCAACTGGCCATAGGCGCCTTGTGACAGCAGCAGGCCGCGCAGACCGAGTTGCTCGCGCATGTAGCTGCCGGTGCCACCAATCGTGGGCAGGCCGGCCGCACGGGCCGAAACCTCGCCCTGGCGCGCCTCGACAACGCGGTACACCGCCTGTTGCAGATCGAGGTTCCCGGCGATCGCCTTCTGCATCAGGTCGGTCAGCACCGGATCGCCAAAGCCGTTCCACCAGTGCGGATCCGGATTGGTCTGCGGCGTCACGGTCGCGCCGGTGCGGGCTGAGCTGTCGTTCCAGCCGGCGACTTCGGGCGACTTCGGCGGCGTGTAGTCCGGTCCGACGGAACAGGCCGCCAGCCCGAGAGCCAGCACCCAGGGCAGCGCACGCATCGGTCAGTGGCCTCCGCCGCTGGATTTTGTCCGGATGCCCGACATCAGCAGCGCCGTCGGGATCATTGCCAACGACATCGCAGCGGTGATCAGGAACACGTCGTTGTAGGCAAGAACGGCGACCTGTCCCTGCACCATCTGCAGCACCTGACCCGGCGCCCCTTGCACCGCCTGCGCCATCGACTGGCCGGCATCCATCAGCGCTTGCTGCGTCTGTTGCAGCAGCACGTTGTAGGGCTGGCTCACCGGCGACAGATGCTCGACCACGAAGGACTGACGAACCTGCAGGTGCTCAGTCACCAGCGCGGTTGAGACCGAGATGCCGATGCCGCCGAACACGTTGCGCGCCATGCTGAACAGCGCCGTCGCGTCGCCATTCAGTTCCCGCGGTATGGTCGCGTAGGCGATCGTGCTGATCGGGACAAACAGCAGGGCCAGGGCTGCGGTCTGTGCGGCCCGGAACAGCATCAGGTGGTAGAAGTCCAGGTCCGGAACCAGGTTCATCGAGTAGTAAAGCGCGACCGCCAGGGCCAGCCCGCCGGTGGCGATGATATACTTGGTCGGCACCACGTTCATCAGCCGGCCGGCGACCGGGATCAGCAGGGTCAGCACGACCGCGCCGGGTGCCAGAACGAGGCCCGCCCAGGTCGCGGTGTAGCCAAGCTGCTGCTGCGCGAACTGAGGGATCAGCACGGCGCTGGCGTACAGCACGAATCCCATCAACGCGATCTGCAACGAACCAAGGGCAAAGTTGTGATCGCGGAATACCCGCAGGTTGACGATCGGGTCGCGGGCATACAGCAGATAGGTGATGCCGAACACGAAGCCGCACGCCGACAGGACGAACATGGTACGGATGAAGCCTGAGCCGAGCCAGTCGTAGTCCTCGCCGCGGTCGACGCCGACTTCAAGGCAGCCAAGCGCGATGGCGATGAAAAGCACCCCCAGGTAGTCGAAGCGCGGCGCAGTCTCCTTCTCGCGCCGGATCATCGGCGAGTCCTCGACGAACTGCATGACCCCGAAGAACGTGCCGATCCCAATCGGGATATTGATCAGGAAGATCCAGTGCCAGGAGTAGGTATCGGTCAGGTATCCCCCGACGACCGGACCGGCCACGGGCGCGATGATGATGGCGATCGCGGTAAGGGAGAACGCCTGCTGGCGCTTTTCGGGCGGGAAGTGATCCAGGATGATGGCTTGCTGGGTTGGTTGCAGACCGCCGCCGAAGAAGCCCTGGAGCGCCCGGAACAGCAGGATTTCCTCAAAGTTGGTGGAAATCCCGCAGGCCAGCGAGGCGGCGGTGAATGCGCCGATGCATATAAGGAAGTAGTTCTTCCGCCCGAGACGGCGGCTCAGCGCGCCGGAGATGGTCAGCACGATGCCGTTGGCGACCAGATACGTGGTCAGCGTCCAGGTGCTCTCGTCCGCGCTGATCGACAGGCTGCCGGCGATGTGCGGCAGCGACACGTTCACGATGGTGGTGTCGAGCACCTCCATGAACGCGCCGAGGGTCACGATGATGGCGACGAGCCATGGATTGGCGCGCGGTTTCCAGGGCTGCTCGCCGTCGCTCATTGACCGGCACCCGATCGCGCATCGCGGCCGGCGAGCCCGATCCTCACGGCACTGGTCCTGATGGCGGCGGTTCCGGCGGCCGCAGTCCTGGCGGCGCCGGTTCTGGCAGCGGAGCTCTTGGCCGCGGTGGTTCTGGCGGCCGCGGTTCTGGTGGCCGCGGTTCTGGTGGCCGCGGTTCTGGTGGCTGTCCTGGTGAGGACGGCCTTGACGCCGGCTGTGCTGGTGGTAGCCGTCGTGGTCGCAGCCGTCCTGGCGGGCACGGTTCTGATGCCGGCGGCTCTGACAGCGGCCGTGATAGTCAGGGGAGTCATCGGCGTGCCCGTCCTGGGACGGGTGATTTTGCGGGCCGTCGCGGCGCCAGGGATTGGTGCTGAGCCACGGTGATGGATCCGGTCGTCGCCCGCCGGGTCGCCGCGCGTGCCGTCGTCGCCGCCCGCGCCCTGGCCGCGGCTCGTGAACTGGTCGCGGCTCATGGCGTCGTCACCGCCCGTGCCGTGGTCACCGGCGGCCCGATCGTCGCCCGTTCGATCATTGCTGGGCCAATCATTGCCGGGTGTGCTGTCGCCAGGATCGTCGTTGCCCGCGCGGCCACGGCCGGCCACGACGTCACCAGTGCGCCAGTCATCGCACCGTGACCGTCGGCGTGACCGAAATTCCGAGCGGCAACCCGTGCTGATCGTCCAGACCGCTGTCGATGATGATCTTGACCGGAACACGGCGAACGATTTTCACGAAGTTGCCCGTGGCGTTTTCGGCGGGGAAGGCCGAGAAACGCGCGCCGCTGCCCCGCTGGATGCTGTCGACGTGACCCTGCAGATGCAGCGCCGGATAGGCGTCAACGCCGATTTCGACGTGTTGGCCCGGACGCATGTCGGCGAGCTGGGTCTCCTTGAAATTCGCAGTGATCCAGACCCGCGGCGTGACGATATAGAACGCTTGCTGCCCAGCCTGGAGGAAGGTGCCGCGCTCGACATTGCGACGGGTGATCATGCCATCGGACGGTGCGACCAGGTCGGTGTAGGACAGGTTGACCTCGGCCTGCGCAAGACTGGCCTCAGCCTGGGCGACCTGGGCCTCACGTTGGGTGACGGTATCCTCGGCGGCCTGAATCGTCTGCTGCACCAGGCTGGCGATACTCACCTGCGCCTGGGCGTTCGCGACGGCGGCAGTGGCCGACTGCATCTGCGCGGTGGCCTGGTCGATACTTGTTTGCGTCGTGGCCCGCGGATCGACGGCGCGCTGGCGGCGATATTCACGCTCGGCCTGCGCCTGGGTCGCCTGCGCCTGCTGCAGCTGAGCCTGGGCCTGCTGCAACGTCGCGGGAGCCCGCACCCGGGCGATCTCAAGGTCGACACGCGCACTCGACAGCTGGGCCTTGGCCAGGGAGAGGCTGGCTCGCGCCTGATCACGAGCCGTTACATAATCGCGTGAGTCTATCTTCAGTAGCAGATCGCCCGCATGCACGTACGTATTGTCGTCGACGTTCAACTGCGTGACATAGCCGGAGACCTTGGCGGCATAGGCGATGGCGTTGCCTTCGGTATAGGCGTCGTCCGTGCTTTCCAGATCGCGGGTCAGCAGCCAGTAGGTGACCGCTGCAATAACGGCGACTACGACGACGATCGCCAGGATGATCAGCGGCCAGCGGCTCCCCGATTTAGGGCGATCCGGATCGGTCTGCCGGTCCGCCGAACGCGGGTCGCGGTTCTCCCGCTGCTCGGCCGAACGGTCCGGTTTCTCGTCTTGTTCCGACCTGAGGCGTTTCGCCGGGTCCTGCCGCTCGCCATGAGCCGCACTGTCCACTGTCTCGCTCAATCCGACCCCTCAGGCTTGGCCGCGTTGCAACAACCGCAGGGAGTCGAAAAGAAAAGCGTCATTTTCGGGGTCAGGCTGCCGTTGCACGTCGTGGTGGCTGGTCCGCCCTTAACGCAAGCGGGCCGGCCAGGTTCCGTGGCACCCTCGTCACCGCTGCCGCGACCATGGCAAGCCGAAAACGGTGGCCGCGGGTGGCGCCCGCGGGATCCATCGAGGGCGCGGGATCCATCGAGGGCGCTAACGCCCGATCACGTGCGCTTGATCCGTCAGGCGGCGGCAGCGCCAACGAAGACACCGCCGCGCCACCGGTTGGATCCCAAGATTGCACGGCCTGTGGATTGCACGGCCTGTCCAGAAACTTGAGCGATTGGCGCACGCCATGTGGCGGCTGGGGGTGGTCCGGCGCCGCGTTGACGCTTGTGGGAGATCGCCCAGGCGGCGCCCGCCGATGGTTCGCGCCTGACCTCCGCCCCGCCGCATCGGCCCGGTTGCCGTCCCGCCACCGTCCACGGCCTACAGCGCGCTGGCACACGGTTTGCTTCCGTTTGGTCGGCGGCCGATCCAGGACCGCCAGCAGGAGTATTCGAAATGTCCGAGACGGCTATCCCTCTTCTTGACCTGGGCCCTTATCTCAGGGGCGAGCCGGGGGGGCTCGAAGCCGCGGCGGCCGAGCTGAAGCACATCAATGAGACGATCGGCTTCCTGTTCATCGTCAATCATGGCGTACCCCGTTCGCTGGTCGAGCAGACCTTCGACTGGACCCGGCGGTTCCACGCGCAGGCGCCGGAAAAGAAGCAAGCCGTCAAGGTCAACCTGCAGATGCAGGGCTATATGGGAATGCGCGCCAGCACGACGCGCACCTCGACGCTCAATCTGAACAACAAACCGAATGAAAACGAGGCTTATTTCATCAAACGCAACGGCCATGACATCGGGCCGGAGGAGACCTGGCCGCAGGACCTGCCGGGCTTCAAGGAGGCCGCGCTGGCCTACTATGACGCGATGGACGACCTGTCGCAGAAGCTGCTGCCGCTGTATTCCCGCGCCCTTGACCTGCCGGCGGACTATTTCAGCCGGCGTTGCGATGCGCCGCTCACCGGGCTGCGGCTCACGCATTATCCTCCGGTCGCGGAATATGCCGAGAACCAGTTCGGTATCGCGCCGCACTCTGATTCGAGCTTCATTACCCTGCTCGCCCAGAACAAGGTGCCAGGGCTGCAGGTGAAGACGACGTCGGGGGAGTGGATCGACGCGCCGGTGATCGAGGACAGCTTTGTCGTCAACACCGGCGACGTGCTGCATCGCTGGACCAACGGTCGCTTCCTGTCGACGCCGCATCGCGCCTTCAACGTTTCCAGCCAGCCGCGCTACGCGATCCCCTTCTTCTTTCATCCGAACCCGGAGACGCTGATCGATGTCGTGCCGGGCTGCGAGGTGCCGGGCGAGGCGCCGAAATTCCCTGCCATGACGACCGACGAATATATGGCTTGGTTCCGCGGCCGGAACTATGATCATGTGCGCCGCGCCAATGCCGAAGCGGCGGCCTGATTAAATGACTGGAGTTGTTTGTCCTATGCCAATATTGCGTCGCGCGACCGCACGCCTTTCGCGGCGCCTGATGGCGACGTTCGCGCTCTCTGCCCTGACCCTCGCTGCGCTGCCGCAGGTTGCGCGGGCCCAGGGTTCCACCTTGCGCGTCTCGCTCAATACAGAGCTGCAGGTGCTGGACCCGATCATCACCACGATCAACGCGACGCGGGTATTCGCTCACATGGTGTTCGACACGCTGGTCGGCGTGGACAGCAAGGGCGAATACAAGCCGCAGATGTTGCAAGGCTGGCAGGTCAGCGAGGACCGTCTGACCTGGACCTTCACGCTGCGCGACGGCCTGGCTTTCTCGGACGGCCAGGCCGTAACGCCGGATGACTGCATCGCCTCCATCAAGCGCTGGGCGACGAAGGAGGCGCTGGGCAAGCAGTTGATGGATGCCACGGCGTCGATCACCGTCATCGACGCCAAAACCTTCCAGCTGAAGCTCAGCCGGCCGTTCGGCTTCGTGATCGAGGCGCTGGGCAAGCCAGGCCACCAGATCCCGGTGATCATGCCGAAGCGGCTCGCCGACCTGACTTCCGACAAGCCGGTGCCGGAGATCGTCGGCAGCGGCCCTTACATCTTCCGCCAGGATTTGTGGCAGCCGGGTAACCTCGCGGTGCTGGACCGCAACCCTGCCTACAAGCCGCGGCCGGAGCCGGCCGATGCCCTGGCCGGCGGCAAGATCGCCAAGATGGACCGGGTGCAACTCATCAGCATGCCCGACCAGGCAACCCGCGTCGCCGCACTCCAGCGCAACGAGATCGACGTGCTGGAGATCGTGCCCTACGACTTCATCCCCGCACTGCGCAGCGATCCCGGCGTGACGATCGGCGAGACGCACGGCGGCGACCAGATCATGGCGATCATCGTCCTCAATCACCTCCAGCCGCCCTTCAACAACCCGAAGATCCGCCAGGCGGCGCAGGCGGCGATCAACCAGGCGGATGTCATGGCCGCCCTCGGCTTGCCCGATGACATGTACCTGAAGAGTTGCGAATCGCTCTATATGTGCAACGCGCCGCTCAGCTCGACCGCCGGCACGCAGGTTTACCAGCACGCCGGGGCCGAACGCGCCAAACAGCTGTTGAAGGAGGCCGGCTACAACAACGAGCCGATCGCCTTCCTGCACGCGGCAACCTCGGCGATTCTGAACCCGATCGGGCTGGTGGTCGCCGATCAGCTGAAGCAGGCGGGTTTCAACGTCGACCTCAGGACCTCCGACTACGCCACCGTGGCGCAACGCCGCTTCAGCCGGGAGACGGTGGAAAAAGGTGGCTGGAGCATCGTGCCGCTGATCGCCAACGGCATCGACATGGTCAACCCGCTGGCCAATCTTGGGATCTCCTACAACTGTATCGACGGGCAGTTCGGCTGGTACTGCGACAAGGACACCACGCCGTTGCTGAAGCAGATGGCCGAAGCCAAGCCCGCCGAGCGGCAGGCCATCGCGGACAAGCTGCAGGAGCGCTTCCATCAGAACGTCAACCTGATCCTGGGTGGCCAGTTTGCCGGGCCACCGGCGTACCGGTCGGAGCTGAAAGGTGTGATGCCCTTCAGCTTCCCGCTGCTGTGGAACATCGAGCGGGTGGCGAAGTGATCCCCGTCGCTTCCTGACGGCGCTCCTCGAAGGGGCTGCCGTTTTGCGAAGGGGCTGCCGTTTTACCGCCGAGAGCGTTGCGAATCGGAGGCTGCCGGGCCTTGGCCCGGCAGCCGATCCGGTGGCGCACCGGGAGACCGGCGACGATCAGGCGTTTCAATCCGGGCATGATCGTTCAATGGATGGCCTTTGGCCGGTTTGATGACCCCTGCCCCGATTGCGCGACAACGCTCCATTGACTTTCTCCCGGGTGGACCAACCGGCACGGCGCGAACCATAAGGATCATGCGCCGCAACCGCCCTTGCGGCCAGTGCCAGGGAACACCGCCGGAGCGGTGATGACCGGCTGCGTGTCGCGATGACGCGGGGCCCGCGCACGGCTGTGCGGGGTGACACGCGACACTGAACACACCGAACCGAGGAAAAGGAATCTTCATGTCAACACTTGCGCCTGCCACCGGGCAGACGGCCCGTCAGCGACGCACCGCTATTCTGGCGGGGGTTATCGGCAATGTGCTCGAGTGGTACGACTTCGCGGTCTATGGCTACTTCGTTCCGGTCATCTCGCAACTGTTCTTCCCCAACCAGACGCCGCTGGTCTCGTTGCTGTTGACCTTCTCGGTGTTCGGGGTCGGCTTCGTGATGCGGCCGGTCGGCTCCTTTGTTTTCGGCCACTACGGCGACCGCCATGGCCGCAAGAAGGCACTCAGCGCGGTCATCTTCCTGATGGCGATCTCGACCTTCGCGGTCGGGCTGCTGCCGACCTATGCGTCGATCGGCGTGCTGGCACCTTTGTTGCTGGTGGTCGCTCGGCTCGCCCAGGGCCTGTCGGGCGGCGGCGAATGGGGTGGCGCCGCGGCCTACCTCGTCGAATACTCGTTGCCCAGCAAGCGTGGCCTGACCGGTTCGTGGCAGCAGGTCAGCGTCGGTGGGGGCTTTCTGCTGGGCTCACTCACGGCCGCGACGCTCACGACCTGGATTTCGCCCGAGAGCATGCTCCTCTGGGGCTGGCGCATCCCGTTCCTGCTAGGCGTGGTGGTCGGCATCGTCGGCGCGATCATGCGCTGGCAGCTGGACGAGACGCCCAAGTTCTCGGAACTGGAGGATGACGGAGAGGTCGCGCACTCGCCCCTGAAAGAGGCGTTCACCACGTTCCGCAAGCCGACCCTCCTGGCATTCGGCATCACGCTGCACAATACCGTCGGCTACTACGCCGTGCTGATCTACCTGACGACCTGGCTGACCAACATCGTCAAGATGCCGCGCGGCACGGCGCTGTGGATCGGCACCGTCTGCCTGCTCGCGTTCGTTGTTGTGGTGCCGCTGATGGGCGCGCTGTCGGACCGTATCGGACGCCGGCCTTTGTTCATCGCATCCTGCGTCGGTTACATCGTCCTGGCCTATCCGCTGTTCCTCCTGGCCTCCACGGGGGTGCCGCTGTACGCATTCATCGCCCAGCTGATCCTTGTGGTGCTGCTGGCGCTGTACGCCGGGCCGGGTCCCGCGGTATATTGCGAGCTGTTTCCGACCAAGGTCCGCTACACGGCGCTCTCGGTCGGCTACAACATCCCGGTGGCGATCTTCGGCGGGTTCGCGCCGTTCATCGCGACCTGGCTGATCCACGCGACCGGCAACCCATTGTCCCCGGCCCTTTACGTCATCGCAGCGTCACTGGTAACGCTCATCACCATGTTCTGGGTGAAGGAGACGGCTTTCACACCGCTGCGGTGAAAGCCGCCCCACTAGCCGCGTAGACTGACGCCGTGGGGATAGCGGTCGCGATACGCCGCGACCGCCGTCTCCATGGTGACGAACCGCGCACCCTCCGCGGCCAGCGTTTCGATGAACTGCTCGAGGGCCAGCATGCGCTGCCCGCGGCCAACGACATGGGGATGAAATGTGTACGTCAGCACCCCCCATTCGTTGTGCTTCTTCATGTAGATGAACTCGTCGGTGAAGTTCTGGAACACCGCCCTCGCATTCATCAACCCCGGCAGGATCGTCTGTTCGGTGCGCATGAACTCGAAGTGCGGGTGGTCGTCCAGCGACCAGCTCACCGGCATCTCGACCAGTTCGGTATCCGGTCCGAACCGCATCGGCTCCAGCAGGCTGGTCTCGTCGTCGCGCCGAGCCTGATAGGGCGATATGTCATGGCCCATCATCGAACTGTCGTAGACGAACCCGTGTTTCAGCAGCAGGTCCACGCTGTGCGGGCTGAGGTCCCATGAGGGCGAACGGTAGCCGCGCGGCTTGCGGCCGGTCAGCGCCACGATCGCCTGGTTGCCACGCACCAGCTCCTCCTCCTCCCCCTCGCGACCGAGGGTAGCGGGGATACGGTGCGTCCAGCCGTGATTGCCGATCTCGTGCCCGGCGTCCACCACCGGACGCACGGTGGCCGGGTAGCTCTCGATGGTATGGCCAGGGATGAACCAGGTCGTCGGAATGTTGTGCCGGCGCAGCAGGTCGAGAATGCGGGGCACCGCGACGATGCCGAAATCCCCGCGCGAGATCATCGTCGGCGATGTCAGCTTGCGCGAGATCATCGACGACGCGTTATCGTGGTCGAAGGTTAGGCAGACGAGTAATTCTGGCATCCTGGATCCTGGCGGGGTCATGAGCCTCCATTCTGGACACGCCGGCTCACGCCGTCAAAGGCCGCCAGGATGCACGTCGGGTTTCAGAGTGACTGATGTCGCAGCCCAGGGCCGGCGGCGCGGACGATCGGTGCCCTCCGGTGTGCATCAACGCCCCTGACGCCGGCCCCGCCCTTCTGCCTGCGCCTGCTGCGCTGCGTCAGGCATCGCGACCGGTCATGGAGGCGTGCACGAGCGTGCCACGCTCGTGGCCGTGCATCTCCGCCGCGCCGTTGCCGCGCCATTCGCTGGGAACGGCTGACTTCGATACGCATCCAGCGCCAATGCAAGCGCTAACAGACGCCTGAGATGCCGGTTTAATCCCTTCAAAATATGTTTTTGAGAGCAGCCGATCCGGCCTGTTTGCAGACATCCGGAGAGCGGCTATCGCTGCTTGCGAATGATAGTGACTCGCAAGAAGGCGCGAAAACCAAGGCTGCTATCCTGACACTGTGACGTTGGTGGGCCTTGCCGGGACGTCGAGGCTCCGTCGCGGGCTCGCGGCTATTTTGTCCGTCGCTGGATCATTCCACAGGCAACGATTTGGAATGGGATTTTCCCCGTGATCACCCGACACCGATGGAAACGAAGGTCATGGGCAGCCTCTGCCCTGACGCTCATTGCATGGCCCGCCTGCGCTCAAACGCTCGCGACGCCTGGAACCGAGGTCCTGCCATCCGTCGACGTCTCCGCGGCGCCGCTGGTTCCGGCATCGGTCGATAACCCGCAGGCCGTGCCATCCGTCGGCAAGACGGACACGCCGTTGAAGGATCTGCCGCTCAGCGTGCATATCATCCCGCGTGCGTTGCTCGACCAACAGGGTGATACGACGCTTCAGCAGAGCATCTACAATGCACCCGGCATCAATTCGGGCGGACAGGATTCGCTTGGGTATTTCGACCATTTTCTCATCCGCGGCCTCAATGCGCAGATCTACAGCGACGGCTACTCCAACGGCGATCAACTCGGAGGCGTCTCGCATTCACTGAACGGCGTCGAGCGCGTTGAGATCATCGAAGGCCCAGGCTCCGCCCTGCTCGGAAGCGGCCCACCCGGAGGCGCTATCAACCTCATCCACTACACACCGTCTTCGGCGTTGGGCTACGGCGGCTCCGTGCAGGCCGGGTCGTTTGGAAGCGTCACTGCCAGTGGCTACGCCACCGGGCCAACGACCCTGCCGGGGCTGAATTTCCGGATCGACGGCACGGTCGAACATGCCAACGGGTTCCGCAATCTAAGCGATCATGACGACGAGATCCGGCCGGCGTTACAATGGCGTGGCGGAAACCACACCGTCAATGTCGCGATCGATCTGCGCCAGATCGAGCAGACGCCGGATTCCTACGGGATCATCTATTTTCATGGCTCGCCCCTCAAGGATGTGTCGAGTAACGCCAAATACTCGACACCCTTCGCCGATGCGCGGCAGAGCTACGTCAATTCGACATTCGCCGACAAATGGGAGGTGACCGACTACCTGACGATCAACAACCGCTTTTCGTACTTGTACCGCACGCTCGACGTACTGCGGAATGGTGACAGCTCCAGCACGCAGATCAGCGGCAACCAGGTGATCGGGCGCCAGTTGCGCAGTCAGCAGGATACCGACAACACCTTCGACTATCAGCTCGAACCTGTGTGGAAGTTCGACACCGGGCCGGTTTCGCACGCCCTGCTGACCGGATTCGAATACCAGCACCAGACCCTCAGCACCAATCGCCGGACCGCCGACCTGCCAAATATTCCGAATGCCTTCGCGCCCGTCCCGCCGGAAACCTCGACCGCCGGCCTGCAGTTCCTCTGCGACACGCGACATTCCTGCGATGACGATAATCTCGTCGGAAACTATCTCAGTCTTTATGCGACTGATCAGATCGATGTTGGCGGCCGGCTCAAACTGCGGTTCGGCATCCGCCAGGACTGGTGGAGCACGTCGCTGACGCCGAACATCACGGTGCCGGGCCGTTTCGGCACCGATGGACAGCCTCTGGTGGCCGGCGTGACCGACGCCCGCGATGACGCGCCATTCAGCTGGAATGTCGGCGCGCTCTACAATGTGCTGCAGAATGTCGGGGTGTATTTCGGCGTCGCCCGCAGTAACCTCGTCAACTTCAGCTCGGAGAATACGCAGAACGGCATCGGTGCTCCGGAGAACGCCACGCAATACGAGGTCGGTGTCAAGACCTCATTGTTTAATGACAGGTTGACCCTGAACACGGCGCTGTTCTCGGTGTCGCGGGACAATGTCGCGGCGCTGACCACACTCAACGGGCTTGAGACTGTGATCTTCGACAGTCAACGGACCCGCGGCGGCGAGATGTCACTGGATGCACGGCTGACGGAGCGCTGGCATTTGCTGGCTAATTTCACCGGTCAGGATGCCGTCATTACGGACAATCCGCAGGGCATCCGTTCTGTCGGCAACCGGCCTCAGGGCGTGCCGGCCTATATCACCAATCTCTGGACCACATACGCATTTTCTATCGGAAACATAGCCGGATTTCATGTCGGCGGCGGGCTCAACTATCAGGCCAAGTCGTTCAGTGACATCACAAACGTGGACTCGATTCCCGGCTTCGTCATCCTCAACACGACAGTGGGATATGACAATGAGCGATGGGGCGCATCGCTCGACGTCCGCAACATCACCGACCAACGATACTTCATCGCGGCGAACGGCGCCGGGGGCTTTGTGGGAGAGCCTCTCGGAGTGTTCTTCAATCTGCATGCGCATTTGTAGCGGGTGCCCCCTCGTACGACCAACCATGCGTGCGGAGGGAATAACCCCCACTCGCCGCACGTCAATCGCATCGGGTCTGTCTCTAGCAGTGAGGTGTCCTATGAAGGCTCTGAAGGTTCCAGCTGGCTTGCTGCTCATGGCAGCGGTTTCCCCACTGGCGACGGGATGCGCGGCGGTGCCCCCGTCCGGTCCCAGCATCGTTGCGTTGCCGCAGCAGGGAAAGGATCTCGCGCAATTCCAGCGTGAGGATGCGGCCTGCCGTGAATACGCTGCGACACGGATTACGCCGCCGAATGCGTCGGGCAAGTCCAGCGATCAACTGCAGCAGGCATATAACATCGCCTATGCGCAGTGCATGGCCACGAACGGGGACAATATCAGCCCAATCCCGATCAGCTACGGACCGGCTTACGCCTACCCTGATCCCTGGTACTGGGACCCCTGGCACGACCCGGGTTTCGGTGTCTCGTTCATCGGTTTCGGGTCCCGGTTTCACCACCACGCTTTTCCACACCGAGGGGGTTTTGAGCACGTCCGCTCAGGCGGCCATCGCGGCTGAATCCGGTTGTACAAACCGCACGCGCCGGCCCATTGCAAGGGCCTGACCCCGAATGGAGAACGTTCCCAGCCAGTTCCGGTACGGGCGGTCACGATCCGTCTCGCATGTCGGTCGCTGCGCCGCGCGGCTTCCCGACAGCCACGACTGCCCCCTACGGCGACTGCGGCCCGATGGTCACGCATGGCCGGCCCTTGAAACCGGCCACAGATGTGCAGGAGCGTCGAGGTCGCCGCACGGCGATGTCCTGGGCCGTCGGGTTCGCGGATCGTTGAGTTCTCCGGTCGTCGGGCCGTCGGGCTCCCGGGCCTTCGGATTACCCGGCCTTCGGGTTCCCGGGCTTTCGGGCTGTCGGGGTGTCCCATCGTTGGGGTCTCGGATGTTCGAGTTCCCGGATGGCCGAGGTTGGGGCACGGCGATTTCCCGCCGATCGCCAGGCGTGGCTCCGCCCGCATTGCGAACGGGCCAGGAACAGGAGTATGTGGCGCGCTCCCGCCTAGGCCCGCCCAATGCCACTGACCTATCTCGAGAAACTGAACCCGGAGCAGCGCCGCGCCGTCGAGCACGGCCTGTTGGATGATGCCCGCTCCCAACCTGTCCCGCTGCTCGTCATCGCCGGCGCCGGATCCGGAAAGACCAACACAATCGCGCACCGGGTCGCGCATCTGATCGTCAGTGGGGTCGACCCTGGCCGGATCCTTCTGATGACCTTTTCCCGCCGCGGCGCCGCCGAGATGACGCGGCGTGCCGGACGGATTTGCGGCCAGGCCCTGGGATCAAACGCCGACGTCATGGCTGAGGCCTTGACCTGGGCGGGCACGTTCCACGCGATCGGCGCGCGCCTGCTGCGAGAGTATTCCGAGCAAATCGGGGTCGATCCGGCTTATACAATTCATGATCGGGAGGATTCGGCCGATCTCATGAACCTTGTCAGGCATGAACTCGGCTTTTCCAAGACGCAGGCGCGCTTTCCAATGAAGGCGACGTGTCTGGCAATCTACTCGCGCACCGTCAACGCCGAGGCCGCCCTGGATACCGTACTTCGTGAATGCTTTCCCTGGTGTGCCGAGTGGGAACATCAACTGCGGGGCCTTTTCGCGGGCTACGTGGAGGCCAAGCAGGCCCAGAACGTCCTCGATTACGACGATCTCCTGCTCTACTGGGTGCAAGCTGCCACCGATCCGGTGCTTGCCGCGGACATGGGCTCGCGCTTCGACCACGTGCTGGTGGACGAATATCAGGATACCAATCGGCTGCAATCATCGATCCTGCATGCTTTGAAGCCCGATGGCGCCGGCTTGACGGTGGTTGGTGACGACGCCCAGGCGATCTATTCGTTTCGCGCGGCGACGGTACGCAACATTCTCGATTTTCCCGGCCAGTTCAGCCCCGCGGCCAAGGTCATCACGCTCGACCGCAATTATCGCTCGACACAACCGATTCTCCGGGCCGCGAACGCGGTGATCGAGCTTGCGGCCGAGCGCTTCACCAAGAATCTCTGGACCGATCGTGCCTCGGCCGAGCTTCCGTATCTCGTCTCGGTGCGCGACGAATCGGAACAGGCGCGTTACGTCGTCGAGCGCGTGCTGGCCCAGCGAGAGGAAGGCATGCGCCTCAAGCAGCAGGCCGTGCTCTTTCGTACTTCGCACCACAGCACCAACCTCGAGATCGAGCTGACACGGCGCAACATTCCGTTCGTTAAGTTCGGCGGCCTGAAGTTTCTCGATACGGCGCATGTCAAGGATCTCCTGGCGCTGCTGCGCTTCGTCGAGAACCCCCGTGACAGGGTCGCCGGCTTCCGCGTGATGCAATTAATGCCCGGGGTCGGCCCGGGACTGGCGCAGCGTGTTCTCGACGCCATGGCCGATCAGCCCGATCCTTTGCACGCGCTTGCGAACATACCGGCGCCACCGCGTGTCGGCGCAAACTGGGGTGAATTTGTCGCGGCAGTGCAGACAATCCGGGGCGGAAAAGCGGGTTGGCCCGCTGAACTGGGTCTGGCGCGCCAGTGGTACGAACCGCATCTCGAGCGCATGCAT
>DASWON010000124.1:0-16385 GCA_036398735.1 Rhodopila sp.
CGCGGCATGCCGACGATGAACACCGGCACGTCGGATCGATCGCCCCAGCCGGCGGCGGCCTTGAACGTCGCGCCGCTATAGGCCCTGATCATGCCGTCGACGGCATGTCTGAGGACAGTGATATCGAAGCCCCTGCCTTCAGCCTGACGCTCCGCGCGTGCCAACCTGTTGGCGATCTTGAAGCACCTGTACGCCGCGTCGATATCCCCAAGAGTTTCGTAAACGGCCCCGAGTGCAAAGCCCGCGGCAACCCGGTCGCGAATCGGACGCCGCCGGTCATGCAACGTGGCCGACAAGGCGGGCACCTCTCCGGTTCCCCGGTCGTGCTTCCCGATCGACACGAGTTCACGCCGGGCTTCGGCGTTGTCGGGATCGATTTCCAGCGCCTTGCGATGATATTCCGCGGCTTCATCGAAACGGCCGAGTGCAGCGGTATGGCTACCGAGCATCGTCCATAGATCCGCGCGGCGAGGATCAAGGGTCAATGCGTGACGGCAGGCCGTGATCGCACCCGCGATATCCTGGGCGCGCGCTCTCGCCACGGCGATTCCGGTCCAGCAATGAATATCCTCCGGAGCAAGCCCGACCGCGCGGTCGTGCCAAACCAGCGCTTCGTCGTGCTGCTCCATTTCACTCAACGCGACACCGAGCGCCCGGACCGTGGCGACATCGTCCGGGCGCGTTTCCAGCGCTTTGCGGAAGGCGCGCTCCGCCCCCTTGAAGTCTCTGAGCCGGCTGAGCGCCGCACCGAGGTTGGTCTGGCCATCCGCGAGGTCAGCATCCAGATCGACGGCTCGGCGACAGGCCTCCGCGGCGGCAGCGGCCTCACCGAGGTCCAGCAGGGCTCGGCCGAGCAGGAGGTGGGCCTCGGCGAGATCCGGGGCGAATGCAATCGCCCGCCGCGCGCTCTGCGCCGCCGCGGCGGCCTGCCCGCTGGCCCGCTGAGCCCGCGCGAGGTTCGCATGGGCTTCGCCGAAAGCGGGATCGAGCTGAACCGCACGCTCGATCATCTCAATCGATGCAGCCAACGCGCCCCGGTTCTGCAGGATCAAGCCCAACAGGTTCAATGCTTCCGGTTCGTCCGGGTCGTGAGCCAGGACCTGCCGATAGGCTTCCTCAGCCTGCACCAGTCGTCCCGCCTGGTGGTGGGCGACCGCCAGATCGAGAAGGGCCGATGTGGCAAGAGATCCGGTAGCCGACATGTTGATGCCGATGGTGCGAGGGCAGGCAATAATAACAAAATCAGAATGGATGCACGCTGCGCGTATCGCAAGGCCCGAGGTGCCGGACATCTAGGGAGCGCGTGTCGGTGCCGGTGATCCAGGGCCGGATCCCTGGGAGCGGAGCAGGACCCGGTCGGCCGGGGATGCCATGATCTGGCAGGCCGGCGAGCCCTCGCTGCGAGGAGCCACCCCGGGCCAGGTGTCGGGAATTTTTACATATATCCCGGAGGCCATGGCCTAACGGCATGCAACATATTGATATACATGATAAATATCACGTGGCATAGCGCATGCATTTTGAACGGCCAGATTGATCTCCGAGAGGTTTGCTGCGATGGCCCGCTTCCCGTTTCGCTATACGTTTCTGAGTGGCGCGGCCCTGCTGGTCATGACCCCCGGTTTTGCCTATGCCAACGTCACATACAGCGATCCCTTCGCGAAACAGAGTGCCGGCGACTTCGGCGAGGGGACGGGCAGCTTGACGGTGACGCTGCCGGCGTTCAACCCGACGACCGACGGGGTGTTGAGCGGGATCGTCATAACCCTGGCGACGAACGCAACCGCCTCTTTCCAGACCTCCAACAGCAATCCCACCACGAGCTTCACGTTCACGAACGGACACTTCTCCGGTGACATCGTCGTATCCTACACGCTGGACGGGTCCCTGAGCGTCCTCAACACCCTGGCCGCCTCAGGCTTTTCCGGCACCGCCAATGCCGCCACGCCGGTGCAGCTGTTTTCCGCGCCGCCGCTCAGCGCGTCCAACAGTTCCAGTGTCGCTGCCGGGAATTTCGCGAATTATGAAAGCACCGCCGGTAGCCAGCTGACGTTTGACGTCAGCTTTGGCGGCTTTGCTGCTGCCGGGACGAAGCAGCCGGGCGCCGGCACCGCTCTGACCTTCGGTGCCACCGGCTCGATCAGCGGCATCGTGACGATCACTTATGAAACCGTCCCGGAGCCGGCGAGCATGTCGCTGATCGGCGGCGGCCTCGTCGGCCTGGGTGTCCTGCGGCGCCGTAGGAACCACGCGGCCGCGTAGCGCGCCCGGGAGCCCGTTCGCCGGTCGCGCGGCCATCCGCCAGCGCGCCGATCCGGCAGCACCCATCTGGCCGCCGCCATTCGTCGCCCGCTTGGCGCCGCCCACTTGGCGGCGCCCATTTGGCAGCGCCCATTTGGCAGGCTCAACTGGGGCAGCCTCATCCGGCAGCACCCGCTTGGCAGCACCCATTTGGCAGCCTCATCTGGCAGCGGCCATCCGTCGCGCGCCACCTGGCAGCCCGATCCGGCAGGCCATCCAGCCGCACTGCCGGGGCCGTTCCGGGCATCGGATTGAAATCCCGGCCTCAAGCCGCCGGCTTTCGGACGCCCCCGGCGCGGGCGCCGTCATCCATGACATCGGCGGCGCGACCGCCTCGTCCGGTCGCTCGGGTCCCGGGCGGACGGGATGCCGGCGGATCTGCGCGCGGCACGTTTCCAGTCGCCTCGGAACTGCCCTATATCTGCTCTCGTGTCGTCCGCAGCCCCCCTCCCCCCCGATTACCTGTCCCGTCTGAACGCCGAGCAGCGCGCGGCCGTGGAAACGGTCGACGGTCCGCTTCTGGTGCTGGCCGGCGCCGGCACCGGCAAGACCCGCGTGCTGACCACACGCTTTGCCCACATCCTGCTGACCAAGCGCGCCTTCCCCAATCAGGTCCTGGCCGTCACCTTCACCAACAAGGCGGCGCGGGAGATGCGAGAGCGGGTTTCCGCCATCCTTGGCGAACCCGCGGAAGGCCTGTGGCTCGGCACCTTCCACGCGTTGTGCGCGCGTATGCTGCGCCGCCACGCGGAGCATGTCGGGCTGTCGTCGAACTTCACCATCCTCGACACCGACGACCAGATGCGGCTGCTGAAGCAGGTGATGGAGGCGGAGCGGATCGACACCAAGCGCTGGACGCCGGCCGCCCTGATGGGGGTGATCCAGCGCTGGAAGGATCGCGGCCTGACGCCGGCGCGGATCACGCCCAGTGAGGACTCGGATTTTGCCAATGGCCGCGCCCAGGCGCTGTATGCCGCCTACCAGGAGCGGCTGCGCACCCTGAATGCCGCCGATTTCGGCGACCTGCTGCTGCATATGACGGAGATCCTGCGCACCCAGCCGGACATCCTGGCCGATTACCATCGCCGCTTCCGCTACATCCTGGTCGACGAGTACCAGGATACCAATCTGGTGCAGTACCTGTGGCTGCGGCTGCTCGCGCAGGGCCACCGCAACATCTGCTGCGTCGGTGACGACGACCAGTCGATCTATTCCTGGCGCGGCGCCGAGGTGGAGAACATCCTGCGGTTCGAGAAGGATTTCGAAGGCGCCCGCATCGTCCGGCTGGAGGCGAACTACCGCTCCACCGCCTCGATCCTCGCTGCGGCCTCCGGGCTGATCGCACACAATGAGGGCCGCCTCGGCAAGACGCTGCGCCCCGGCCGCGCCGACGCCCAGGGCGGCGAAAAGGTCACGGTCATCGAACTCTGGGATTCCGACGAGGAAGCCCGCATGGTCGCCGGCAGGATCGAGGAACTGCGCCGCGACGGCCATCCCCTCGGGGAGATCGCGGTCCTGGTCCGCGCCGGCTTTCAGACCCGCGCCTTCGAAGAGCGGCTGATAACCGTGGGCGTCCCGTACCGCGTCGTCGGCGGCCTGCGCTTCTATGAGCGCGCCGAAATCCGCGATGCCATTGCCTATATGCGCGCGACGGTGCAGCCGTCCGACGACCTGGCGTTCGAGCGTATCGTCAATGTGCCGCGCCGCGGTGTCGGCGATTCGGCAATGCGGACGATGCACGAGGCCTCCCGCGCCTGGGGGATCCCGCTACAGGCCGCCGCCGCCCGGCTGGTGGAAACCGGCGGCCTCAAGGGCAAGCTGAAGGAGGCCGTCGGCGGGCTGCTGCGCCAGTTCAGCCAGTGGGGCAAGATGCTCGAGGTCGACGGCCACGTCGTCACGGTCGCAACGATGCTGGATGAGAGCGGCTACACCGAGATGTGGAAGCAGGACAAATCCGCCGAAGCGCCGGGGCGGCTGGAGAACCTGAAGGAACTGGTCCGCGCGCTGGCGGATTTCGAGACGCTCGCCGGCTTCCTCGATCACGTCGCCCTGGTGATGGAGAACGAAGACCGTTCCGATACCGACAAGGTCAGCCTGATGACGCTGCATGGCGCCAAGGGGCTGGAGTTTGACACGGTGTTCCTGCCGGGCTGGGAGGAAGGCGTGTTTCCGAACCAGCGCTCCATGGACGAGAGCGGCAACAAGGGGCTGGAGGAGGAGCGGCGCCTCGCCTACGTCGGCCTGACCCGGGCCCGTCGCCGCGCCATCGTCAGCCACGCTGCCAACCGGCGCATCTATGCGAACTGGCAGGTCAGCATCCCGAGTCGGTTCCTGGAAGAACTGCCGGAGGGGCATGTCGAGGTGACGGGTGGCTCCAAGGCCGCTCGGGTCGCCGCCGCGACGTCATTCTCGGGCCAGTTCCCGCTGGTCGCGCGGGCCCCGCGGGTGATCGACGCCTGGGAGCAGTCCGGCCGTCCCGCTCGGGCTAACAAGATCCCGGTGGGTGCGCGGGTGTTCCACCAGAAGTTCGGCTACGGCACGGTCAAGGCCGCCGACGAGGACAAACTGGACGTACATTTCGAGACATCCGGCGACAAGCGCGTGCTCGATCGGTTCGTGGAGCGCGCCTGATGGCCAATCATCCGATTCCGCTGGAAACCGTCGCGGTCAGCGTGACCGAGGATGCCTTGGAAGCGTTCGAGGCGGCGCTCGCGAATGCCTGCGAGACGGTCGGCTTCTTCCGCAACCACGACACCGGCATCTGGCGCGTCGAAGGCGTCAAGCAGGTCGGCGTCAACGAGGCCGAGCTTGCCGCATCCCTGGCGGTGGCCGCGGTGATGACCGGGGTGTCGCCGGTGCTGGAGCGGTCGGCCACCGAGGCGGACGGCTGGCTGGCGCGAACCTATGCGTCGTTTCCCGAACAACTGATCGGCAAGCGGTTCGCGGTGCGCGGCACGCACCTGACCGGGCCGGCGACGCCCAACCGGATTTCCCTCACGCTGGATGCCGGCCTGGCATTTGGCACCGGCGAGCATGGCTCCACCCGCGGCTGCCTGGTCGCGCTGGAGACGGTGGCACGCCGGGGGCCGCGGCGGATCCTGGATATGGGGACCGGATCGGGCATCCTCGCGATGGCGGCGGCGCGGTTGCTGAACCGGCCGGTTCTGGCGACCGACATCGAGCCCTGGGCGGTGCGCGTGGCGGCGGAGAATGCCGAACTGAACGGCGTGGCGCATCTGGTGTCGGTGCGCCTGGCGGATGGCTGGCGCGACCCGGTTGTCCGCGGTCATGGTCCGTACGACCTCGTGTTCGCCAATATCCTCGCCCGTCCGCTGTGCCTGATGGCGCGGGACCTGGCGCTGAACCTGGCACCGGGGGGCACGGCGATCCTGGCGGGACTGCTGGCCAACCAGGCCCGCTGGGTGCTCGCCGCGCACCGGATGCAGGGGCTGCGACTGGAGCGGATGCTGCCGCAGGGTCCCTGGACGACGCTGGTGGTGCGTAAGGCAGGCCGGGAGGCGTAACGGCGCCGCGCCTTGTGGCGGCTGACCTGGAGCGCTGAGCTGTAGCCGCCGACCTGGGACGGCTGACCTGGGACCGCTGTCCTCGGATGGCTGACCTGTGGCCGCCGGGCTGGGTCGGCTGACCTGTGGCCGCCGAGCTGGGACGGCTGACCTGGACCGCTGTCCTGGGGCGGCTGACCTGGGACCGCTGTCCTGGGGCGGCGCCCGCCACCAGTCACTTGGTGCATTCGATACTGCGGCAGGCCTGGGCGGTTGGGCGTTGGACGTTTCGGCGACGGCCTCACGGCGTGCCTCCCCGCCGCCGCACTATTTCATTTCGCCGGTCTCGCTGGACCGTGTAGCCTTGCCACAGAAAAGAAAAATGGGAGGTTAACGATGTCCAGACGCATGTTCCTGGCCGGGCTTGCCGCTGCCTGCCTGCCGATCCGTGCCCGAGCGGCCGATGACATGCCGGGTGTGACGGCCACCGAACTGAAGATCGGCAACACCGCCGCGTACAGCGGCCCCGCATCGGCCTATGGCATCATCGCGCGTACCGAGGCCGCCGTCTTCAGGATGATCAATGATCAGGGCGGCGTGGGCGGTCGCAAGATCATCTATGACTCGCTGGACGACGCCTACAGTCCGCCCAAGACTGTCGACCAGGTGCGCAAGCTGGTGGAGCAGGACAAGGTCGCGTTCATGTTCGCCACGATCGGCACGCCCTCCAATACTGCCATCTACCGCTATACGAACAGTAAAGGCGTGCCGTTGCTGTTCCTTGGCAGCGGCGCCAACAAGTGGGGCGACCCCAGGAATGCGCCGTGGGTGATGGGCTGGCAGCCCAGCTACCGGACGGAGGCGCAGATCTATACACGCTATATCCTGAAGGAGAAGCCGGGCGCGAAGATTGCGATCTTGTATCAGAACGATGATTTCGGAAAGGACTACCCGGCCGGCGTGCGTGACGTCCTGGGCAAGGAGTTCGACAGCCGGGTCGTGAAGGTCGTCTCCTATGAAACCTCGGATGCCACGATCGATTCGCAGGCGGTCGCGATGCAGGGTTCCGGCGCCGACGTGCTGATCACCGCCGCCACGCCGAAATTCGCCGCCCAGACGATCCGGAAGATCGCCGACCTGGGCTGGAAGCCGCTGCACTTCATGACCAACGTGTCGATCTCGGTGGGGGCGGTCATCAATCCGGCGGGACCGCAAAACGCCACCGGAATGATCAGCGCGGCCTATCTGAAGGACCCGACGGATCCGACCTGGAAGGACGATCCGGGTATGAACCAGTGGCGGGCGTTCATGGCGAAATACATGCCGGACGCCGACCTCGCCGACGGCGGCACGGTTTTCGGATACGCCGTGTCGATGTCGCTGTGGCAGGTGCTGAAGCAGTGCGGCACGGATTTCTCCCGCGCCAACATCATGAAGCAGGCGACGGACCTGCATGACGTCGAGATCCCTGTGCTGCTGCCCGGCATCCGGATCAACACCAGCCCGACGAATTTCCATCCGATCCGGCAGATGCAGCTGACCCGCTGGACCGGTCAGCATTTCGAACTGTTCGGCAAAGTGCTGGAGGGCGAGGCGGTGTAGCGTGTTCGGCGCGGGACCGCGATACACCGGCGACGGCTGTGCTATGATCGATGGCCTGAGCATGGCACAGCGCGGCCGATGACGCTCGACGCGTTCCTGGCGTGGGAACGCCGGCGGGAACCGCGCTCCGAGTTCTGCGGATCGGAGCCGGTCGCGATGACCGGTGGGACGCTGGGTCACGCAGTGAGGCCGGCAACGCGGTCGATGCGCTGCGGCGACGGTTGAAAAGAGACAGGCCGGGTGTTTCGCGGTGATGTGAAAATCGTCGTGACGGATCGCGTCCGGTATCCGGATGTGGCCGTGACGGGCGCGCCGATCGATCCGCGGCCGGACATCCTTCCCGATCCCGCACGCGTGATCGAGGTCCTGTCGCCCGGCACGGTGGTTGTGGACCGGCTGACCAGGAACGCGGACTGCGCCGCCGCGCCTTCCATCCGGCGCGCCGTGATGCCGGAACAGGTGCGCATCGGCGCCACCGTGCTCGCTCCGGGATGGCGCGCACCGGGCGGGAACCGTGCTGCTCGACGACGCCGTGCCGGCGATGCCAGAGATCGGGCTGCCGCCGCGCGGCCTCGATGCCGGCGTCGCACTGCCGCCGCCGGAAACCGGCGACTGATCGGGATCCCGCATGACAAACCCGGCGCCACAGGCTAGCCTGTCGCGGCAATGGCTCATATCAAGGTCCAGACTGAGGACTTCGACGTCGGCGCGGAAATCGCGGCGCTGACGGCCGGGCGTACCGATATCGGCGGCATCGGCTGCTTTGTCGGCGTCGTGCGGGCTGACGCCAAAGGGGCCGATAGCAAGCGGGCGGGCTCCCCGAAGGATGCTGCGAAGGCGGCCGGTTCCCAGGCGGCGGACGCCGAAGGGCCGCACGTCCAAGGAAAAGACGCCACGGGGCGACACGCCGAAGCGCCAAGCGCCGAAGGGCCACACGTTCAACGGCAAGACGCCGGGCGCGCCGGACACGTCGTGGGGATGACCCTCGAGCACTACCCCGGCATGACCGAACGGGCGATCGCGCGGATCGCCGACCAGGCGGCGGAGCGATGGCCGTTGCTCGGCTGCACGGTGATCCATCGCGTGGGACCGCTGCGGCCCGGCGAGAATATCGTCCTGGTGATCGCCGCCTCGGCCCATCGGCAGGCGGCGCTGGATGCCACGGCGTTCCTGATCGACTGGTTGAAGACCAAGGCACCATTCTGGAAACGTGAGGACCTGGCCGGCGGCGAAGGCGCCTGGGTCGAGGCTCGCGAGGAGGATGACGCAGCGGCATTGCGCTGGAGCTGACGCGGCCAGGGTAACAGGGAGGCAAGGCAGAATGACAACAACACTGCCCATCGATCAAATGATCGACACTGATCATGGAACGATCAGTCGCGAGATCTTCGTCTCGCCGGAGTTCCATCACGAAGAGCTGGAGAAGCTGTTCACCCGTGCCTGGCTGTTCGTCGGGCATGAAAGCCAGATCCCGCATCCTGGCGACTTCTTCGTCTCCAGGATGGGTGGGGAATCCGTCATCCTCTGCCGGGACGCCCAGGGCGCGGTGCACGTCTTCCTGAACTCCTGCCGGCATCGCGGGATGAAGGTGTGCCGCTATGAATCTGGCAATACCTCGCTGTTCGTCTGTCCCTATCACTCCTGGAGCTATACCACCGACGGCCGGCTGCAGGGCGTGCCGCTGTATCGCGTGCTGTATGAGGGGCAGCTCGACCGCGCCGACTGGTCGCTGATCGAGGTGCCGAAGCTGCAGCTCTACAAGGGCACCGTCTGGGCGTCGTGGGACCCCGGGGCGCCCGACTTCATGACCTACCTCGGCGATGTGGTGGACCATCTGGACCAGGTGCTGGATTGCCGCGATGGCCGGCCGGGCGGGTCGGAGGTGATCGGCATTCACAAGTGGATCCTGCCCGCCAACTGGAAGTTCGCCGCCGAGAACTTCCTCGGCGACACCTACCACAATCCGTCCCACCGTTCGGTCGACATGATCGGCATCGGGCCCAGTGCCCGGGCCGGGCAATCGGGACGCCGGGACAACGAGTACACCAAGGGACAGCACGTCTGGGTCAGCTATCCGCAGGGCCACGGTGTGCACAGCGTCTGGATGCCGGAGGATTTCGGCTACCAGCCGAGCTATCTGCAGTATCCGATCGTCGATGAGTATTTCCGCCATTGTTTCGAGGAACGACGGCAGCGCCTCGGTGACAAGGCTCGGATTCTGCCGTTCACCGGCAATCTGTTCCCCAACACCTCGTATCACGGACGCCAGCCGCGGGCGCTTTGCGTGTGGCACCCGCACGGCCCGACCGAAACGGAAGCCTGGCGGTTTTTCCTGGTCGATGCCGACGCGCCCGCCGAAGTGAAGGACGTGCTGCGCCGGTTCTACATGCGCTACTCGGGTCCGGCCGGAATGACCGAGCAGGACGACATGGAGAATTGGCTGTACGCGACGAAGTCCAGCACCGGAACGATCGCGCGGCGCTATCCGTTCAACTACCAGCAGTCGATGGGTGCTTACAGACGCAACGAACCGGTGCCCGGCGATGTCAGCGTGCAGATCACCGAACAGAACGCCCGCAACTACTACGACGTCTACGCTCGGTACTTGAAAGGCGATCACTGGGACTCGTTGCTTGGACGTCGTGATGCCGTGCGCCAGGCCGCCGAATGAGCGGGGTGATCGAGCAGCCGGCGCGCGGCCTCGCCTGGTACGCCCTGAAGCAGGACGTCGAGGATTTCCTGTATATGGAGGCTGATCTTCTGGATCAGCGCATGTTCCGCGAGTGGCTCGACCTGCTGGCCGAGGATCTGGTCTACTTCATGCCGATCCGCCGCAATGTGAAATTCGGCCAGCATGCCGAACGGGAAAACACCCGCCAGGGTGAAGGGATCTCGTGGTTCGATGAGGACAAGTGGACCCTCGGCAAACGTGTCGAGCAAATCCTCACCGGCGTTCATTACGCTGAGGAGCCGCTGTCACGGGTCACCCACATGGTCAGCAACGTGCGGCTGCTGGAAGTGGCGCCGTCGGTCGAAGACGCCGCCGAAGTCGTGGTCGGCTCCCGGTTCCTGGTCTATCAGAACCGCGTCGAATACGAGACGAGCACCTTCGTCGGCCGCCGCGTCGACACGCTGCGCCGCAACAACGATTCCTGGCTGATCGCGCGTCGCGAACTGATCCTGGAACAGAACGTCCTGCTGGCGAAGAATCTGAGCATCCTGTTCTGAGGGAGCAACCGCAATGCTGGAGGTCAAGGCCGTCGCCGTCGGCACCAGACTGATCGTCGCCGGCGGTCTGTCCGCGGAAGTGGTCGAGAACCTGGGCGACGGCGAATGGCTGCGCGTGCGCATTCTCTCCGGCCCCGATGCCGGTGCCGAGGAACTGTGCCATGCAACAGATGTGCTGGAACTCGCATGATGCGGATCGGGTTCCTTCCCAGCGACTTCAACCCGATGATCCTGATGCTGGGCGAGGCCGAGGACTGCCGGGCGCTTGGCGGGGTGCTTCGCCAGTTCGCGCGCGACGCGGCGGATGTGGCATTGGCGGAGCTGGGGTTCTGCCAGGTCGCCGGGACCGATGTGCTGCTGACCGCCGCACCCGGGCCGGCGGGCGTGCAGCGCTGCGAGGGACATGCCTTCATCTGGCGGATCCCGCCGGAACTGGCCCTCGGGTTCGCGGACCGGCTGGACGAGCTCGCGGAACCCGGCCGAATCGCCGGGTCCGAGAACCTCGATTGCGGCATCGAGGACGGGATCACGGTCAAGGTGTCACGCGGCGAGTACACCGACGACTTCCTGACCGGCCGATAGCAGCGGACTCCGGCTGACCAACGCGTGGTCCGATCGCGCACGCTACCTTCGGCGATGGGTGCACCGGCTCATCGGATCAAAGGGGCGTGGGCACGCCTGGCGGTTGTTTCCGTCGGATCTTGACCACGGGAAGCACGGTCCGGGCGGCCACCGACGCCGCCGGGCAGTCCACCTCGGGTCCTCGCGGGCGAGCGCGCCGGCACGTGAGGAGCGGGCGAGCGTGCCGGCACGTGAGGAGCGGGCGAGCGCGCAGGCACGTGAGGAGCCGGCGCGGTGACCTGCGACTTGCACGTCGAATCCGGCCGGCCGGAAATCCCGCCTGTCGGACGTAGGGCCAGTCGGAGATACGGCCGTCGGAAGTTATGGCCAATCCTGAGTGGCCGGGTCGCTGCCGGATCTTCCGCGCTGTCGACACTTGACCTCGGTCCGGTCCGATCCCTGATCTTCTCATCGGGCCGCACCTTGATCTGGCCGGTTGAATGAGATGGCGTGGATGCGAATGCTCCGGCGACCGAGGACACCCATGCGAGCATCGGGGGAAGAACGAGGCCACCCGTTCGGGCACCGGGACGACCGAGGAGGCCCGTTCGGGCACGGGAATGACCGCAGAGGCCCGTTCGGGCACGGGGACGATACCGGTGCACCGGCGCGCCCGGTTGAGCCGGGGAAACGTCGTGGGCGGGCGGCGGCAATCGGCATCCAAATCGACCGCCGTCGTCGTGTTCACCGAAGCATAGAGGCATTGTCGGGGCCAAGTACAGATCCGATCGACCCAGACCGGGCACAGTCGTTGTCAACATGGCCATTCAGTAATCCGCGGCCGGCGGTAAAGCCCGTCAATTCGCTTGCCGCATGGCGGCTTTCGGGGCATCAGAGATGGGATGACATTCGCTCGTACCGGATGAACCCGTTTGCGTGGCTCATCGGCCTCGTACTGCCCGCCTGTGGCTTCCCCGCGGCGGAGGGTTTACCGACGCCGGTTCTGATGAACGTCACGCACATCACCCGTCCATCCACGCCGAACACCGCGCTGGCCGCCCCGCCGGGCTTCGTCCCGACGCCCGACCTGACCACACCGCCGTACAGCGTCACAGCGGACGCGTTGTTCGCGCTGATCGAGAGCGTTGCCGGCAGCCAGCCGCGCACCTACCAGGCCGCGTCGTTTCCCGGCGAACGACAGGTCCACTACGTTGCACGCACGCCGCTGTTCAACTTCCCCGACCTGGTCATGGTGCAGGTGCGACAGGACGGCCCCGGCCGTAGCGACCTGATCGTGTATTCCCGCAGCGTGTACGGCCGATCCGACCTCGGCGTCAATCGCCGGCGGGTCGAGACGTGGCTCGCCGCCCTGCAGACCAGAATAACCTCCCCTAACGAGAGATAACCCGTTCATGCGTGGTATCGGCCCTTTCCTGAAAGACGCCTGGCGTCTCACCCGTCCCTATTTCGTATCGTCGGAGGAGCGCTGGTCGGCCCGTGGCCTGCTCCTGGCGATCATCGTAATGAACCTGACGCTGGTCGGGCTGAGCGTTGTCCTGAGCTTCTGGCGCCGCGAGTTCTACAACGCCCTGCAGGACAAGGACTGGAAGGCGTTCCTCGAGCTTCTGTTCCTCTATCGCAACACGCCGAGCGGGCTGCTGCCGGGGTTCTGCGAGGTCGCGGCGGTGCACATCATCCTGGCCGTCTATTCCGTGTACATCAACCAGCTGCTGCAGATCCGCTGGCGCCGTTGGCTGACCCGCAAGTTCCTCGATGAATGGCTGGCGGACCGCGCCTACTACCACATCAGCCTGACGCGTGACCCCGGTGCGATCGGCACCGACAACCCGGACCAGCGCGTGGCCGAAGACCTGCGCGACTTCACCGACAACACGCTCAGCCTGACCCTCGGGTTGCTGTCCAACCTGGTCTCACTGTTCAGTTTCGTCAGCATTCTGTGGGGCCTGTCGGGCGCCATCGAGGTGTTCGGCATTCCGATCCCCGGCTACATGGTGTGGGTCGCGCTGGGCTACGCCGTGGTTGGCACCTGGCTCACCCACCTCGTCGGCCGCCCGCTGGCGATCCTGAGCTTCAGGCAGCAGCGGGTGGAGGCCGATTTCCGTTACGCGCTGGTTCGCATCCGCGAGAACATGGAAAACATCGCGCTGTACCGTGGCGAAGCCGAGGAAGCGGTCACCCTGCGCCAGCGTTTCGGCGCGGTCATCGCGAACTGGCGCCAGATCATGTCGCGGACCAAGCTGCTGAACTCGCTGGTCGTGGGCTATGATCAGGTCGCCGTGGTGTTCCCGATCGTCGTCGCCGCTCCACGCTATTTCGCCGGCGCGATGCAGCTCGGCGGCTTGATGCAGACCGTCGGCGCGTTCGGGACGGTGCAGGGATCGATGTCCTGGTTCATCCAGGCGTACGCGTCACTCGCGCAATGGCGAGCGATCGTCGAACGTCTCGCAACCTTCCACCGGGCGATCGTGGAGGCGCGGGCGGAGACCCATGGCGGCTTCGAGCCCTCCCCGTCACCAGACCGCAACGTGCGGCTGCTCGACGTGACGATGTCGCTGCCGGACGGGACCAAGCTGCTGGAGGGCGCCGATCTGCTGCTGACGCCTGGCCACTCGATCGTCATCACCGGGCGGTCGGGCACCGGCAAGACCACGTTGTTCCGGGTGTTGGCCGGGATCTGGCCGTTTGGCTCCGGCGGTGTGCAGATTCCGCCGAAATCGTTCTTTCTGCCGCAGCGACCCTACGTACCACTGGGAACGTTGCGGCACGTGATTACATATCCCAATGCCGTGGACTCATTCAGCCAGGACGAAATGGTGCAGGTGTTGCGCGATGTCGGGTTGCCACAGCTGTGTGACCGTCTGGACCAGGACGACAACTGGCCCATGCGTCTGTCGATGGGCGAGCAGCAGCGTCTCGGTTTCGCGAGGGCGTTGCTGGCCAAGCCTGACTGGATCTTCCTCGACGAGGCGACGGCCAGCGTCGATCCGGACGCCGAACGGGAGCTGTATCAGGTGCTGAAGCAACGGCTGCCGAACGCCACGCTGGTCTCGATCGCGCATCGTCCGTCTGTCGCGAGCTTCCATGAGCGGCGGCTGGTGTTCCAGCGCGAGGTGGGCAAGACCGGTACGCTGGCGGTGTCCGACGTTCTGCCGGAGGCGGCCGGTGACTGACGCGCCCCGTTTCGCCGATATCGCCGAACCGAAGCCGGACCGGGCGGGCCTGACGCAGGCCTATGCCGAAATTGGGGCGGCGCTGGATCGGGGCGAACGCAAAGCCGCTCTGGCCGCATGGGACAGCCTGCGACGGCACTACGACACCTGGTCGGCGCTGGTGCATCTGCGTTTCGCGCAGGACACGACCGATGCGGCTGCGCGCGCGGATCGCGACTATGCGGACGCGCTGGCGCCCGAGGCGGCTGATCTCGAAGTCGCGCTGAAGCGCCGATTGTTGGCCGATCCCGACCGGTCCGGTTTCGCGGCGCTGACGGGCGAACATGCGCTGCGGCTTTGGGACACCGACGTCACGACGTTCGATCCCGTAATCAAGCCGGACCTGGAGGAAGAGGCGCGCGTTTCCGCTCGGTATACCGAACTGCTTGCGTCGGCGAAGCTGCCGATCGACGGTCAGACGGTGAACCTCGCCGGCCTTGGGCCGTACGCGGAACACCCGGACCGCCCGATGCGGTATGAGGCGGAACGGGTGCGCTGGGCGTTCTTCGCGGCGAACGCGGAGGAACTGGACGCGCTTTATGACCAACTCGTGAAGCTGCGCCATGGCATGGCCCGCAAGCTGGGTTTCGCGACCTTCACACCGCTTGGATACCGGCGGCTGCGGCGGGTGGATTACGGCCCGGACGACGTCACCCGCTACCGTGAGCAGGTAGTGCGCCATGTGGTTCCGCTCGTCGGGCGGCTGCTGTAGATGCGGCGGGCGCAGAACGGCTGGGACCGGCTGCGGTTCTGGGATGAGGCGCTGGTCGATCCGGCCGGCAACCCGAAGCCGGTGGGCGGCCACGATGTGCTGGTGGAAGCCGCGCAGGCGATGTTCGAAGGCCTGGACCCGCGGTTGGCGACGTTCTACCGGGTGATGCGCCAGGGCGGCTTCATGGACCTGAAGAACCGGCCGGGCAAAGCCGGAGGCGGGTTCTGCACGTCGTTCCCGACCACCGGCATGCCGTTCATCTTCGCCAACTTCAACGGCACGCACCACGATATCGGCGTGTTCACGCATGAGATGGGGCACGCCTTCCAGAACTGGGAGAGCAGGGACCAGCCCGGCGTCGACTACCTGTGGCCGACGATGGAGGCCGCCGAGATCGACTCAATGGGGCTGGAGTTCCTGTCCTATCCGGAGATCGGCCGGCTGGTAGGCGATGCGGCGGCCGACCGTTTCCGCCGCATGCACCTGATCGGCGCCCTGGCATTTCTGCCCTACGGCGTCTGCGTCGATCATTTCCAGCACGACGTCTACGCCAGCCCGGATGCCTCGCCGGCGGAGCGGCACGCGATGTGGGTTCGGCTGGAGAAGCTCTACATGCCGTGGACCGACTACGGCGATCTCGAATTTCTGCGGAAGGGCGGCCGCTGGCAGGCCAAGCCGCACATCTACGGCTCGCCCTTCTATTACATCGACTACACGCTCGCGCAGTGCTGTGCGATGCAGTTCTGGGTCCGGTCCCGACGGGATTATGCGGCCGCGATGCAGGCCTATGTCGGCCTTTGCGCCCGCGGCGGATCGGCGCCGTTTCAGGACCTGGTGCGTTCGGCCGGCCTCGTGTCGCCGTTCACCGAGGGCGCGCTGGAGGATGTCGTTCGCGAGGCCGAGGCGGTGCTGGGCGTGTAGGGCTCGGCGGACCGGAGCGCGTTGCGTCTGATCCACGAAGCTCGTCCACTGTTGGCGAAGCACTGTCCGGTGCCCGGGGCGAACGGCCGGGGTCCGGTCTGGTGCGCCGCACGCGACCGCCGAGTGTCTGTAGGTCGCCGATAGCCGCCCCGTGTCATCAGCGGGCGGTAGCCACCTCCAGGTGTCGTCAGCGGAGAGCGAGCACGCGAGTGAGGGGCCGGCCCGGTGACCCGGGACCTGGACTTCGAAATCCAGAAGTCGTGGGTGGCCGGGCCGAAACCTGGCCATTACGCAAGGGAGGCAGTCGTGAGTGGCCGGGCCAAGCCC
>DASWON010000125.1:0-2664 GCA_036398735.1 Rhodopila sp.
GCGCGGCGTGCGGGCGGAGCAGCGTATAGTACCACGCGGCCGGCAGACGTGGCGCCCGGCTTGCCGCCGCGTTCACCAGCTTGGCCGCCCACGGGCCGTCCGCCGCCACCTCGCGCATCAGCCGGTGCGCCGGCTCGTCCAGGTTGTCCGGAATCTGCACCGCCAGGCTGCCGCCTTCGGCCAGCTTGGCGGCCAGCCGCGGCATCAATGTCTCATGATTAGGCAGCCATTGCAGCGCCGCGTTGGAAAGGATCACATCGAACGGACCGGAGTCGTCCCAGGCTGCGATGTCGGCCAGATCAAACCGGATCCCTGGCAGGCGCTGGCGGGCCGCCTCGATCATGTCGGGCGAACTGTCCAGCCCGCTGACCTCGGCACCCGGAAACCGCTCTGCCAGCACCTCGGTGGAGTTGCCGGGGCCGCATCCGATATCGACGGCCCGGCGTACTGACGCCGTCGGGATGGCGCTCGCGAGGTCGCGCACCGGCCGGGTGCGCTCCGCCTCAAAGCTCGTGTACTGCCGAGCCGACCAGGACATCGCGGCTAACCCGGTTGCTTGTCCTTGCCGGAGGGACTCTTGGATAGCGACAGCGGCACGTACTGCACGCCACCCTCACGCTGGATCAGCATGAGCACGAACTTGCGGTCGGCCTTGCGTGCCGAGTCGACCTGCTTCTGCACATCGTCGGGCGACGCGACGGGGCCTTGCTGTACCTCCATGATGACGTCACCGGGCTTCAGTCCGCGATCAGCCGCAGGGGTATTGGGCGACACGTCGGTAATGACCACGCCCTTCTGGCCGTCCTGAAGCTGGAATTTGTCCTTCAGATCCTGGCTGACCGGCGCGACCTTCAGACCGAGGCCTGAAATATCGGTAGGCTTTGTCGCGTCGGCGGGCTTGGTCGCGTCGACCGCGGCAAGCTGGGCGTCGTTCGGACGCTCTGCCAGGACCGTCTGCACCGTCACTTCCTTGCCGTCGCGCCAGATCACGACCGGCACCTCTTTGCCGACCACCGAATCCGCCACGATGCGCGGCAGATTGTGCATCTCCTTCACGTCCTGGCCGTCGAACTTCAGGATCACGTCGCCGCTGCGGATCTTTGCCTTTTCGGCTGGCCCGCCGTCGGTGATCCCGGCGACCATCGCACCGGACGCGTCCTTGAGCCCCAGGCTCTCGGCGATGTCGGGCGTCACCTGCTGGATCTTCACGCCCAGCCAGCCGCGGCGGGGGTGGCCAAACTCCTTCAGCTGCGCAACGATATTCTTCGCCATGTTGGACGGGATCGAGAAGCCGATGCCGATGGAGCCACCCGACGGCGAGAAGATCGCCGTGTTGATGCCGATGACCTGACCGTCCATGTTGAACAGCGGTCCGCCGGAGTTGCCGCGGTTGATCGCGGCATCGGTCTGGATGAAGTCGTCGTACTGGCCCTGATGGATATCGCGTCCGCGCGCCGACACGATGCCGGCCGTGACGGTGCCGCCGAGGCCGAACGGGTTGCCGATCGCCAGCACCCAGTCGCCGACGCGGGCCTGGCTCGAATCGCCGAAATCAACCGTGGGCAGCGGCTTGTCGGACGTGACCTTCAGCAGCGCGATGTCGCCGCTCTCGTCGCGGCCGACGATCTGGGCCTTCAGCGTTGTGTTGTCCTGCAGCGTGACGGACACATCATCGGCGCCCTCGATGACGTGGTTGTTGGTGACCACGTAGCCGGACGCATCGACGATGAAGCCTGACCCGAGGCTTTGGGCGCGCCGTGGTGCGGGCTGATTATCGCCGCCGCCCTGACCCTGTCGGTTGCGGTTGAGGAAATCCTTGAAGAACTGCTCGAATGGCGATCCGGGCGGGAACATCGGGATCTCCGGACCGACGCCGGGTCCGGGGCCCCCGTTCTTGGCGGTGATCGTCTGGGTGGACGATACGTTGACGACGGCCGGCAGCAGCTTGGCGGCCAGATCGGCGAAGCTGTCCGGGGCGGACCGGGCAACGGCCGGCGGGATCAGGGGGACGGTGGGGGTCGCCAGCGCGAAAGACACGCCGAGAACGGCAGCGCGGATGAGGGTGGAGCGGAACAGGCGCATGATCGGTTTCCCTGGCGAAATAGCCGCATATGGTCCGGGGTTCAGATATGGTCCGGGGTCTCTAAACTACAGCATCCTCAGGCGGACTGGAAACGCACCGTAGGCTGCAATTCCCCCTCTTGTCGCACCTCCGCTCGCCCGCTGGGAAGTGGCCCAGCGGCCACGAATCGAGCGCGCCCGGCACCGCAGCTCATCGGTGGCAAGCTGGTCCGACCATGACGTTTCGGGGCGACAGCACGTTCTCGTCAGCCGGAAACTCCTGTAGCAACTTATCAGATAAAAGACACGTCTGGTTCTCAGGCAATTTCCTGACGTGATGGCGCCTGGCGACGATCGCCAGCCGACCATCGGGAGAGACGGTTCATCGGCGGGACCAGCCGTCATGCCGGCGCGACCATGGCATATGCGATGATGAAATCCTGGCGATACGCTGTCGACCGCGGGAACTCATCGCGACGGATCCGGCGGCGGTGCCTGCAGATACCGCAGGTAGTCGTTGTCCGGGCTGACCACGAGCCTTGCCGCACCGCTCTCGAAGATGTCGCGATAGCCTTGGAGTGTCCGCCAGATTGAGAAGAAGCC
>DASWON010000126.1:0-5888 GCA_036398735.1 Rhodopila sp.
ACCCGCCGGTCTCGAACACGAAGATCGAGTTGCCGTACCGTTCGGTTTCCCCGTCCGCACTGCGGATGTTGGTCGGCAGGTTTGTAACGTGCATGTCGCGTTCGCTCAGGTCCACCACGGGCATCCGGCCGTTTTCGGACCAGCCATGCAGCACATGCGGAATGCGTGCATCGGGGTCGAGCGTGTAATGTGTCGAGTGCGCTTGGTTCATCGTTGCGATGTCCGGCGGATCACGTGGGATGTTGATCCCGTTGTAGTCCGTGACGGCGGTCACGCCGGCCGGCGATACGATCTCGAAGCTGGCGTGGCCGAGGAAGGTGATCTCCACCGTGTCGTCCGATGCCGCTGCATGCCAGAGCCTGGGCTCCTGCATCGCGATGGGTGCGCAACCGGCCCGGGCCGGCTGCAGCGGGGCAGCAATCGCCAGACACAAGACAAGGGCTCGTCGCATTGGCCGGCTTCCCATCAGGTCCGCCATGGAGCATGCGACCGAGCGACAAACTCTTCAACGGTCGCGTTGCTGCTCCTGAATGCACACCACCGTCATGGCGATCTGTTGATACGGGCGTGACGACGGCCGATAACTCCCTGGGTACCGTCCCTGGGTGCCGTCCCTGGATGCCATCCGTAGGCGCCGTCTTCGCCTCCTGTCCCTCAGGCGGCGACCCGTCGGGCGGTCCGGCTCATGCGGGCCAGCAGCACCGCGGTCGCGAGCAGAGCAATGACCGCGTCCAGCAGTGACACCAGCAGCGCGGCGGTGTCGCCGGCCAGCGGCTGGACCGCGAAATACAGGCCGCCGATCAATGCCACGCCGGCGCCGTTCGCGATCTGCTGCACCGTCGTCAGCATGCCGGCCCCCGATCCGGCGTGAGCGTGGCGCACGGCCATCAGCACCGCCCCGAACAGCGGCGCCATCACCAGCCCCTGCCCGTATCCGAACACACACAGTGCCAGGATCAGCGCGACGGGCGATGCGCCCTCGGCGACCACCAGGGCGGCGGCGAGCAATCCCGCGGCCTCCAGCGCGCAGCCTTCGATCAGTGCCCGGTGTCCCAGCGCCGCGGCGCGCTTCGCCCCGTGCCGGGACGCGACCACGAAGGCCAGCGCCAGCGGCACGGCGCTGCCGCCGGCATCCAGCGCCGACCACCCGAGGCCGCCCTGCAGGAACAGCGTCACGACGAGGTAGACCGAGATGTTCGCCATGAAGAAGCAGGCGGTCGCGGCGATACCCAGGATGAAACGCCGGTCGTCGAGCAGCTCCAGGTCGATCAGCGGGGTTCGCCCCGCCTGTTCGGTCCGATGCTCCAGGCGCAGGAAGCCCACCAGTGTGGCGAGGCCGAAGGCTTCGACGCTCCACAGCCACCACGCGTAGTGGAGGTCCTTTGCGGCCAGCACCGGGCCGACCAGACAGAGCAACCCGACGAACAAGACAGCCGCGCCCCGCAGGTCGAGCCCGCCGGTGCGTCGGCCCGCGTCGGCCGGCATCAGGGCAACGGCCGCGGCAGCGAGCGCCAGGCCCACCGGTCCGTTGACGAAAAACACGCTCCGCCAGCCCAACCCGGCGATATTCAGCTGGAGCAGCCAGCCGCCCAGCGCCAGCCCCGTCGCGCCGCCAAGACCCAGCGCAATGCCGAATACCGCGAAGGCTCGGGTTCGGGCGGTGTCGGGAAACAGCGTGTAGATCGTCGCCAGGACCTGCGGCGACATCAGGGCCGCCGCGGCACCCTGCGCCAGCCGAGCCAGAATGAGCATGGCGGAGGATGTCGCCAGCCCGCACCCGATCGAGGCCGCCGTGAAACCGAGCAGGCCGATCAGGAACAGCCGCCTGCGCCCGTGGATATCCCCGAGACGGCCGCCGGTGATGACCAGGGTGGCGAAGGCAACCTGATAGATCGCGATCACCGCCTCCATCGCGCCGCCCGAAGCACCGAGATCGGTTCGGATCGTGGGAATGGCGACGTTCACGATGAACGCGTCGACGACGAACATGAACTGGCCGCCGATCACGACGGCCAGGATCCACCAGCGATGGCGGGGTATCGGTTGCGTCTCCATCAGATGCCTCCTCGGTTTTTCCCGGGGGCCATCTGAGGCGGGGAGGGTAGCGCGGTCGATTACCTGGTGGGTAATCCAGGATGGTTCATCGAGTGCGGCTGATCCGGGGTGGGCAATCCCGGGCGCGAAACCACCGGCCGGACGCGGGCACGAAATCACCGGCCGGGTGGTCAGCCATGGCGGCGGCGGTCATCCGCCTGAGGCCTCATCCGAACGAAAGCATGATCTTGCCGATGTGCTGGCTGGACTCCATCAGCCGGTGCGCCTCGGCTGCCTGCGCCAGCGGGAACGTGGCGTGGATGACCGGTGGGCAGCGGCCGGCATCCAGGACCGGCCAGACCTTTGCCCGCAGTTCGGCGGCGATCGCACCCTTCTGGGCCGTGGTACGCGGGCGCATGGTCGAGCCGGTGAGCGTCAGCCGTTTCACCATCACCGGCACGAAGTCGAACTCCTGGACTTTGGACCCCTGCAGGAAGGCGATCATCACCAGCCGTCCGTCCGTGGCAAGGGACCGAACATTGCGCGCCATATAGGGCCCGCCCACCATGTCGAGCACGACGTTGACGCCGCGCCCGTCGGTCAGCGTCTTGATCTCCGCGACAAAATCCTGCGTGCGGTAGTTGATCGCGGCGTCGGCTCCCAGCCTGATGCAGGCAGCGCACTTCTCGTCCGAACCGGCGGTCGCGAAGATCCTGGAGCCGAATTCGTGCGCGAACTGGATCGCGGTGACCCCGATGCCGCTGGTGCCGCCGTGCACCAGGGCGGTCTCGCCCTTCGCCAGGCGCCCGGCCTGGAACAGGTTGGCCCAGACGGTGAACGAGGTTTCCGGCAGCGCGCCGGCGCGGACCGCATCATAGCCGGTCGGCCAGGGCAGGCATTGCGGGGCCGGAGCCGTGCAGTATTCGGCGTAGCCTCCGCCATTGGTCAACGCGCAGACGCGATCGCCGACGGAGAGTGTCCTGACCTGATCGCCGGCCGCGACGACCTCGCCGGCGACTTCCAGGCCCAGGATCGGGCTGGCGCCTGGCGGCGGCGGATACGACCCCTGGCGTTGCGCCACGTCTGGCCGGTTTACCCCGGCGGCCTGCACGCGGATCAGCACCTCGTCGGGCTTCGGCACCGGGACCGGGCCGGTGGCGAGGCCAAGCACCTCGGGGCCACCGGCGCCGCTGGCTTGGACGTAGGTCATCGTCTGTGGGATCGACACGGGCCTGGGTCTCCTGTGATTGCTTGCCGGATCAAACCGGTGCGGAGGGTCTGAACGCCGCCATACCGTCGGCCGGAGCGGGCTTCAGAACCACGTACCGCGCCATAAAACAATATCGTCTGGCAATGTGGTGGTTCCGCGGGCCGCCATCTTGCGGACCCGCGCCAAGTCCAACTTCAAAACTATAAACATACTGCAAAACAACGGTCTGCGAGTGTCCTCATTGATTCAAGGATGCGTTTGAGGCTGGTCCATGGCGGCACAAACGTCTGAATCGACGCACTCGTCGGTTTGTTGATCCCTCGTCCGCAGTCGGCCGTGGCGGGACAAGCGTTCGAGCGGGGACATCAGCTTCGCTGCCCCTTGTATTCGGATTGCACGGTGCGCCGACGATTTGGACCGGCCAGTCTGGATTGTTGACTCTTCGGCGATGGGCGGCCGGGCGGTGCCTCATCGATTTTGCGCGCAGCCGACACGCCAACCCCGGCGCACACCGGTCCGAGCCAACGCTGACGGGGATTGCTGTGCCGCACAGTGGGCGTGCAGCGGCCTTGGGGTACGACTTGCGGTTTCAGCGGTTGGATGGTCCGCCGCTCTCGTCGCAACATGCTCGGGGCTGCAGGCGCGGGACGCCAGGCCCCGGGCGCTCCCGGTTCTCACCAACGATCTGTTGTTGGAGACTGAACCCGCGCGCGACGTAAGATCGACAGGCCGGAACGGCAGAAGAATAAAGGCATAAGAACGGGAGGAAATATCATGCAAAGGCATGTTGGTGGCCTGTCGCGCCGCGGTGTGATCGCGGCTGCGGCCGGCATTGCGGCGGTGCGGGCCGAGGCCCAGACGCAATCCGATTCGGTTGGCACGCCGCCCAGCGTCATCACGGATCCGCCGCGGCGATGGGGCAGGGATGCGGAACCGAACATCTATCCCGATCCCGATATCATCGTGGTCGATCCGGCGTTCAAGCAGTACCTGCTTGGCATCACCGCGATCCGCCGCGTCGCCACCGGCTTCAAATGGACCGAAGGCCCTGCGTGGTCGAACGAAGGCCGCTATCTGGTGTTCAGCGACGTCCAGGCCGACACCCAGTACCGCTATGTATGGGAGACCGGCCGGGTGTCGCGGTTCCGCGATCCATCGTTCAACAGCAACGGCAACTCGTTCGACTTCCAGGGCCGGCAGCTTTCAACCCAGGACTTCAATCGCCGCGTCATTCGCTGGGAACATGACGGGACCATGACCGTCATCGCCGATCAGTTCGAGGGCAAGGGCCTGTGTTCGCCGAACGACCTGGTGCCGCATCCTGACGGCAGCATATGGTTCACCGACCCGCCATACGGCGACACGCTTTCCGAGGGGCATCCCGATGAGTCCGGGGGGCCGACCAACGCCGCGGGCGTGCTTAATCCCCGGATCGGCGCGCCTGACGCGGGGGTGATCGGCGGCCGGAAGCGCGAATTGCCCAACAGCGTCTATCGCTGGGACCCGAGCGGCCGGCTGGAGGTTGTGGTCACCGAAAGCCAGGTGCCTGATCCGAACGGGCTTTGCTTTTCGCCGGACTACAAGACGCTCTATGTCATCAGCACGGGGAAGGGGCCGGGCGACCAGGGGCAGGGTGGTGCGGGCCAGGTCTTCGCGTTCGAAGTGCAGGGCACCAAAGTGGGCGGCATGCGTGTCTTCACCGACATGACGGTGGAGGGCGTGGCGTGCGGGCCGGACGGCATGCGGGCGGACGTTTTCGGCAATCTATGGATCAGTTCGAACGCCGTCCTCGGCTACGCCGGCGTCCTGGTGTTCACGGCCGCGGGCAAACTGCTGGGCCGTATCCGCTTGCCTGAGGTGTGCGCCAACGTCGCGTTTGGCGGGCCGAAGCGGAACATGCTGTTCATGTGCGCCAGCCAGTCGCTGTACGTGCTGCAGGTGCAGGCTCAAGGCGCGGCGCCCGGGTAGCGCTGCAAAGCGTTTGTCAGATCCATTCCGATCGGAAGGGTCGCTGGGCGTTGATCCATGGCACAGCGAACTCTCTAACTCGGAACACTGGATTTCGGGTTGTGGAGCATCCATGAAGGTGCTGGGGTTCTCGACAGCCCGGTTGCCGGTGCCGTCCATCCGCGGCGGCCGGTGCAAACCCCACAAGAGGGAGGAAATTCGAAATGGCGTATGAGACCATCACCGTAAAGCCGTCCACCGTCGCGATCGGCGCCGAGATCGCCGGCATCGATCTGTCCCGTCCGCTCGGCAACCAGCAGTTCCAGGAAGTGCATGACGCGCTGATGGCGCACCAGGTGCTGTTCTTTCGGGACCAGAAGCTGACGCTCGACCAGCACAAGGCGTTCGGCCGGCTGTTCGGCGAACTCGCCATCCATCCCAACACGCCGGGTCCCGAAGGCCATCCGGAAATCCTGCCGGTGCACGCGGATGCGGGTTCGAAGCGCATCGCCGGCGAGCGCTGGCACTCTGATGTCTCCTGCGATCCGGAACCGCCAATGGGGTCGATCCTCAACCTGAAGGTGGTGCCGCCGGTGGGTGGGGACACCATCTTCGCCAGCATGTATGCAGCCTACGACGCGCTGAGCGCCGGGATGAAGACCTACCTGGCCGGCCTGACCGCCATCCATGACGGGTC
>DASWON010000127.1:0-12161 GCA_036398735.1 Rhodopila sp.
CTGTGGCTCCATCGGGACCGACAACAGATATTCATGTTCGCTCATGCGCGCGACATCGAGCAGATGGCCGATTTCGCGGGAGTAAGGTGAGATGGCGAGCGTCACGGGCCCTGGCAGGGTCTTGATCGCCGCCATGCTCTCTGCCTCGCTCAGCCCAATTCCGGCAACCAGCATACCGACGCGTGGTCGCATGCTCGTCGGGTCGAATGCGGCGGCATAGGTGGACATGGAGGTGCGGCCGTCGACCGCGATGCGCGGCAGCCTGAGGCGACCATCGCCCGAGTAGGGCTCCAGCAGCCCCGGATCCGGGTCGGCGATGGGACCAGGGATATCACGGCCGGGGCGCCCAGGTTGCGAGGATGGCGGCGCGACGCTATGCGCCCGCACGGCCGGTTGAGCCTGCGCCGCCGGCGTTTGCGCCGCCGGAGCGCGTGCCGATGGGGCCTGCGCCAGTGGGGCCTGCGCCAGTGGGGCCTGATCTGCGGGAGACGCGGCGGAATGCGCCGGCGATGGCGCGAGTGCCACCGTCGCCGGCCGAGGCGGAGGACCCAGGATCTCCAGCGTGCCGATGCCGATCAGAAGCAGCAGCAGGACGCCGGCCCAGAACCGCCGCAATCCGCGCCAGCCCGCCAGGAAGCCGCCCACTCGCCGGGCTCCTGGAAGGGCAGCCAAGCCCGACAGGTTCAGTTGGCCGAGGCGCTTTTCTGCGCCGCCATGGCCTGCGCCAGTACGAGTGCCTGTTGCAGCTGAAAGTCGGTCGCGTCAGGCTTCGCCGGGTCGAATTTCGGAAAATCGGCCGCCGGCTTGTCCGGGATCTGCTTGGCGATCGGCGGCAGATCGGTGCGCGGCGGCAAGGCTTGCGGCCCGGTGCCGCCCTGATTGGTCAGTACCTTGTTGTAATCCGACTCCCGCTCTCCCCCGAAATTCGGGCGCTCCTCGGCGGTTTCCTGCACCGGCACATCGGGTGTGATGCCCAGTGCCTGGATCGACCGTCCGGACGGGGTGTAGTACCGCGCCGTGGTCAGCCGCATCGCGCCGTTGCCCGGCAGGGGAATGACCGTCTGGACCGAACCTTTGCCAAAACTGCGGGTCCCCACCAGGATCGCGCGGCGGTGATCCTGCAAGGCGCCCGACACGATCTCGGACGCCGAAGCGGAGCCGCCGTTGATCAGCACGACCAGCGGTGCGCCGTGCAGGATGTCCTCACCCTTGGCGTCCCAGCGCTGGCTGTCCTCCGGATGGCGGGCCCGCGTGGAAACGATCTCCCCCTGGTCGATGAAGTCGGACGATACCGAGACCGCCTGGTCAAGCAGACCGCCGGGGTTGTTGCGCAGATCCAGGACCAGCCCTCGCAGCTTGCCGCCGTTCTGCTGCTTGAGGTTCTTGACCGCCTGCTTGATCCCAGCGTCGGCCTGTTCTGTGAACTGCGACAAACGTACGTAGCCGATGTCGTTCGGCTCCATCCGCGACTTCACCACCTGGATGTGGATCGTCTCGCGGACCAGCGACACCTCGATAGGCTTGTCGATGTTCTGGCGCTTGATGGTCAGCACGATCTTGGAGTTCGGCGGGCCGCGCATCTTGTCCACGGCATCGTTCAATGTCATGCCGATCAGCGTCTTGCCGTCGAGCGCGGTGATGATGTCGCCCGGCTTGATGCCGGCGCGGGCCGCGGGGGTGTCATCGATCGGGGAGACGACCTTGATGATGCCCTTGTCCTCATTGACCTCGATCCCGAGGCCACCGAATTCGCCCTTGGTCTGGATCTGCATGTCCCTGAATGCCTTGGCATTCATGTAGGAGCTGTGCGGATCGAGACCGGTCAGCATACCGTTGATTGAATTCTCGATCAGGTCCTTGTCGTCGACGGGGTCGACATATTCGGCGCGGACGCGCTGCATCACGTCGCCGAAGACCTTCAGCATCTGGTACATGTCGGTACGGCTGCTGTCCTGGGCGAAGGCGCTGCCCAAGGAGCCGAGGGTTGGGCCGAGGGCGGCGCCGGCCACGAAGGCAGTACCAAGCAGCAAGCCATAGCGCCAACGCCGAGCGCGAAATTCCATGCTATCTGTCCCTTCGACGCTCCAGGACCATCCGGAGCGCATGATCGGCCCTTATACACGGCAGAACGGGTCCGAGCGAGCAAACTGAGTCATGCTTTTGTCGCGCGACGGACCCAAGCCGTCCAGTGTTGATTTCGTAAGGTGAGCAGGAACGGCGGACATCTCCGCTGCATCCGGCGCCGGTCATCTTCATCGATGGGCGACACCGGTGTGCCGGTTCTACCGTCCGCCATCCTGCGGATCCGCGCCAGAGCGGACCTCAGAGCCGTCAACCACTCTGAAATCAATGGGTTGCCAGCGCTTGGCTCGATCCCAAGTGCTTGGCTCGATCCCAAGTGCTTGGCTCGATCCGAGGTGCTCGTGCCGATTCAAACGTTGGGAGTTGATCCATGGCACGACGAACCTTCGGATCGGGATAATGGCCGGCAACCGGCCGGCACGTCGCTGTCAGCCCGCCCGGCGCGCCAAGCGGCGTACCCACATATGCATCGACTTCAGTCAGCAACGACGCCCGGACCGAGGCAGACACTGGAGCGCCGCCGCGGCACCGTGTCAGAGCGTCGGCCAAACAAACGTCGCAGGCCGTACGTCACGGCAATTCCGGCGTGATCCCATGACCAGGCCGGCGCCGCGCAGGCGACGTTCCGATCGCTCCGAGCGGCTTTCGCGCCGACCCGTCACGGCAATTGAACAATTGCGGATGGCGGCCCTCGACCGGTCGAACCATCCGCGTTCTTTGTGAACCATCACGAGAATTGAACAATTGCGGATGCAGCCAAGCCCGGCGTGTTATCGTGCCGATGCGACAGGATACAATCCTCGTGAGGCATCGGTGATCAGCCGCCCGAAACCGCATTTCGCCTACATCGAGTGTGTGCGCGGCTATGCCGTTCTCCTCGTCATCATGTGCCACGCCACATATCTGTTCCCGCAGTTGCCCTACCCGGTGCATCGCGTGACCGTGCTGGGTTGGCACGGCGTGCAACTGTTCTACCTGGCCAGCGCCGTCACGCTGATGATGTCCTGGCAGTATGAGAAAGCGCGGAACGGGGCTGTTGACGTCGGTGCGTTCTTTCTGCGCAGGGTATTCCGGATCGCGCCGGCATACTATCTCGCCTCCATATTCTACTTCTGGTTCGACCCGCCGACAGGCGGCTTCGATCCGGCTCAGGGCGCGGCCACCTGGTTGTTCGTCAATGCCTGGCACCCGGTCTGGATGGGCGTGACGCCGGACGCCTGGTCGGTCGTTCCGGGCAGTTGGAGCATCGGTGTCGAATTCACGTTCTATGCGATGTTCCCGATCCTTGCCTGCACCGTGACATCGCTCGCCCGCGCGGTGTATCTGTTGCTCGGCAGCGCACTGTCCGGCGCCGTATTGAACACCCTGCTCCGGCCACGGCTGGAGGCCGCGTTCGGCGCTGTCCCGGCCGATAATTTCCTGTACTTCTGGTTTCCCAACCAGATGAGCGTGTTCGCGCTTGGTCTGTGCCTGTTCTACCTGCTGCAGCAGGACGGCGGCCGCCGTTCGCCTCTGACCGCACACTCGACGCTGATCGCGAGCCTGTCGCTCGCCGCCCTGGGCAGCCTCGGCTTTGTTGCTTTGCCGCACTGGCTGAACCTGCGATGGCCGCTGCCGCCGGGCTTCCTGTACGCCAGCCTGGCGCTGACGGTCTTCGTCCTGGCCTTGGCACGAAGCCCTCCGAACCTGTTCGTCAATGCGCCAATGGCTCTGCTCGGGCGGGTCAGCTTCAGCGCATACCTGCTGCACGTCGCGGTGCTGAAGATGATCGCGGACCAGCCGTGGCTGCGGAATTTCCTGAACGTGTCCGGATGGCGCGCCATCGTCGCATTCGCCCTCGGGCTGTTCTGTATCATGCTGATCGTTCTCGCCGCCGCATGGTGCAGCTACCGCTTCATCGAAGATCCGATGATTGCGCTGGGCAAGGCGCTGATCCGGCGCCGTCGCGTCGCCGTGCCGTAAACGTGGACTTGCCGGAGGGGCCGGGGATGGCGGCGAGCGAACGTTGGAGTGGATATTTGTGGCGTGTCGGCCTTCAGAGCGAAGCCGTGGGTCGCCACGCGGGCGCGAGCCGTCGCTCGCCAGGAGGGCGCGAGCCGTCGGTCGCCGGGCCGGACCGGTCAAGACACGAAGGAGCTGCCGCCGCGAGGGTTGCAGTGACCGCGAAGTCTAGCTGCTGGGCCGCAGCCAGGGCGCTGGATTCACCGGCGTTCCGTCGCGCCGCAGTTCCACGTAAAGCGCCCGGCGTCCCGCCTCGGACCCCGGCTCCCACGTCGGCATGACCCCGACCGGCTCGCCGGCCACCAGGCTTTGCCCAAGTTTGACGTCAAGGCGGTCGAAGCCGGACAGCACGACGTGGTATCCGCCGCCACAGTCGATGATCAGCAGCAACCCATAACTGCGGAAACTGTCCGCGAAGACCACCCTTCCACCGCACGGAGAAATCACGCGCGCACCGGGAGGAGCGTGGTAGGACACCCCGGTTGCCGGACCTGCGTCGGTCTGCTCGCCCCAGCCCTTCACCACAACTCCGATCACCGGCGGCTGCAACTGTCCGCGTGGGCCGGCCCCCGAGGTGATGGTTCCCGCGCCGGTCGGACGCGCGGCCACGGCCTGACGCTCCCGCGCCGCCTGCGCCTCGGCGGCACGCTTCTGTTTTTCCGCCCGCGCCGCTTCCTCCCGAGCCTTGGTCTCGTCGGCACGCCGCTGTGCCTCGAGCGCGGCCAGCGCGGCCCGCAGCGTATCCATGCGGGAGGCCGCATTGGCGGCGAGCGAGGCCGCCGCGTTCGCCTGTGCTTCGGCGCCGGCCTGCGCCGCATGGGCCGCCGCGATCTCCTGATCGAGCGCATCCGCTTCCCGTTTCTGAACCGCCTCGGCGGCCGCCAGACGCGGCGCCTCCTGACGCAGCGCTTCGGCGGCAGCATCGACCTGCGCCTGATCGCGGCGCAGGGCCTCGGTTTCGATCTCGAGTTGCCGCGACAGGCCTTGCAGAACCAGCACGCCGCGCAGCGCCGCGTCCGGCGGCACCGGCACCGCCAGGAGTGTCTCAGCCGGGTACAGCGACAGGCGCTCGATCAACGGCAACAGCGGCTGCATGGCCTTGGCCCGAGCCTGCACACGCTGCTCCGCCTCGCGCCGCTGCTGCGCCAGAGCATCGATGCGGGCGGCGACGTCAGCGGTCGCGCTTTCCGCCACTCGTAATTTCGCGGCGGCCTCGACCCGTTCCTGTGCGAGACGCACTGCCTCCGCGGCGGCATGAGCCGCCCGGTCGGCGGCTTCCTTGCGCGCGGCGAGTTGCTCACGGCTTTGCTGTTCGGCGTTGCGGAGGTCGCGGCGCGTCGTTTCCTCCCGAGATGAAGCGGCAAATCCGACCGCCGGCGCCAGAGCAAGCAGCGCGGCCAGCACTCGCCCGGCGCAGGCGACGGAAGATCGTGTTTTCACACCCGCTGCTTGTCTCACCACAGAGCCCGGATCGGTTTTACGGTGACCGGAATCGTATCGCATATCCGCGGTGTCATGGCCGGACCCTCACGCCGGCCCCCTCTGGCCGGACCCCTCTGGCCGGCCCCTCTTTGGCCGGACCCCTCTGGCCGAACCCCTCTGGTCGGCCCCCTCTGGCCGGACCCTCACGCCGCCCCCTCTGATCGGACCCCTCTGGCCGGACCCCTCTGGCCGGACCCCTCTGGCCGGACCTTCGCCACGCGCAGGGGAGTGGCCGGCCCGGGTGCCCGTGACGTGCGCGGTTTCGACGTGCAGGTCCTGGGTCGGCGGACCGAGCCCGGAATGATCCGAAGGGTGGCCAACTGGCGGCGGCTCCGGTCGCCATGACAGCGTTCTAATGGGCGACCACCACGGTTTCGTCCATGACCAGCGAGTCCGGGGCCGGGCCGGACACGACCACCCCGCTTGCCAGTACGATCTCGAGCCGGAAAGGCCGGGCGCCGCCTTCCACATGGACGCCCTCGAACACCAGTTCGCCCGCCAGACCGCTGCACAGCGTGTTCAGCGGTTGATAGAGGCCTCGGCGGTTGAGTACCTCGTGCACGTCCGGGCGCGGACGCCACACCGGTGCATGGCGGACCGTCTCCCCCAGCGTCAGGCGTACCCATTTCACATCGGAGTTGCACAGACACCAGCCACCCACCGAGACGACAATGCCGGCCGGCGTGTCGCGGGCCAGCAGTTCGACCGACCAGCGCGGTGCGGCACCGCCCAGCGCGACATCGACCCCGATCTGGCCGCCTGGCGGGCCTGGGCGGTGGCTGAAGACGCGCACACCGGGCCCCGTCGCCTTGGTCAGCCAGAGCAGCGTGGTAGCCGAGGAATCCTGCCGTCCGAGAAGATTGAAAAACGGGCGCCCCACCGCAGCGGCCAGTGCGCCGAACGTATCGGTGAAGCTGGCCGGGGCCCCGGCGTGCTGGCAGATGCGACGCATGGTTTCCGCCCCGACCGGATCCGGATCCAGCGGGATCAGTTCGGCGGCCGCGAATCCGACCTCTTCGCCCAGGTCCTGCAATAAATCGCTGTCGAACAAGTGCTTCGTTTCCAGATTAGCGAGGAAACCCACGTCGCCGCGATGGACCAGCAGCCGCCGCGTCTGCGCGAGCAACTCCAGGGGAACATAATGACCCTCCGGCCAGGCCCCATTGCGGGCGTGCGACTGCACCAGCGCCTCGGCCACGCTCAGACACATCGCCTCATAATAGCGCCGGTTCGGTACCAGGAACGCCGCTCGGCCGCCCGGCCGGAGCACCCGATGCACCATCGCCAGAAACGCCCGCACGTCGCCAATCCCCGCCAGAAGGGCGGTGCCGATCACGGTGTCCGCCACTGCATCGCGGATACAGTCCTGGGCGCCGCTGAGCGTCGCATAGGCGACCGGTTGGCCGCAGCCGGCACGAGACGAAGCAGCCCCGGCGAGGTCCAGGGCCGGCGAGACAACGTCGGACGCGGCGACGCGGGCCTGGCACGCCTGCAGCATCGCGTTGTCGGTATCGAGCACGAGCAGGCTGCGAAAGCTCTGGCCGGTGACGATCGCCTCGGCGTTATGACCGCGGCCACAGCCGAACTCAATGACATCGCCCAGGGAACCGGGCCAGCGCTCGCCCACCGCGGCCCTGATGCGAACCAGAAGATCCGTCGCGGTCGTCTGAAACCCCGCCGGATCGCCGTGGTAGCGGTCCGCATGCGGCGGCATCGGCGGCGAAGCGCCGACGAAATCAGCGATCCCGTCGGTAACGGGAATGCTCCGTTCGCAGCCGGAGCAGCGCAGTACATCGGCAGAGTCGGCGGTGAGGCGGCTTTTGCAAAACGGGCAATGCAGCTGGTCGGTCAGCCTCATCGCGCCTCGCTGGGGCCGGCCTTAGCGGCCGGTGAACTGAGGCTTGCGCTTTTCCTTGTAGGCACGAATACCCTCCTGAAGGTCGTCCGACTGCCGCACCCTGGCAATCGTCTGGCTGACCGCCACCATACGCTCGATCGGGCCGACAGGCATGACTTCATTTACCAGCCGTTTCAGAGCGCTGATTACCAGCGGGGCGGAATCGACAAGCTGCTCGGCCATCCTAAGTGCCTCCGCCTCGTGCTCGCCGTTGGCCACGACGCGGTTGACGAAGCCGACGTCGTAGGCCCGCCGGGCAGAAACCTTGGCGCCGAGCAGCATGATCTCCATCGCCAGGTGATGCGGCATGCGGGCGGCAAGCGAGCTGATGCCGCCGGCGGTGGTGCCGAGCTTCGCCTCAGGATAGTAAAACTGGGTGTCCTCGGTGGAGACCAGCAGGTCGCACATCATGACCATGACGATGCCGCCGCCGACCACCCAGCCGGAGGTGGCGGCGATGATCGGCTTGTCGGTGTGAAAGCCGACACCGGGAATGGCGCGCCACAGTTCCGGCAGGTCGTTGACATCCGCGCCGGAGGAGAACGCGCGGTTGCCGACAGCGCTGAGAACCGCGACCCGCTTGTCCGGATCGGCATCGAATGCCTTGAACGCCGCCTGCAGCTCCACCGCGACCGCCTGTCCGATCGCGTTCAGGCGCTCCGGGCGGTTGATACGGATAATGGAGATCGCGCCGTGATCTTCGATGCTGACGGCTGGCATGCTGGTGGTTCCCCCCTTGGCTATCACCGCCATGATACGAAATGCCGCGCCCCAGGGGAATCGAAGGATCGCTGCCGGTTGCCGACGCCGGGCACCTCGATGCCGATCAACAATGCTCGATATCGTTGACATAGCGACAGGATCGTCGCGAACATCCCGCTCTCCACAATGAAGGGCGGAGCATCGATGCGCTATGTCTTCGCGTTGCTGGCACTGCTCGTATGCACCCCAGCCTGGGCATACGATGATCTGGTGCTACCGACCGTCGCGTTCTCGGCGACCGCCGTGCACGAATCCGGCGCCTACCAGAGCAAGGAGACGATCCACTACGCGGATGGCAAGCTGCGCATCGATCGTGGCAACGGTTTCAGTTCCACGATCCTGGATCTGAAAACGCAGACCCAGTGCCTGCTGATGGTCAATCACACGTACCTGGTCACTCCGATGGATGACGAACTGTTCCGCCGCTACATCGCCCGAGCGGTGGATGCGACGGACGCAAAGAAGGTGGGAACCGAACGCGTCGAGGGTCTGGAAACCACGAAGTATGAATTCGGTGACGACGGCGCGCTGGATGCCGCGGGCACTTACTGGCTGACGAAGTCCGGCGTCATGGTGAAGCGGGAGTACGAGGATGGCGTTTACGGCCGCAACGTGCATCACCTGGAACTGCTGACCCACATCGCGTTCGATCCGCAGCCGGCAGCGCTGTTCACGATCCCGGCGGGATACAAGCCAGCGAAGTGACGCCGGCGGCGCCTGCGGCGGCCTGCCCGGCGTCGCTGGCCGCCGTGCGCTGGGCACGCCCCGGTATTCGATTGCCCAAGACACGTTGAGTCGGGACGCCACCGCAGGCAGTCGCGTGGATCGGATGCTTCACCCCAGCAACCAACGTATCGCCACAGATGCGGACATGAGTGTCCCGGTCGAAAAGTTTGTCGTGTCGGGATCAAACCCCGACGAACGTGCGGATCGACACGGGCATCCGCAAACCGCTGTTTTGCAGTGCGGCGCATGGCTTTGATGTCCGCTCTGACGCGGATCCGAGGCAGGGCGGCCTTGCGGGCCCCAGACCAGCCCGGCGACGTTACATGGTGGCACCGAGCACCCAGGGCGCGAACTCGGCGGCACCGAAGTCGAACTGCTCGCTCTTGGTGCGCTCCCCGGATGCGACACGCAGGATCAGATCGAAAATCCGCTGCCCCGCCTGCTGCACCGTTTCGTCACCATCCAGCACCGTGCCGCAGTTCACGTCCATATCGTCCTCGATATGTTTGAACATCGGCGTGTTGGTCGCGAGTTTGATCGACGGCGCCGGCTTGCAGCCGAACACGCTGCCGCGGCCGGTCGTGAAGCACACCAGGTTGGCACCGCCGGCGACCTGGCCCGTGGCGGCGACGGGGTCATAGCCGGGTGTATCCATGAAGACGAAGCCGCGCGCTTTGACTGCCTCGGCGTAACGGACGACATCGACCAGGTTCGTGCTGCCCGCCTTGGCCATGGCGCCGAGGGATTTCTCCAGGATCGTGGTCAGCCCGCCGGCCTTGTTGCCGGGCGATGGGTTGGCGTTCATCTCCGCCCCCTCCTGGCGGGTGTAATCCTCCCACCAGCGCATCAGCGCGACCAGTTTCTCGCCGACCTCCCGCGATACCGCGCGGCGCGTCAGAAGATGTTCGGCGCCGTATGTCTCCGGCGTTTCCGACAGGATGACAGTGCCGCCGTGGCGTACCAGAAGATCGCTCGCGGCGCCCAGCGCCGGGTTGGCCGACACGCCGGAATAGCCGTCGGAGCCGCCGCATTGCAGCGCCACCGTCAGTTCTGCGGCCGGCACGGTCTCACGCGTCACGCGGTTCGCCTCCGCAAGGATTTCCTTTACGAAGGACACTCCAGCGGCAACCGTCTTGCGGCTGCCGCCCATGGTCTGGATGTCCATCGCCTTCAGACGGCCCGCCAGGCGCTGCTCCTCCATCAGGCCGCCGATCTGGTTCACCTCGCAGCCCAGACCGAGCACGATGACATGGGAGAAGTTCGGATGGCGCGCATATCCGGCCAGGGTGCGGCGCAGCACCCGCAGCGGCTCATCCTGCGTCATGCCGCATCCGGTCTTGTGGGTCAGCGCGACGACGCCGTCGACGTTGGGGAACTCGGCCAGCGGGTCGTCGCCGGTGAACGGGTTGCGGCGAAACATGTCGGCAACCACGCCGGCCACGTGGGCCGAGCAGTTCACGCTGGTCAGGATCCCGATGTAGTTACGGGTGGCGACCTTGCCGTCGGGCCGGCGTATGCCCTGGAAGGTGGCAGCCGGCGTGATGAATTCCGTTGGACGGGCATCGACTCCGTAACCATAGTCCTTGGCGAAGTCGCCCATCTCACAATTCTGTGTGTGCACATGCTGCCCCGGAGCAATCGAGACAGAGGCAAAGCCGATGATCTGACCGTACCGGCGCACCGCCTCACCCGGCGCGATGGCCCTGACGGCAGCCTTATGTCCCGCGGGAATACGCTGGGTCGCGAGCACATTGTCGCCGACCGGCGCGCCCGGCAGCAGGGTGGCACGCGCAATCACAACGTTGTCGTCGGGATGCAGGCGAATGACGGGCGGCGGTGCCATGGCGATCTTTCCTCCCACAGGACAGACGCTGTCTTACAGCCTCCCACGGTCGAACCGCAAAAGAGAGCGCGGTTTCGGTTGAACCCGATCCGGGGCGCCTCGTTGGAGTCTGGGTGATCCGCACGGATCGCACCTTGAGGCAACAACGGAGATTATCATGGCACCGTTTCAGACCAGCCAGGCCGCCATCTCGCAAGACATGGTGACCCGGGTCGGTTCGGCAGCCGGCCACGTCGCGCGCATCCAGCAGGAGTACGCGATGCAGGCGGAGGCGGAGACGGCTACCGATGCTCGAGAAGCGTTGGCCGCACAGGCACGAGCCGCGGCGGAACGCGCGATCGACGAACAAGGGATCTCGATCCAGGACTATAATGCCGTGCTCAGCGCGGCCGAGACGGATGACGATCTCGAACAGCGGCTGCTCGACGCGGCGCGGGAGGTGCTGTGATGCGGCGTATCCTGACCTTGACGGCGGCCGCGGCGCTCGGCCTCGCCCCGGCGCTGGCGTTCGCGGCGCCGGACCAGGCACAGAACCAGGCGACGACGCCAGCCCCGTCGAGCGCGCCGATTCCCGATACCACGATCGGCAAGGCCGGCGCCGCGCTGCACGACGTGGCAAAACTGCAAGAGAAATATCAGGGCAAGATGGATCAGGCCTCGCCGGAGCAGAAGCAGGGCCTGAGCGCCCAGGCCAACGCCGAAGCCGTACAGGCGATCCAGTCGCGTGGGATCTCGGTGCAGGAATATTCCAATGTGGTTCGCACCGCGCAGAACAATCCGCAGCTCAAGCAGCGGCTGTTGAACGCCGCGAACAACGCGCAGTAGCGAGCGCAGGTCGAGGGGGTTTGCCCCTCGACCACGCCAAAGGGAGGATGCCGCCCCGGCGGGCTTGCGCGGCGCCTTGCCCGCGGGCCGCTGGTCAAAATGAGTGGCGTGACGAGTGGCGCGGATCGGAACCACGGGCAGTGCGCATTGTGGATACGCCAATGCGATCCCAGGCACCCTGAAACCGCGCCGGTTTGGGCCGGTTCGGGCGCCAAATGTCCGCATTGCGCCTTATGCCGCTACGATTCGCGCCGCAGCGATCCCGGACCTATGCGAGGCTGAGAGCCGCAGCTTCCTCCGTCCTGTGCCGCGCGGCAATTACCAGATACACCGCCGGCAGCACGAACAGCGTGAACAACGTGCCGATCGACAGGCCGCTGGCGATCACCAGGCCCATGTTGAAGCGTGACGCCGCGCCGGCGCCCGAAGCGGTGATCAGCGGGACGACGCCCAGCACCATTGCGGCCGTCGTCATCAGGATTGGCCGCAGCCGCACACCCGCGGCATGAACGATCGCGTCGAGCTTCGTCATGCCGCCGCGTT
>DASWON010000128.1:0-12270 GCA_036398735.1 Rhodopila sp.
GGCGTGAAGTCGCTGTACTATTGCCGCAGCCTGTCGATCGCGCGGGCCGATAATGTCAGCGCCAAGGCGGTGGCGCCGGCCGCCTTCACCGGGCTGATGCTTGGATCGACCCTGCCGGCAAACGACACGCCACAGGGACGGTTGCCGCTGGTGGCGATGGCCACGACGACGACGGACTATGAGGAGTGCCTGGCCTGCCAGTGAGCGCAAGGCAGGAAGGGCAAGCCACTGAGGACAATGCCGGCGACCGACCTCCCGGCGTAATGGGTTTGCCCGTGTCGCAAGCGCCAGTCTCCAGCTCCAGTCTGCAACGCCGGTCGCAAGCGCCAGTCCGGGGTGCACGCAACATCCCGGGCCCGGCGCTTCCGCGCTACGCTGCGACGGGCTCGCCGGGCTCCGGCAGCGGCCAGGCGATCATGACCAGGCACAGCATCGCAGACCCTATGAAGATGCCCAGCAGCCGTTCCAGCCCCGGCTCGATGCTGGCGACCGGACCTGGTCCCTGGATGAAGGTGATGAGAAATCCGAGCGTGAACTGCGTTCCCAGGTAGCCGATGCCCTGAGTGCCGGTCTGGATATGATAGCCGATCCATATGCCCGCACAGAGCGTGAGCACGGCTGGAAGTTCGGCGTTGCTGAAAAGGCTGAGGGCGGCGATCGCCATCGCCCCTCCGAACAGGCAACCGAGGGTCCGATGGGCCATGCGCTCATAGATCGTGATCATGTGGCCCTCGCGCACCGCCGCGGCGGGCACGATCATGACGATGTACGAGGTGACGGCGGTTTGTGAAAAATCCTCGATCGAGAGCCATCGCCAGACCAGCGGCAGAAGACCCACCGCCAGCGCCGCACGCGTGCTGTGCACGGCCAGTGGCCAGTTTTCCCGCAGCCACTCGTCGCGCCATGCGTCCCGAAATCCGATGAACGGACTTGCCGAAGTGATCGGCAGGGGTTCACCGGAACCAGCCGGCGCACCGGCTGAGGCGAACAACGCGGCGATCACCAAACATGCACAGGTACCGACCACGATCTCGGCCACCCGTGTGGCGGCAAAGTCGACCACCGACGCCGGCGCGGCGACCGCCTGCGTCATGATCATGCCGCCGGTCAGGCCGAAGAACAGCCATGCATAGCTGTGATGGCTCGTCAAGGCTCGAAATGTCCCGATCCAGGAGACGACGAACAGGCCCAGCATGAGAAGGATGGGGTTGTCCCCGATGAGCGGGGTCGAAAGCAGGCCCACCGCGGCCCCCAGGGCCGTCCCGGCGATGCGCATCACCCCGCGCGGCACGGACTCGCCCAGGTTGGCGCGCATCACCATGTAGCCGCTGAACGCCGCCCAGGAGAGATCATCCAGACGCAGCATCGTCGCCGCGAATATCGCGAGAAGAACTGAAAGGACCGCCTTCAGCGGTTCCCTGGCGCGTGCACCATGCAGCGTGAGCGCGCCAAGCTCGTTCGCCAGGGCGCCGGGGATCGGCCGCAGCGCGGCGAGCAGCGGTCGCATCATGGGTCCGGAGGCAGTGTCGACATCGATCCGGCGGCTCCAGCCGCTTGCATTTAGTAAATCACCAGCGTGCGGGCGTCGGTCCCCATGAACAGTTCGTCACCATCCGGCGAGTCCTGCAAGATCATGCGCACGGGAACGCGCCGTTGCAGACGAATCCAGTCCAGTGTGGGCGAGACGTAGGGCACCAGACCGGCATCGCCCTCCACCCGGCTGATGGCGTGGGCAATACCCTGGATGTGAGCGCGATACAGATGCCATGGATGGGTGTCCAGCCAGACCCAGACCTCATGACCCGGGGTGAGGTGGCGCAGATAGTACTCCTTGTAGTTGGCTTCCACGCGCCAGGCGTGCGCGTCCACGATGGCGACGGCCGGATGGTCGACGGACGCCATGTCGCCAGGCTGCAGAACAAGATGAGTGATGTGCCCGTCAGCCGGTGCGATCACGCGCGTGCGGCTCAGCCGCCATTCGGCAAGCAGGCTGGCTGCATGGGCCGACGCAACGGTGACCTGATGCAGCCGCAGTGTCTCGACGGCTCGCTGCACGGCGGCATGGGTGGCCTGCACGCGCGCGCTGCCTTCCGCCTGTGCTGCCCGTGATGCATCCAGCGTCTGAGCCGGCAGAGCACCCGACCGGCCCAGCGGCAGCTCGCGGTTCAGGTTTGAGGCGTCGAGCTTCGAGGCGGCATCCGCGACTGCCGCCTCGGCCCGCAGGTCGTCGATCTCCGCCTGATCGATCGCCAGTTGTGCCTGTGCCTGCGCTTCCAGCGCCTGGGCCCTCTCCAGGTCGAGTCTGAATGGAACCGGATCGATTGTGAACAGCGGCGTTCCGCGGGTCACCCACTGGTTGTCAGCGACATGCACGGCCTCGATCGGTCCCGTGACCTCGGGCGTCACGGTGACAAGGTCGGAGGTGAGGTAGGCGTCATCGGTATAAGCGAAGACGTAGCCTGAGGCCCACCAGAGGGCGAGTACAACGGCAATCGACAGGAGGAACAGGATCGCCCGCCTGCGCGGTGACGAACGCCGCGGTTCGGGACGCTTCGGGAGAGGTGTTCGTGCCGGGGCTGAAGTCGTCGTCAGCCGCATTACTTCCTCCGGTACTCATGATGGCGCCACTTCGACCATATGCTCGGCTGCTGCGGGCGGGACTGGCTGGCCCGTGGGCGAGAGGACACCATCTGATCACCGCTTTTGCTCAGTTATCCACCAAACGTCCCGCGGCAATCGGAGGTCAGACTCGTGCAATCGGTGTTCCATCGTGACGGACCGTTTCTCTTAGGATACAACATCGGGCGATGTGCGCCGACCCTCGAGCATGGCTTCGAACCATCCCCCACCGCACAGGAGACGGCTTGCTTATACAGATCGAAAGGCGGGGTTGACATTCCCGAAGTGGGATTGTCGTCTGATTGCTGGCCCCGGATGGCCGGAATATCAGGAGCGTCCGTCCGTACTCTCGACGACGGCTGTGAATCCCCTTCGCGCAGTGGTCGGGGACAGCCTGTCCGGAGGCGCGATCGACACTCCCTCGGCGCGCAGCCTTGGGTGCGCTATGCGCGGCTGGTCGAGGCGAACCTCGCGGGCTGGTCGAGGCGAACCTCGCGAGCCGGTCAAGGCGACTTTCGCGGGCGGTGGAAGCGGACCTTGCGGGCCGGTCAGGGCGGCCCTCGTGGCGGTCAAGGCGAGCCTTGCGGGCCGGTTCGAGGCGAACCTAGCGGGCTGGTCGAGGCGAACCTCGCCGCGGTCAAGGCGAGCCTTGTGGGCCGGTTCGAGGCGAACCTAGCGGGCTGGTCGAGGTGACGCTTGGGTTGCGGCGAGCGCTTGGTTTTCCCCGCAGCGGCCGACAAGGCGGCGAGCGCCGGACCCCACGGTCACGGGTGAACGGATCGGACCCGGTCTATGATGTGGGAGCCGGTCGGTCCGGTCATGCCGCTGGGCGAACCGGCGCCCGTCGATCTGCCGGGACTCTCCCGCTCAACCAGACGGCAGACATGCGGCAGTCGACCTGCCGCAGCCATTCAGGCCGCGGCTTCGGCGTCGATCTTTCGCTCGAACCGCTTCCGTTCGTTGGGATCGAGGTAGCGCTTGCGCAGCCGAATGGCGGTTGGCGTCACTTCCACGAACTCGTCGTCCTCGACGTAGGCGATCGCCTGTTCCAGGCTCATTTTCCGCGGCGGGATCAGCAGCATCGCGTCATCCTTGCCGGCGGCGCGGATGTTGGTCAGCTTCTTTTCCTTGATCGGGTTCACTTCCAGGTCCGATTCACGAGAATGCTCACCGAGAATCATGCCCTGATAAACCTTCTCGCCTGGTGACACGAACATCGTGCCACGCTCCTGGATATAGAATAGCGAGTAGTGCACAGCCTCCCCCGCCTCGGTCGAGATCAGCGAACCGGCGCGGCGGCCCTCGATCGGGCCCTTCCAGGGTCCATATCCGGCGAACAGCCGGTTCATGATGCCGGTGCCGCGAGTGTCTGTCAGGAACTCGCCGTGGTAGCCGATCAGTCCCCGGCTGGGGATGTTGAAGGTCATGCGCACTTTGCCGCCACCCGACGGCCGCATGTCGCGCATGTCGCCCTTCCGTCGGCTCAGCTTTTCCACCACCACACCGGTGTAGGGCTCATCGACGTCAACCAGCACCTCCTCCATCGGCTCCTCGCGCTCACCCGTTTCGGGGTTCTTGCGTGTCAGCACGCGGGGGCGGCCAATGGTGAGTTCGAAGCCTTCGCGCCGCATCTGCTCGATCAGCACGCCCAGCTGCAGTTCACCGCGGCCGGCGACTTCGAAGGCATCGGTCTCGTTCGAGTCGGTGACGCGGATCGCGACATTGCCCTCCGCTTCGCGGAACAGCCGTTCGCGAATCTGGCGCGAGGTGACTTTCTTGCCTTCGCGACCGGCCAGCGGCGAATCATTGATGCGGAAGGTCATCGCCAGGGTCGGCGGATCGACCGGGATGGCCTCCAGCGGCCCGGAAAGCTCCGGCGAGCCGATCGTGTCCGGGATAGTGCCCTCGGACAGGCCGGCGACGGCGATGATGTCACCCGCCATGACTTCATCCACCGGGACGCGTTCCAGGCCACGGAAGGACAGCAGTTTCGTGAGGCGGCCGGTTTCCACGACGGAGCCGTCGCGGCGCAGCACCTTCACCGGCATGTTGACCTTGGCCATGCCCTGCTCGACGCGCCCAGTCAGCACGCGACCGAGGAAATTGTCATACTCCAGGATGCTGGCGACCATGGCGAACGGCAGGTCCGGCTTCACCGTCGGTTCCGGCACGTGGCGCAGCACCAGGTCGAACAACGGGGACAGGTCCTTGCGGGGGCCATCCAATGTCTCATCGGCCCAGCCGTTGCGGCCGGATGCGAACAGCATCGGAAAATCCAGCTGGCTGTCGGAGGCGCCGAGTGCCGCGAACAGGTCAAACACCTCAGTGTGGACCTCGTCCGGACGGGCGTCCTGACGGTCCACCTTGTTGACCACGACGATCGGGTGAATACCGCGCGCCAGGGCCTTGCCCACCACGAACTTGGTCTGCGGCAGCACCCCTTCCGCCGCGTCAACCAGAACGATCGCGCCATCCACCATGTTCAGGATCCGCTCGACCTCGCCGCCGAAGTCGGCGTGGCCGGGGGTGTCCACGATATTGATGCGCGTGTCGTTCCACACCACCGAGGCGCACTTCGCCAGAATGGTGATGCCGCGTTCCTTCTCCAGGTCATTGCGGTCCAGCGCTCGCTCCGCAACCTGCTGATGCTCCCGGAACGCGCCCGACTGGCTGAGAAGCTTGTCGACAAGCGTGGTCTTCCCGTGATCGACATGGGCGATGATAGCGACGTTACGGATATGCATACGAGCCTGACTTTGGGGATGGTGCGCCGCACACATAGGCGGTAACCTCCCGGGATACGAGCAAAAAACAAGCCGTTCCGTGCGTTTCTGCCGTGCTTCGCGGAACATTCATGAAAAGCCGCGACTTGACGGCGCAGAGCCGGTCACGCGGCGCAAAACGATCAAATCCGCGGCGGCCGCGCGGCTTGACCAGCCGGCATGAGCAGGAGCGCGGTACTCGACCGCGACAGGGGCTGAGGCGCCGTCGTGGCTACCGCCATTCGTGCAGGAACGCCTCCACGACCGACAGGAAGCCCGCGGGGTTGTCGGCATGGACCCAGTGTCCGGCGTGTTTCACCGCGACGAAGCGGGCGGCCGGGAACAGCGTCCGGATGATCGGCCGGTGCTCAGGCGACACATAATCGGAATCGGCGCCGGTCACGAAGACCGACGGTCCGGCGTAGCGGCCGGGCAGATCGATCCAGCCCTCGAGGTCGGGAACCGCAGCGGCGATCTCGGCCAGACCGATGCGCCAGTGGGGCGAAGCGCCGAAGCGCAGGTTCTGCAGCAGGAACGCGCGGACGTCGGGACGCGGTACCGCTTCGGCCAGTGCGGCATCGGCCTGCTGGCGCGTGAGCGACGGCGTCAGTTCGATCGCCGCCATCGCTTCGGCGATGGCGTTGTTGCCGTGCTGATAGATCACCGGCGCGATGTCCGACACCAGCAGCCGCCCGACCAGGTCCGGCCATTGCAGCGCCAGCGCCATCGCCGCCTTGCCGCCCATCGAATGCCCGATCACCGCGGCCTTCTCGACGCCCAGTGACAGCAGCGTTTCGCGCACGTCGGCGGCCTGCGTCGGATAGCGCATGTCGGGCGCATGCGGGCTATCGCCGTGGTTGCGCATATCCAGGGCGATGACCCGAAAACGTGGCGCGAGTGCTCGCTGCAGGGCGCCGAAGTTGCGGGCGGCTCCGAACAGGCCGTGCAGCAGGGCGACCGGCGGGCCCTCGCCGGCCTCGATGGCGTGCAGAATCATATCGCTCTCCAGCGTGGCCAGGTGGCGAACGCGACGCCGGCCATGACTAATGCGGAGCCGGCCAGCAGCTCCGGGGTGAAGGGTTCGTGCGGCAACAGCTTGGCCAGGATCAGGCTGACCGCGGGCGTGGTCGGAAAGCCGACCGACGAGACCGCGGTTGGCAGTTTCGCGGTTGCCTCGATAACGCACCAGGTCCCCGGCGGCCCGGCGATCAGTCCGCTACACGCCGGGGTCCACCGGGAAGCAGGGCTGCCGCCGAGCGTCCCGGAGGGCGTATGCCAGGCGACCAGCGGCACGAGAACCAGCGCGCCAATCAGAAAGCACCACGACAGCAGAGCGAACATCGACAGCCCGGGTTTTGCCGCCGCTGTGACGATGATGGCGATCGACCAGGACAGGCCGGCGCCCGGCAGGAAGAGGTGGCCGATGATGACATTGCGAGGGGACCAGTCGATCGCCAGCGGATTGATCGGGACGCGGCTCAAGATGGCATCAGTTTCCGCAGGTCCGCCTCGGGCCGGGCGCCGTAGTGGCTGATGACCTCGGCGGCGGCGATACTGCCCATGCGGCCGCACAGATTGAGGCTCCTGCCGGATGTGAGGCCGGCCAGGAACCCCGCGGCGTAGGCGTCCCCGGCACCGGTGGTGTCGACCACCCGGGTCGGTTCGGCGGCGATCTCCACCGTCTGGTCGCCGTGCAGGATCAGGCTGCCGGCCTCGCTGCGGGTGAGGGCCGCAAGCGCGACGTCGCTACGGGCGGCCTCGGCGGCATCCTCGAAGGTATTGCACTCATAGAGGGCGGTGATCTCGGCCTCGTTGGCGAACAGGACGTCCACGTGGTTGGCGACGAGGTCGAGGAACGCGGCCCGGTGGCGGTTGACGCAGAACGCGTCGGATAGTGACAGCGCGACCCGCCGGCCGGCGGCGTGAGCGGCCTCGGCGGCTTTGCGAAAGGCGGCCTGGGCAGCCGGCGGGTCGAACAGATACCCCTCCAGGTAGGTGACGGCCGAGGCTGCGACCAATCCCGTATCGACGTCAGCCTCGCCCAGCGTGACGCAGGCGCCAAGGAAGGTGTTCATGGTTCGCTGACCATCCGGGGTGACCAGGATCAGGCAACGGGCTGTCGGCGCGCCGCCGGTCAGCGGGGCGGTGGGGAAGTGGACGCCCACCGCATTGATATCGTGACGGAATACGCGGCCAAGCTGATCGTCGGCCACTTTGCCGATGTAGGCGACCCGCGATCCCAGGCCGGCGGCGACGGCGCAGGTATTGGCGGCTGAACCGCCGCTGCTCTCCTGGCCGGGCGGCATCGCGGCATAGATCGTGTCCGCCGTCATCGAGTCGATCAGGATCATCGCCCCCTTGTGCATGTCATGCCGCGACAGAAAGGCCTCATCGGCTCGGGCGACGACGTCGACGATGGCGTTGCCGATACCCAGGATGTCGTAAGTGGCTTCGGTCATTGTCTTCCTTTTGGTGGGTGCGCCCGGACGGCCGCCTCGTTGACGTCAACCCCCCAGCCAGGGCGGTCGGGGAGAATGAGGTCTCCGTTTTCCACAACCGGGGCGTTGATGAAAAGCTCATCTCGCCAGGCGACGCTGTCGATGTCGATCTCCATGACGCGGAAGTTGGGCACCACAGCGCAGAAATGCGCGCTGACGGCGGAGCAGAGATGGCCATAGTAGTTGTGCGGCGCGACGTTGACCTCATAGGCCTCGGCCATGGCGGCGATCTTGATCGATTCGAGGAAGCCGTTCCAGATCACGTCGATAATGGCGACGTCGGCGGCATAGGCGTCCAGGAACGGACGAAAGGCGCGCCGGCCGGTCACTGATTCCAGCGATGCGATGGGGCATGATGCCTGGCGGCGGATCAGCGCCAGCGACGCCGGGTCCCAGGTATCGATTTCGAGCCAGGTCAGGTCGAACGGGGCGACGGCCTTGGCGACCTTTAGATTTCCCTCGGTCTTGAAATGGTAGTTCACGTCGAGGTGGATGCCCATGTCCGGCCCCGCGCCCTGGCGGAACGCGGCCAGCGTGTCGTGCACGGCGCGGAGCGTCGCGGGGTCCGCGTTCAGTTCGGGATGGCCTGGCGTGCGGCCAAACCCAGGCCCGAATCCCACCAGTTTCTCACCATCAAACGGCAGGATGTTGGTCTTCAGGCCTTTGAAGCCGCGGCGTTTCACCTCGGCTCCAAGGGCTGCGACGTCGTCGTAGGTGCGCAACGGCGGAACGCCCAGGGCCTCGGCGTTACGCACGCGGTAGGTGCCGCAATGCGACCAGTAGACCGGAATGCGCCGGCGAACCGGGCCGCCGAACAGTTCATACACCGGCACGCCGAGCGCCTTGCCCTTGATGTCGAGCAGCGCGTTTTCGATCGCGGCGATGGCGCGCTGATTGACGCCGTTGGGGGCCTGGACCTGTTTCACATACAGCAGCGAGTCGATGGCCTGGACGGGTCTCGGGTCCGTGCCGATCAGCGCCTCTGCCATGCCGTGGATGACGGCGGTGAGGCCCCGGCTGCCATCCGCCTCGGTGTATTCCGACCAGCCAACCAGGCCGTCGTCGGTAGTGACCTTGAGGAAAGAGAACGTGCGCCACCCGGCGTCGCAATGCAGGTCTTCGATTCTGGCTATTTTCATGGCCTGGTCCCTCCACGGCTGTTCTTGTTGGGGCGAGACTACGGCGAACGAGCGAACTTGTCGTGCCTACGGATGGCCTGGGGTCTGCCACGTGGTAGCGTGTCGATCCGCCGCCGATGCCGGCGCCGGAATTCTGGACGAGGCAGCCGGGCGGCTGCCTGAGTCTGTTGCGCGCCATCCGAGGCGATATTCGCCGGATCGAGTAGGAAATGCATGCCGAACTGGATATTGCTCGTCGTTCTGGTTGGTCACATCAGCAGCAGCGGCGACGAGCCGATGACGTCAAGCAGCCTTCCCATGGCGACACATGAAGCCTGCGAGGCAGCAGCCGCGGACCTGAAGGCCCATCTCGTGGGCACGGCGTTTGTCGGCGGCAACGTCGCGGACGTCATCACGCGCTGCCAGTCGACGGGTGCCGGTCATTAGCGAGGCCGGAGGCCGTGGCCGGGCCGATCGCGTCCGCCTGGCCTGTCAGCTGGTGCCGGTCAGCTATACAAGTCGTCCTCGGCGCCGCCCGTCCGCCGGTTCAGCATGATTCGGGCCTTTTGCAGGTCGAGCGTCCCCTCCCACCAGGCGACAAAGATCGTTGCCACGGTATTGCCGAACAGATTGGTGATCGCGCGCGCCTCGCTCATGAACCGGTCGATGCCGAGCACCAGGACCATGCCTGCGACGGGGACCTTGCCGTTCATCGTCGCGAGTGTCGCTGCCAGGGTGATGAAGCCGCCGCCCGTCACGGTCGCGGCACCCTTGGAGGTCAGCAGCAGCACCGACAGAATCAAGAGATAATCGCCCCAGGTGAGGGGAATATTCAGCGCCTGAGCGATGAAGGCGATCGCCATGGTGAAGTAGATGGATGATCCGTCGAGATTGAATGCATACCCGAGTGGGATCGTCAGGCCCACCAGTGACTGGCTGCAGCCCAGGCGCTCCAGTTTCTCCATCAGTGTCGGCATTGCCGCTTCCGACGAAGACGTTCCCAGCACGATCAGGAATTCCTCCTTCACGAAACGAAGGATCTTCAGGATGTTCAGCCCCATGAGGGCGGCCACCGCGCCCATGCAGACGAGCACGAAGATGGCGCAGGTCAGGTAGAAGCACAGCATCAGGAAGCCGAGCTGCGCGAGTGCGCCGATCCCGTACCGGCCGATGGTGAACGCCATGGCGCCAAATGCGCCCAAGGGAGCGGCTCGCATGATGATGGCGATCACGCCGAACAGGGCGGCGCCGGCTTCGTCCAGGAAATGCACAACGGTTCTGCCACGTTCACCCAGGCGGGACAGACCGAGGCCAAACAGCACCGCGAACAGCAGGACCTGCAGGATTTCTCCACGGGAGAATGCATCGACGACGGTGTTTGGGATGATGTTCAGCAGGAAGCTGACAACGTCCTGATGCGGCGCATTGACGTATGTAGCGACGGGCCTGCTGTCCAAGGTGGCGGGGTTGATGTTCAGGCCGCTGCCGGGCTGCAGCACGTGCGCCACGATCAGACCGATAAACATGGCGAACGTGGTCATCACTTCGAAGTAGACGATCGCCTTGATGCCGATACGGCCGACCTCCTTGGCGTCCGACAGCTTGGCGATGCCGACGACGACCGTAACGAAGACGATCGGGGCAATGATCATCCGGACCAGTTTGATGAACGCGTCGCCGAACGGCTGCATCTGCACCGCGACGGCCGGCCAGAAATGCCCCAGCGCGGCACCGATGACGACGCCCACCAGCACCTGGATGTACAACCCCTTGGCGGACCGGGCGGTTGTGCCTGCCATTGCCTCGATTCCCTCTTTCCCGTATGTCCAGCGGGTGACTCGCCTGACTTTGGTCACGCTTAACGGTTCCACAGCGAGGTGTCACCGCATGGTTGACTACGTCATCTCCCCGCCGACGATTACAGCAGTGCCTGTTGCAGGCGGCGGCGCGTTCCCGGTTCGGCGCGTCTTCTGTGTGGGGCGCAATTACGCTGAACACGCTCGGGAGATGGGCAGCGATCCGGACCGCGAACCTCCGTTCTTTTTCATGAAGCCGGCGGATGCATTACTGCTGAACGACGCCGACATGCCGTATCCACCGCAGAGCACACAGTTGCATCACGAGATGGAACTGGTCGTTGCGATCGGGGAAGGTGGCGCGAACATCGCCGAGAGCGACGCTCTGGCGCATGTCTGGGGTTATGCCGCGGGTCTGGATATGACCCGGCGCGACCTGCAGAACGCGGCAAAGAAGGAAGGCAAGCCCTGGGACATGGGCAAGGGATTCGATTGGTCCGCGCCGATCGGGCTGATGGTGCCGGCGTCGAAGGTCGGTCATCCCGCCACCGGACTGATCGAGTTGAAAGTCAACGGCAAGGTTCGCCAGACCTCTGATCTGTCAAAGATGATCTGGAACGTGCCGGAGACGATTGCATACCTGTCCGGACTGGTGAAGCTCGCGCCCGGGGACCTGATCTACACGGGCACACCTGAGAATGTCGCCGCCGTGCAGCGCGGCGATCTGCTGGAGGGCGTCGTCGAGGGGGTGGGGACGGTGAGGACCCGCATCGTCTGATGCCTCTGCTCCGTGTTGCGACCTGGAACATCAACTCGCTGCGGTTGCGCCTCGGGTTGCTGGACAGGCTTGTGGAAGCGTTGCGGCCGGACGTCATCTGCCTGCAGGAGACCAAGGTTCCGGACGTGCTGTTTCCGGCCGAGGCCCTCGCGCCGCTGGCGTACCCGCATACCGTTTTCCGTGGAATGAAGGGGTACAATGGCGTCGCGATCCTGTCGCGCGTGCCGCTGGAGGTGCACGACGCAGCACCCGACTGGTGCGGCAAGGGCGACTGTCGACATGTCGCGGCGGCTCTGCAGACGCCGGGCGGCCCGGTGGAACTGCACAACTTCTACGTTCCGGCGGGCGGCGATGTTCCGGATCGCACCGAAAATCCGAAATACGGGCATAAGCTTGATTTCATCGCAGAGGCGCGGTTGTGGTTCGCCGCGCGACCGGGTCTCTCGCGATCCATTCTGGTTGGCGATCTGAACATCGCACCGCTGGAGCACGATGTCTGGAGCCACAAGCAGTTGCTGGATGTGGTCAGCCATACGCCGCCGGAGACCGAGGGACTGGATGCCTGGATGAATGCCGGGTTCATCGACGCTGTCCGGCATTTTGTCCCGGCGGACCAGAAACTGTATTCGTGGTGGTCGTATCGCAATCAGGACTGGCGCGCCTCCGATCGCGGGCGGCGACTGGATCATATCTGGGTAA
>DASWON010000129.1:0-6223 GCA_036398735.1 Rhodopila sp.
GATCAGGCGACGTCGGGTGAGACTTGAGACTCACGCCTTGTTCTGAGAACAAATATCGAACATAATGGCCGCCATGACAGCGCCTTGGCAAACCGTATGCGGCTGTGGACGGACAATCGCGCGCCGATGGCCGCCGCACGACCAGGATCCGCAGTGCGATCGGTGCACGGCGAGGTCGGCAGCATACACAGACCAGGCAATGCTCGCGCTGTCGTGCTTCGGAGAACACGCTCGGACGACCGGCGACGACCAGGATCAATGCCTGCTGCCGGACCCCGAACAAACGCCGCGGCAAAGACCGTGACATGCGGCTCAGTCGAACGGCAACCCCACATAATTCTCCGCCAGCGAGCGCGCCGAGGCGTCCGAGGTGCGCACGAGATCGAGATCGGCAAAATGGATGCGCTGTTCGAAATCAGTCTCGGTGTTGTTTCGGTGAAGCATCGTTGTCATGTACCAGGAGAACCGTTCCGCCTTCCAGATCCGGCGCAGGCACATGACGCTGTAGCGGTCCAGCAGATCGGTCCGGTTGTTCCGGTATTGCTCGACCAGCGCGCGGGACAGCACGAGCACATCGGCGACGGCAAGATTCAGCCCTTTCGCGCCCGTCGGCGGCACGATATGGGCGGCGTCACCGGCGATAAACAACCGGCCGTACTGCATCGGCTCACAGACGAATGAGCGCAGCGGGATGATGCTCTTCTGGACGATCGGGCCCTCGATCAGCGACCAGGTGTCGTCGGTGTCCAGACGAGCGTGCAGTTGCTCCCAGATCCGAGCGTCGGACCAGTTGGCGATGTCGTCGCCGGGATCACACTGGATGTACATCCGCTGCACGCCGGGTGAACGCGTGCTGAGCAGGGCGAACCCGTCCTGCTGATTTGTATAGATCAGCTCGTGCCACGACCGGGGGGCGTTGGTGAGAATGCCAAGCCAGCCGAACGGGTAGATTTTCTGGTATTCGGTGCGATGAGCAGCGGGAATGGCCTGCCGTCCGGGACCATGGAAGCCGTCGGCGCCGACGACATAGTCACACCGGATCGTTTCAAGCATGCCGGTTTTGCCACGCCGGAAGGTGATCGCCGGCTGATCCGTATCGACCCCGCGTATGGTGGTGTCGCCGACGCCGAAGATAATGTCCCCGCCGTCAGCCAGCCGCCCGGCGATCAGGTCCCGCAGCACCTCATGCTGCGGATAGACGACAATGCGCTTGCCACCGGTCAGGCCACTGATGTCGACGTGATGCCGGGTGCGGTCCCACTGCAAGGTGATGCCATCGTGGGCGTGCCCCTCCCGGAGCATGCGCTCGCCAAGGCCGAGTTCCTTCATCAACTCGACAACCCAGTGCTCCAGCACGCCGGCGCGCACGGTTGCCTCGACATCGTGCTGGCTTCGGGTCTCGATGTTGATGGCGCTGATGCCAGCGCGCCGCAGCAGGTGTGCCAGAAACAATCCGGCTGGCCCGGCTCCGATGATCCCGACTTGCGTGCGCAACGGCTGGTTCTCCTGCCGGCTTGTTTCCCATGGACGCCACCGTGCGACGCATCGCGCGGCAGATCATCGTTTCTGCCCCCGCGCTGATCGCGCTCGCCTGGTCCCTCCCCCCCGCCGGACCATACTTTGTCACGTACCCCGGCGAGACTGCCCTGGCAATCCGCGCTGGCTTCGACCTCGTATACACGCAGATTTTTCGTAGCGCTTGGGCCAGAGCCACAATAAGCTGCCCGGTACAGGCCTGGAAAGAAAGGCTGCCAACGGGAGAGGTTGATCCATGCTGCATAGACGTACAGTATTGACGGCTGGCGCGGCGGCTGTGTTTGTTCCAGCCGCGCCGGCGATCCTGCGCGCCGCCGAGAGCCCGGGTGTCACCGCGACCGAAATTCGCATCGGCAACACAATCCCTTACAGCGGTCCTGCCTCGGCCTATGGCACCATCGGCAAGGCTATCGCGGCAAAGTTCCGGATGGCAAACGACGACGGTGGCTTTGACGGCCGCAAGATCAACTTCATATCGTACGACGACGGCTACAGCCCACCCAAGACCGTCGAGCAGACGCGCCGCCTGATCGAGCAAGACGGGGTCGCGGCCTTGTTCGCGGACCTGGGAACGCCGACGAACTCGGCAATCGTGCGTTACGTCAACCAGAAGAAGGTGCCGCATCTGTTCCTGGCCACCGGCGCGGACAAATGGGGCGACTACAAGACCAGCCCGTGGACGATCGGCTGGCAGCCGAGCTACGTCACGGAGGCGCAGGTCTACGCAAAGTATATCCTCGCGCAGAAGGCCGACGCGAAGATCGGTATGCTGTATCAGAACGACGATTTCGGAAAGGACTACCTCCGCGGTGTCCGCGACGTCCTGAAGGGCAATTTCGATAGACAGGTCACCACCGTCTCCTACGAAGTCACCGACGCAACGGTCGACAGCCAGCTTGTCAGCCTGCAGTCCGCGGGCATCGACGTGTTGATGACCGTCGCCACGCCGAAATTCGCTGCGCAGTCGATCCGCAAGGTCAAGGAGATGAACTGGAAGCCCGTGCACGTGTTGAGCGGCGTGTCGGTTTCGGTCGGCGCCGTCATGCTGCCGGCTGGCGCGGAGAACGGTATTGGCATCATCAGCTCGGCCTATCTGAAGGACCCGACGGACCCACGCTGGGAGAACGACGCGGGCATCAAGGAATGGCGAGCCTTCATGACGAAATACTATCCGGAGGGCGATCAGAAGGACGGCGGGAATATCTCCGGCTTCGCGCTGACCCACACGATGCTGCAGGTGCTGAAGCAGTGCGGCAACGATTTCGCCCGCGAGAACCTCATGAAGCAGGCAACCAGTCTGCGCGATGTGGAGAACCCCCTGCTGCTGCCGGGCATCAAGCTCAACACCAGCCCGACCAACTATCATCCGATCCGCCAGCTTCAGCTGATGCGCTGGACCGGCAAGTCCTGGGAGCTGTTCGGCGACGTCATCGAGGGCGCATCCGCCTGATCCCGCGGCAGCGGTTCACATCGTTCCGCTGTCCGAGCGGCCGCGCGGCGCAGGCCAGTCGGCTGACGCGCGTCCAAACGACAAGTCCGTGCCGGCGGCAGCCACTTCTGCCCCGCACTGGCAGACCGTACGCCGGTCACGCCGTGCGCCGGTGAATGCAGACCCGTACCGCCGTAGCTGAGCGTGCGCGATCGGCCATGCAGGTGCACGCGCAGGATGCATAGCGCTCCAGGCACCGCCGCCGTGGAGCCGGGCCTTGCGGTCGGATCGTGGGACGCGGGACCGTCGCCGCCCGAAGAACGTCGGATGCGATCGCACGATCGTGTCAGCGCGGCTCAGGATCCTCGCATCCCCCCGCATCCCCTGCATCCGTCATGGCCACGTCGTCCGTGGCCATGTCGTCCCTGGTGCGTTTGACCACACGCCGGTCGTGCCTCGGCCTCCAGGCTTGACGGATTGATCGCGGCGGTCGCTTCTGCGAATTGAGGGCCGCTGGCGGTATTCGCGCATTCCGACGCGTCTCAGCCAGGCTCTCGCCCGAACATCGTCAGAGCACGGAATGAACACGAGGAAACCCAGGACGTCTTCCCTTGCCGGCGCGGCAATGCCGGGACGCCGCGCCGTCATCCTGACCCCGCTCGCCGGCATGGCCTTCCCGGTGCGCCGTGCGACAGCCGCTGTGTTACCGGCGGTCCGGCTTGGTGTGCTGCAATTCGGGACCGTCCAGTGGGTTGCCGACGTGATTCGCCGGCACGGCCTCGATGCCGCGAACGGTTTCACGCTGGTAACAACGCCGCTCGCGAACACCGATGCCGGCCGGGTCGCGATCATGGCCGGGCAGACCGACGTCGTCGTCTCGGACTGGCCATTCGTGGCGGTTCAGCGAGCCGCCGGCACCAGGCTTTGCTTCGCTCCCTTCTCCACGTCCACGGGCGGGATCATGACGCCGGCGGACTCGCCGATCCGCACGTTCGTCGATATCAAGGGCCGCCGGCTTGGCGTTGTCGGCGGCCCGACCGACAAATCATGGCTCGTGGTCCAGGCCGCGGCGCGAATGCGCGACAGGTTCGACCTCGCGGCGGAAACCCAGGTCAGCTATGGCGCGCCGCCACTGCTCGGCGCCAAGCTGATGCAGGGTGAACTCGACGCGCTGCTCACGTTCTGGAATTTCGCGGCCAAGCTCGAGGCGGCCGGCTATCGCCAGGCCATCCCGGTCGGAGAGTGTGCGACCGCGCTTGGCCTGCCGGCGCAACTGAACCTGGTGGGCTTCGTATTTCACGAGGAGTGGGCGGTTGGCGCTCCCGCCGCGATCGATGGTTTTATCGCCGCCGTCACCGAAGCGGAACGCATCCTCACGACGTCGCCAGCCGAGTGGGACGCCATCAGGCCGCTGATGCAAGCCCCGGAGGACGCCCTGTTCGCTCGCCTGCGCGACCGCTTCACCAGCGGCGTGGTGCTTCATACGGATGTCGCGACGGAGGAACAGGATGCGTCGCGCTTGCTCTCCATCCTCAATCAGGTCGGCGGTACGCGGGGAACCGGAGGTCTCGAAACCCTGCCGCCCGGGGTGTTCTGGCGTGCAGGGCATGGGGCGGGCTGAACGGCGGGCTGACGCCTCCGGCACGCTGTTTCGTCTCGGCGGACTGATCGGCCTCGTTGCACTCTGGTGGCTGGCCGCGCAGGGGGTTGGCTCGAACCTCCTGCTGCCCTCCCCGATTCGGGTCGTCGGGTTCGTGTTGCGGGAAACCACCGATGGCGAACTACCACGCCAGATGGCGGCGACGCTCGCACGTGTGCTGGCGGCCTTTGTCATCTCAATGGCCGCGGGCAGCGTCGCCGGATATGCGATGGCCCGCTCAGCCCGCATAAACGCGGTCGCCGATGCGTGGCTGGTGATCGCACTCAATCTTCCGCTGCTGGTGGTCGTGATCCTGGCCTACATCTGGGTCGGCTTGAACGAGACCGCCGCTGTGCTCGCCGTCGTCATCGCCAAGATGCCGTCGGTCGTGGTAACGGTCCGCGAGGGTGCTCGGACCCTGGATGCCAGGCTCGACGACATGGCCACCGTTTTCCGGCTGTCGCGGGCCCGGCGGCTTAGAACCATCGTGCTGCCACAGCTGGCGCCCTACATCATCGCGGCCGGGCGCAGCGGGCTTTCGATCACCTGGAAAATCGTTCTCGTCGTCGAGTTGCTGGGACGTCCTGACGGCGTTGGTTTCGCGCTCAATCTCGCGTTCCAGAACTTTGATGTTACGGCCATCCTCGGCTACGGCCTGGCCTTTGCCGCCCTTATGCTCATCGTCGAAACCGCGGTTCTGCAACCCCTCGAGCGTCGCGCACGCGTATGGCGATCAGATGCTTGACGCGCACATCGCGGCCAAACGCCTGCCGACCGGCGAAATGTTGTTGCGCGCCATTGATCTTGCCGTGGGACCCGGCGAGATCCTCGCGCTGCTGGGCGCCTCGGGAACCGGCAAAACGGCGACGTTGCGGATCCTGCTCGGGCTCGACCGCCAGTTCGAGGGTTCGGTACACTGCGCGGCGGTACGCCCCGGCGCGGTATTTCAGGAGCCGTGTCTGCTGCCCTGGCGCTCGGTCGGCGACAACATCCGGCTGGTGACAGGGAACGCAACGCCCGCGGTCGACGTCGCGGGTCTGCTGCGGGACATCGGGCTCCCCGGCGTCGAGGCGCTCTACCCGCGGCAGCTCTCGCTGGGCATGGCGCGGCGGGTCGCTCTTGCACGGGCATTGGCCATCGCCCCGGACCTGCTGGTGCTGGACGAGCCGTTTGCTTCACTCGACCCCCACACCTCGGGGCTGATCGCACAGCGCGTGGCACGCTACGTCCGAGACCGTGGCGCCGCGCTGGTATTCACAACGCACGACGTCGAACGCGCAACCGCGCTCGCCACGCGCGTTCTGGTTATATCAGGTCGCCCCGCGACGGCAGCGGCGCGTCTCGAGGTCTCACGCGACGCGGGCGAAGCGCAACGCGCGGCGGATCGCGCGATGCTGGAGCGGACGTTTCCCTTCCTCACCCACCCGAACAACGACGGTGCGGCGCAGGGAACGGAACCCGCCGCCTCGCGACCGCCCGGCTCAGACGGTCCCCCTGCCCCATAGGCGCCAGTGTCCCGACCGGAACAGTCGTGGGGCATCGGATCACCATGGGGCATGGACAGAGCGATTCAAATTTTCTCCCGCAGGAAGCGGTCCACCAGCCTGTCCGCCTCCGCC
>DASWON010000130.1:0-3859 GCA_036398735.1 Rhodopila sp.
CGAGGCGGTAGAGCAACTGTCCGTCCGGGTCCACCGGGCCGCTCAGATCGAAGCCACCGCTGACCTGGCCGGGACTGCCGCCCTGCAGGAACACCTCGTGCTGCGGCGTGTCCGTGGGCAGCTTGCTGACGAGATTGACCGTGCCGCCCGGATTGGCCTGGCCGTACAGCACGGAGGCCGGGCCGTGCAGCACTTCGACGCGGGCCAGGTCGTAGGGATCGACCGCCAGGATGTTGTAGGCGTTGTTGGGCAGACGCAGCCCGTCGAGATACTCCTCCATCACGAAGCCGCGGCCGTAAAGCTGCTCGTAGGCGTCGCCATTCAGGCCGTTACGCTCCGGCACCACGCCAGAGGTGTAGCGTAGTGCGTCGCGCACGCTCTGCGCATTCTGGTCGTCCATCTGTTGGCGCGTGACCGTCGAGATGGCCTGCGGGATTTCGATCAGCGGGGTATCGCTTTTGGTCCCCGTCTCGCTGCGGGTCGCCACGTAGCCGACACCTGGGCCGCGCGGGTCCTGCGCGTCCGCGGCGCTTGCCTGCCCCTGCACCTGCACCGGCGGCAACGCCATGGCGCCGTTGGCCGTCCCCGTGGGCGCCTTGACCAGTGTGACCGTCCGCGCATCGGTGAACCGGTAGCCCAGCCCGGTGCCGGCCAGCAGACGGCCCAGCGCGTCACCCGGCGCAAACCGTCCGGACAGGCCCTGGGTCCGTAGCCCGCTCACATCCTGCGAGGCGAACAGCAATTTCAGCCCGGCCTGGTCGGCGAAGGCGGTCAGCGCCGTGTCGAGGGCCTGCGACGCGATCGAGAGGCTCACTGTCGCCGGACTTGATATCGCAGCCGGTACCTGCGCGAACGCCGCGGCGGGGAGTCCTAGTCCCAGCAGCACGGTCCCCAACAAGGCGTACCGCAACCCGACCGCCCGGCCGCTGCTTCGGTACGCGCAGTCCTTGGCCTTCCGCCTCGTCATCCATAGCTCCCAAGCACGACGCTCGCGCCGCAGTCAGTCGCAACTGCGGATCACTCGCATCTCCTGGGCAGAGGACGATCCCCGGTTTGAAATCCGACAGTGCCGGGACGGAAAAATCTTCGGCCCCGTGCGCCCGGCCGCCGCCGGTCAGCGCAGAACCGTCAGCCAGGGCAAGTGCAGGACCTTCACCAGCAGGGTCTGCTCGATGGTCTGCAGCGTGCCCCTCGGGTCATCGAGGTCGAACACCCCGGTGACCGGCATGTCGCGCAGCCGTGCGTCGGCGACCACGATGCGCCCGACCTGGTAACGCTGGAGTTCCGCCACGACGGAGGCCAAAGGGCGCCGGTTGAAGATCAGCTTGCCCCGCTGCCAGGCGAGGTCCGCGCCGACATCGACCGGCTGCACCGGGGTCACGAAGCGGTCCGCGGCATAGCGAACCCCCTGCCCCGCTGCGACGCGCACAGGCGGGCTGCTGACGGCCGGGAGGCTGACTTCGACGACGCCCTCCGCAACCGCGACATCCACATCGGCCCCGTCGCGCCGCACCCCGAACACCGTCCCGACCGCCCGCGTCTCGCCATCCGACGCGCCCACGACGAAGGGCCGTGCGGCATCCCTTGCCACCTCGAACATCGCCTCGCCGGCCTTCAGCGACAGGCGCCGCTCGCTGGCGCTGAACGCGACGGATAGGGCGGTCCGTGTATTGAGATAGGCGGTCGATCCGTCCGGCAGCCGCACGCGGCGCTGCTCGCCCACGCCGGTTGCATAGTCGGAGAACAGCCCGGCCACGGGCCCCACCGCCCCCGACGCGACCACGATGGCCGCCGCCGACGCCGCCACCGTGCCCGCCAGGACTGCGCGCCGGGTCGGCCTCGACGCACGATGCCGGAAGGCGACCACCGGGGCACCCGATGCCTCGATGCGGAACGCCGCGGCAACCGGCGTCTCCCCGATCTCCTGCCATAGCAGCTCGGCGTCTCGCGCCGCCGCCTCATGGGCTGCGCTGCGCGCCCGCCACGCGGTGAAGGCATCGCGATCCGCCCCGGTTGCGCGCCCGGAGTGCAGGCGCACCAGCCAGTCGACCGCCGCGTCGTTCAGCGCGTCGGCAGCCGGTCCGGGCATGAGGTGTCCATTGCGCATCATCTCGATCGGTTCAGCCACGGGAGAAACCATCACCGCTGGAGTCTTTACCGGCGGCCCCATCCTCACCCAAAAGACGATATCGCGCGGCAAAAGCAACAGTGCCCCGCGCAGACGGAGGTTCATATCCCGTCGTCCAGCCGGCTGCGCGCGGACCGGCAATGACGCAGCGCCTGGGCGATGTACTTGATCACCATGCTCTCCGATACGCCGAGCCGCACCGCGATCTCCGCCTGGGTCAGCCCTTCGACGCGGTTCAGCAGCAGCGCCTGGCGCGGCTTGGACGGCAACTCGCGCAACGCCGCATCGAGCAGCCGCAGCCGCTCGCGCGCCAGCAGCGTGTCGTCGGGCGTCGGGGCTGGATCGGGAACCGCCTCCACCACCGCGTCTTCGGCATCGACCGTTCTTTGGCGGCCGGCCCGCCGCATGCTGTCGATCGCGACATTGGTGGCCGTACGCAGCACGTAGGCGCGCGGATTGTCGATCTCCCGTCCCGCCTCCTGCACGGCGGCCAGCCGGAAATAGGTCTCGTGGACGAGGTCGGCAGCATGGTCGGAGCTGCCGGTGCGCCAGGTCAGCAGGCGCAGCAGGTCGTCATAAAGATCCTGAAAGCAGGCAATCAGGCCGCGCGTATCCCGCCGCACCATCCTCGGTCCCGGTCTCCTCGGAGCTATTCCGGATGGTATGGCCGGAGCGCCGCGCCTCTCATGCATCGGGCCGGGACGCTAAACAAATTGCGAATCATTCGCAACTCTTCCGGTGCATGGCTGCATCACGGTTTGGGATGCCGTCGGCGACCCTGGCTTCGGGACGGAGCCGCCGTATCAGCCCGGCATAGCCGCGACCGGCTGCACGGGCCCGGTCCATTCCAGGACATGCTCCGTGCACGGCCGCGTTTCGCCGTGTCCGACACCGCCAGCCTGACGAAGGACGAGCGGCGACTGCTGAGAAACGATGACCCGGAACCGCAAGGCACCTTCGTCCACACATTCGCAATGGGGCGCGACGGTCGAAGGCATCTGGCGGGGCGCCATCACCAGCCTCGCCGCATGCTTGGCCGTTCAAGGCTACTGGCTGCCTCGACCGGCCGAATTGATCCCGGTTCCCGGGCTGGCTTTAACCGTCGCGCTCGCTCATGGGCGGACCATGCAGACCGTACGCGTGGCGTGGCCCTGACCGCCGGGCACTCCGTCTTCCGCGTCAAAAGCAGCCAACTCACCAGTCATATTTCAGCGTTGCCAGCACGGACCGACGATAACCCCAATAGCATCCGTTCACGCATTGCTGGATGTACTTTTTATCGAACAGGTTCGTGACGTTGACGTCCATCTGCATGCCCTTCAGGGTTGGAATCCTCTCCCCGACATTATAGCGGAACGCCGCATCGAACAGCGTGTAAGCCGGGACATGCAGAGTATTCGACTGATCCCTCGTATCGCCGGTATACCGAATGCCGCCGCCGATCGATAAGCCGGCGAAGATAGGATCATCGAACTTGTAGTTGGCCCATGCCGAAGCGGCATGCCGCGGAACACCGAAAGGCTGGAACCCAACCGTCCCATCATTCGCTTTCGTCGTGTGTGCGTCCAGATAGGTGTAGGACGCGGTCACATGGAGATTGCGGGTCACATCGGCCTTCGCTTGCAACTCGATGCCGCGCGACCGCACTTCCCCTGTCTGGACGCTGTTATTCGGATTGACCGGGTCCGGCGTCAGGACATTCTGTTCCGTCAAGTCGAAGACCGAGGCGGT
>DASWON010000131.1:0-3363 GCA_036398735.1 Rhodopila sp.
GGCGAGCCCCATCACGATGAACATCCACCGCCACCCGAACGCCAGCATCATCGCGGTCAGCAACGGCGGGGCGATAGCCTGGCCGATGAACGGCGAGGTGTTGACCAGACCGATCCCGAACGCCCGCTCCCGCACGTTGAACCAGTCCCGCACGACACGCACGCCGCTGGTGAACTGCGGTGATTCGCCGATCCCCAGCAGGACCCGGGCGGCAGCGAACTGCGCGATCCCGCTGACCATGCCGGCAATGATCTGGGCCCCGGACCAGAGTGTCAGACCCGCACCCAGCAGCCAGCGCGGGCCGATCCGATCAACCATTGCGCCTGCCGGAAGCTGCGAGAAAGCATAGGCCCACAGGAAGGCCGACAGCAGCACACCCATCTGCGCCACGTTCAATCCCAGGTCCTCGCGGATCAGCGGATTGGCGACCGCGAGTGTCGCGCGATCCAGATAATTGACGGTACCGCTGAGGACCAGGATTGCCAGCGACACTCGTTGTGCTCGTGCAATACGCGGCGTTGCGTGAACAGACTGATTCATATGTCCTCCCTTTCCAGTCTTTCGCTGGCATCAAAAAGCCTAACACCAGGCTGACGACAGCGTCCAGTGAAGGCGGGCTTGGCCAATTTCAGATGCCCAGTTTCAGATGCCCAGTTTCATATGTAAGCATCGAGCTGCTCGAGCCGGTGGCTCGCGCCGCCGGTCGCGTCGCCCGAAGAGGATTTGACAGCGTTCCGAGGCCCCGGACGATTATGCGATGAGGTACGCCTCCGCCCTCCGATGTCATCCGCCAGGGCGCAACGCCGCGAGGCTCCGGGGTATCATTCGGTGTGGGGCAACGATCACATCACCACGCAGGCGTATGTGCGCCAGATGCATCCCAGCGTGGCGTGGTGCCCAATTTCTATGAAGCGATGATCACCCTCGCGGCCACTGCCGCGACGACCCGCACGATCCGCCTCGGCACGTCGGACGCCGTGCTGCCGATGCGCGATCCGGTGTATCTCGCCAAGCAGTCGAGCGCGCTCGATCGGATGAGTGGCGGCCGTTTCATCCCCGGCGTCGGGGCCTATCGCCACAAGTTCCTCGCCTGGGGCGGCGAGAAGATGCGACCGGGCTCGGCGTGGCGTCATGATGGATGAGCACCTCGCGGCACTGAACCTGCTGTTCACCGAAGCGCGCTGCAGTTTCACCGGAAAGTATTTCGCATTCGAGAATATCGAGATGGCGCCGAAAGGCTTGCGCCAGCCGTTTCCGTTGTATATCGGCAGCCACAACGTGGAGGCGATCGAACGCACCGCGCGCCATGACCAGGGCCATGGCTGGCTCGGCGGCTGGCGCCCGCTGCACGGAATGGCTCACGACGACTGTAGTCCGCGCGGCTGCCTGCCATTGTTGCCGGCATGCGCCGCCCCAAGCTGCCCGAGGCAACCTCGGCGGCGGCATGGCGCCTCGGCGGCGGCCGTCATGGCATACGCCTTGCTGTCTCCTGGACATCGATCAATCCATCGCGTGATCCGCGAGGCCATGACACAGCTTCTCGTCAGTGCCGGGCTGCCGACCGGCATGAAGGCCTGACTTATCCGATCCCGTTTTCGGACCCGTCCAACCTGCCGCATCGCCCAGCATGCGGAAAACTCGGCTATCACTCGGTCTGGTCCACATCATGCCCGAAATCTGGCGCTGGCCAAGACGCCACTGGATCAGGCGGCGTTGACCGAGGCTTTTGCCGCCGAGGACTGGGCGGCGTCTGACGGCTTGTGGATGATGGCGTGCTGACCAATCATACCGCCACCGACACGCCAGCCCGGGTTCGGGCCGCGCTCCACGCCTGTGGCGCGGGTGGTCTGAACGAAATCGTGTTTGCCGGGGGGGGGCCGACACGACAGATCTTCGGCTGCTGCTGCGTGAAGCGGCATCAGCGTCCGGAGCCGACCCCGCGATGTGACACAGCTCCGCCGATTCAGGCCGAAGGGCCGCCCGTGGCTCCCCCAGGTCCGGGGAAGCCACGGCCAGCCATCACAGCATCAGGCAGCCTCGGCCAACTGCCCGTTGATCTCCAGCCCGTTCGGGCCGGCGGAGATCCGCACCGTCTCGCCTTCCTTTACCCCGCCCTCGAGGATCAGGCCGGCAAGCGGGTTCTGCAGCGACCGTTGGATCACCCGCTTCAGCGGGCGCGCCCCGTAGGTGCTGTCGTAGCCCTCGGCCGCCAGCCAGTCCAACGCCGAACGATCCAGCTCGATGCCGATCTTGCGATCCGCCAGCAGTTTGCGCAGGCTGGCCAACTGGATCTCCACGATCGAGGCCATGTCGCTCCGCTGCAACCGGCGGAACAGCACGATCTCATCCAGCCGGTTCAGGAACTCCGGCCGGAAGTGCTGGCGGACGATCGCCATCACCTGACCCTGGACCATCGCGGTCGGTTCGCCCTCTTTCTGCTGAGCCAGCACCTCGCTACCGAGGTTGGACGTCAGCACGATGATCGTGTTCTTGAAGTCGACGGTGCGGCCCTGGCCATCGGTCAGGCGACCGTCATCCAGCACCTGGAGCAGGATGTTGAATACATCCTCGTGCGCCTTTTCGACCTCGTCGAACAGGATCACCTGATACGGCCGCCGGCGCACCGCTTCGGTCAGCACGCCACCCTCGTCGTAGCCGACATAGCCCGGGGGCGCGCCAATCAGGCGGGACACGGCGTGCTTCTCCATGAACTCGCTCATGTCGATGCGCACCATCGCCCGGTCGTCGTCGAACAGGAACGACGCCAGCGCCTTGGTCAGTTCGGTCTTGCCGACACCGGTCGGACCCAGGAACAGGAAGCTGCCGATCGGCCGGTTCGGGTCCTGCAACCCGGCCCGAGCGCGCCGCACCGCGTGGGCGACGGCCCGCAGCGCCTCCTCCTGGCCAACCACCCGCTTGCGCAGTTCGTCTTCCATGCGCAGCAGCTTGGCCCGCTCGCCCTCCAGCATCTTGTCCACCGGCACGCCGGTCCAGCGTGACACGACGCCGGCAATGCTCTCCTCGGTGACCGCCTCGTTCACCAGCTTGCCGTCGGACGCCTTCTCCAGCTGCCGCTCGATGTCCGGGATGACGCCGTACTTGAGCTCCGAGGCACGTGCCAGATCGCCACGCCGCTGCGCCACCTCGACCTCGCTGCGGGCCTGGTCCAGACGCTCCTTGAGCTTCTGAGTCTCCTGCACCTGGCCCTTCTCGGTCTTCCACGCCGCCGTCATGGCGTTCGAGCGGTCTTCCAGGTCCGCCAGTTCCTTCTCCAGCTTTGCCAGCCGGTCCTTCGACGCCGCGTCGCTTTCCTTCTTCAGCGCCTCCCGCTCGATCTTCAGCTGGATGATCCGCCGGTCGAGT
>DASWON010000132.1:0-4407 GCA_036398735.1 Rhodopila sp.
GCCGAGGCCCCAGGCGAAGGCCAGCGACACCACGATGGCCGCGACCATCCCCGCGCCCAGCACCCCCAGACCGAACACCAGGTTGCCGACGGCGGTACCCAGGAACGGGGTCAGCGCCTCAGCCATGCCGCCGACGGTGGACAGCGTGGCGTTCGGGTCGTTATGGCCGATCGTGGCGGCACAGGCGACCAGCACCGCCGCCATGATCAACTGCGTCAGCAGCGCCCCGATCGCGGTGTCCCACCGTGCCGCCGCCAGATGCTCGGGGTGCAGCCGCTTATCCGCGACCGCCGACTGCTGGTAGAACACCATCCACGGCATCACCACGGCGCCGATGTTCGCCGCGGCCAGATACAGGTAATCGGGATCGCGGTACGGGATATCGACGGCTTCGGCGAGCAGCGCGGCCCCGTCGGGATGCGCGGCCCAGGCGACGAAGAAGAACGCCAGCTCGAACAGACCGACCGCGATGGCGAACCGTTCCACGCGCCGGTAGGAGCCGGTGAGCACCACCAGCAGCAACGCAATGACCGCGATCGGCAGGGACGCGAAACGAGGGACTCCATAGAGCTCCCCCACGCCCGCGACGCCCGAGAACTCCGTCAGCAGCGCCCCGACCGTGGCGACGCCCAGCCCCGCGGCGGACACCCAGGCCCAGAGCGGGCCGAATGTGTCGCGGATCAACTCGCCATGGCCCCGACCGGTGAAGATCGCCAGACGAACCGTCAGTTCCTGGACCATGTACAGGATCGGCACCAGGATGAGTTGCAGCGCCAGCAGCCGGTAGCCCCACTGCACGCCGCTCTGCCCGGCGGTGATGACGCTGCCGACGTCGGTGTCGGCGAGCATGACCACGAGGCCGGGACCGAATACGGCTGCGAAACGGCGCAGGCGGGAGGCCGATCGCAGGGTCGGCTCAGGCGTAAGAGAAGCACCGGGCATGCGCGAACAGCTCTCAAGCGAAGCGGTCGGTGGCTAATTGCCCTTCCAGGGCGTGTCAAATCGCGTTGCGTTGGCGTGGGGTTTCGCGGAGAAGGCTCGGCCAGATGCCAGGTTGCGCGGAGAAGGCTCCGCCAGATACTACGTTGGCTGATGATGGACCGTCCGATGCCCGAGCTCACCCTGCACAACAGCCTGACCCGCCGCAAGGAGCAGTTTGAGCCGACTGATCCGGCCGACGTGCGGATGTATGTCTGTGGACCGACGGTTTATGATCTCGCGCATCTCGGCAATGCCCGCCCCGTCGTGGTCTATGATGTGTTCGCGCGGCTGCTGCGTCTGCTGTACCCGCACGTGACCTACGTCCGCAACGTCACCGACGTCGACGACAAGATCAACGCGCGGGCGCGGGAGACGGGTCAGCCGATCAGCGTGATCACGGCCGGCACACTGGCTGATTTCCATACCGATATGGCGGCGCTGGGGGCTCTGCCGCCGGACGAGGAGCCGCGTGCGACCGAGCACATCGCGGAGATGATCATGATCATCGAGCGGCTGATCGCGTCGGACCATGCCTACGTGGCGGAAGGTCACGTGCTGTTCGCGGTCGCTTCGGATCCCAGCTACGGCTCCTTGTCGGGCCGCAGCCAGGAGGAGTTGTTGGCCGGCGCCCGGATCGACGTCGCCCCGTACAAGCGCGATCCCGGGGATTTCGTGTTGTGGAAGCCGTCGTCGGACGACCTGCCGGGGTGGCAAAGCCCCTGGGGCCGGGGTCGGCCAGGTTGGCACATCGAGTGCTCCGCCATGTCGTGGCGCTACCTCGGCGAGACGTTCGACATCCATGGCGGCGGCAGCGACCTGATCTTCCCGCACCACGAGAACGAGATGGCGCAAAGCCTGTGTGCGTTCCCGGGCAGCCACTTCGCCCGCTACTGGATGCACAACGGCATGTTGCAGGTGAACGGCGAGAAGATGTCCAAGAGCCTGGGCAACTTCTTCACCGTCCGCGAGGTCCTGGCGAAGGCGCCGGCGGAGGCGGTGCGCCTGCTGCTGTTGCGTACGCATTACCGCTCATTGCTTGATTTCTCCGACCAGGGGCTGGTCGAGGCGAAGCGTGAACTCGATCGCTTCTATCGTGCGCTGGAGCGCACCGGCGGCGCGGGCCGTGGCGATGCGGCGGAGCCGCTGCCGGCGGCGGTTCTGGAGGCGCTGTGCGACGACCTGAACACGCCGCTGGCGATCGCGGCGATGCATGAGCTGGCCGATGCGGCGATGGCCGGTGATCCCGGTGCGGCCGCCGGATTGCGCGCGGCGGGTGCGGTACTGGGGCTGCTGCAGCAGGATCCGGACGCCTGGTTCCGCGGCGGGGCCGACGATTCGGCGGCAATCGAGGCCGCCATCGCGGAACGTCTCGCCGCCCGCAAGGCCAGGGACTTCGCCCGCGCCGATGCGATCAGGGCCGATTTGCTGGCCAGGGGGATCGCGCTGGAGGATGGCCCCAACGGCACGACCTGGCGGCGCGAGAGCCAGGCGCAGGGTGCCGTGGCGTCGCCCTCGACCCCGCCGCGGGCCGATGCGCGTGGCGGGCCGAAGCGGCCGTCATGACCGGACGCGACGGCGGCGCCGATCTGCAGCCGATCGGCAACAGCCCGGTGGTCATCCTGGTGCGGCCGCAACTGGCCGATAATGTCGGCGCCTGTGCCAGGGCGATGGCGAATGGCGGGCTGTTCCATATGCGGCTGGTCGCGCCGCGGGATGGTTGGCCGCAGGAGAAGGCCTGGCGCATGGCCTCCGGTGCCGACCGGATCCTCGATCGCGCCACGGTCCACCCCACGGTCGCCGATGCCGTCGCCGACCTGCACCACGTGTTCGCGACCTGCCCGCGTCCGCGCCACATCGTCAAGCCGGTGCTGACGGCGCGCGGCGCGGCAGTGGAACTGCGGGAGATCTGCGGTCGCGGGCTGCGCACCGGTCTGCTGTTCGGACCGGAGCGGGCGGGGCTGGACAACGACGACATGGCTGCCGCCGACGCGCTGGTGCGCTATCCGCTCAATCCGGCGTTCATGTCGCTGAACCTGGCGCAGGCGGTCATGGTGATGGCCTATGAGTGGTGGACCGCCGCCGACGCCACGCCGCCACGCACCCTGATGACCAACGAAGCGCAGGTGGCGACGAAGGGGGAGCTGGATAATTTCCTGGCGCATCTGGTGGATGAACTGGACGCCTGCGGGTTCCTGCGCAATCTGCCCAAGCGGCCGGGGATGGTGCGCAACATCCGGCATTTCTTCCAGCGCGGCGAGGTGACCGACCAGGAACTGCGCACGCTGCACGGGGTGGTGACCGAACTGGCGATCGGCCGGCGGCAGCGCGGCCGGGTCGAAACCGAGGTGGCGGCTGGCGAGCCGGCGGACGGCGGCGGATAGCTTTCCGGGACGTCAGGGCACGGAACAGTCGCCGCCGCGGCGACATGGCACGGGATAGCAGCCCCCGCGGCGACCGGGGACGGGATAGCCCGCCTTGGCGGCGACCGGGCACGGAACAGTCACCGCCGCGGCGATCGGGCGCGGAACAGCAGCCTTGGCGGTGGACAGGGCAAGGAACAGCCGCCTCTACGGCGACCGGGCACGGAACAGCCGCCTCTACGGTGACCGGGCATGGAACAGCAGCCTCTACGGTGACCGGGCACGGAACAGCAGCCCCCGCGGCGACCCGGGTGCGGAACAACCGCCCGCTGCTGACGGCGACCGGGCACGGGAATGGCAGCTGCCGGGCCACCGCGATGGACGCGACCGCTGCCGCGGCGACCGAGGTCGGAATTGGCGTCCTGGCGGCGACAGGGCACGCTACGGCGGCGTGCTCGCCGACCCACGTGACTAACAGAGAGGGCCGTCGCCCGGCGCGGGCGGGGCTCCTGGCGAGCCGGAGTTTCCGGACTGGTGACAAGGGTTCGGATGGGCGCCCTGGTGCCGGATCCGCGCCGGTCGATCTCCGCTGAGGCGCCGTGCAGCGCTGTGTTCCGCCGTCTCCATTATCGTCGTGAAGCGGGTTGCGGTAGCGTGGCGAAGTCAGACCGGTATCCCGGACCGCCGGCATCGCAGGCCTCGGCGGTGGTTACTCGAACCGCCCCAGGCGCACCGCGGTGTGGCCGCGGCTGGGCCGCAGGCTGGGCATCACCAGCAGGCAATCGTCGTGCGGGGTGCGGATCTCGGTGCCGCCATCCATCGCGATCAGGGTGTCTCGCCGCGGGATGATATCGCCGCCGTGATACGTCTGCATGAATGCGAAATTCGACGTCATGGCGGTCACTGCGGTCGTCACCGTCGCCACGCGGGTCTGCACCACGCAAGGTGCAGGCGGCAGCGGCGCGTCCGGGGCGACCAGATCCAGGTGCCGCAGCAATCCCGCCACACTCGCGAGCATCGTGTCGACGGTCGTCGGCTCCCAGTGCCGGCCGGCCTCCACCAGGCA
>DASWON010000133.1:0-4532 GCA_036398735.1 Rhodopila sp.
ATCTCCACGCGCCGGTTCTGCGGCTCGCGCACGCCCGGTCCGGTGGCAACCAGCAGATGCGTGTCGCCAAAGCCCTGGATGGCAATGGCGCTCTGCGGCACACCGTCACGCACCAGTTCGCCCGCCACCGCCCTGGCACGCCGGATCGACAGGCCCTGGTTGTAGCGCGGGGTGCCCGACGTATCGGTGTAGCCGTTGACCTCGATCCGGGTCACCTGGACGCGAGTCGAATTGTCCGCGGCTTCCTTGACGATCGACTTCGCACGGTCGGTCAGGTCCGCCTTGTCCCAGTCAAAGAACACCAGGTAAGACCGCGCCGGAGCGGGTGCCGGAGCGGCGACCGGAGCCGGAGCGGCGGGAAGCGGCGGGGCCGGGGTGTTGAACGCGTACCGGATGCCGAACACCGCATCATGATCGAACTGATTGTGCATTTTCAGTTCGGATGGGCTGACGGCCGCGCCGTTGGTCACGAAGCCATCGTATTTCCCGCCACCCAGGATGTCCATGAACCGGTAATCCGCGGTGAGCGACAGCCCAGGCACATTCGGAACCGGGAACGACGCACCGATGATCGCCTGCCACGCGAATGCGCCGGACTGCGCGCTTGTCTCGGTGGTGAACCCACCGCCCAGCGAGGAGCCGACTGCCGGGTTCAGCTTTGTCCACTGATAGCCAGCGCCCGCGCCGACGTACGGGAAGACCCAGGGAACACCCACATCGAGATCGTAGAGGGCGTTCGCCATCACACCCCAGGTGCGAACTGTGCCGCTGGAAGCCAAGGGAAACGGGGTGCCCAAAACGTGGCGGATGTCGCTGCGGGCGAAGTTACCCTCGATTTCGAACCTGAATCCGTTGCCGAGGCCATAACCGACAGCAAGGTTGGAATTAAAACCAAAATCCTCGTCGAGTTTCAGATGGCTGGTCCCGTAGCCTGCTCCCAGGGAAGTCACATCAGGGTCCTGTGGGGCGTGCAGCCCGACTCCGGCGCCCACATAGAGACCGGTGATTGGCTGAGCCATGGCCGCGGCCGGTGTGGCGAGAAGCGCCGTGAAGATCGCATAGCGGAAGCGCATGCGTTTGAACTCCTGGGTTAAGGGTCTTGTAAATCCGATGTCGGACCGAACCGCCTGAAGCCGGTCGCTGCCGAGCGGCCTTTTGGCGTTGAGGCATATTCGGCGGGCACTCACGAGCGACAAATCACCACGACTTGAAGATAATCACGAACCACGGAAGCAAGCTGTCTTTTCGGTCATCATTTCGTCGCCAGCAAGGCCAGCCTCCAGACCTAAAGCACTGTTTCAGCAGAAAACCCATACGACAACAGGAAAAGATCCGTTTCGCCTATTCTTACTGATTGTTAATCTAAGGCTGATAAAACCCCCGCACCGAGGCTTGCAAGTCGGCAACATGGCATTCTTTTTGAGTCATCGATGGAACTTATACGCTATCGTATTGTAACGACCGCTGCTCGGGGCTTCGGAGCCACCGATGACCGCTTCCTTTCAGCCGTCGGACTAGCCATATTGCAGGTTACCTTTCGCAACGGGAGTAGCATCGCGGCCTGATGTGGTATTGCATTAACGCCATCGTAAACCTCGTCGCGCTTCACCCGGTTTGGGCGCTGGGTGCCGTGTTCCTGGCTGCAATCATCGAGGCAGTCGCGGTTCTGGGCATCCTGATCCCGGGCACGCCCATCCTGATGGCGGTCGCGGGTGCCGCGGCAATGGCCGGCCAGCCGATGCTGCCCTTCCTGATCTTGTCGATCATCGGGGCCGTGATGGGCGATTTCCTGTCGTTTTGGGTCGGCAGGCGATTCAGCCTGCGGCTGCGCTGCGTGTGGCCGTTTTCGCGCCGCCCCGCCTTGATGGAAAGCGCCGAGGATTTCTTTGACCGCTACGGCGTCTACAGCGTCGCGCTGTGCCGGTTCGTGCCGGTGCTGCGGTCGACCGTCCCACTGATCGCCGGCATGGCCGGGATGCAGCAGCGGCGCTTCATCGTCGCCAACGTAGCCTCTGCCTTCATCTGGGCGCCAGTCCACATCTATCCGGCGCAGATCGCCGGCCTGTCGCTCGATCGGTTGCGGGAGGGCGACTGGCAGACCGGCGCTGTCTGGGCAATGATCCTGCTGCTTGGCTGTGCCGCCGGCTGGGCGGTGCACCGTGCCGTCATCATCCGGTCACGATAACATAGTTCACGAGCCTGTGAGTGGGACGATTTCGGAGTCGCTCCGGAACGAGACAGTTACGTAAATAGATTTTTGAGGCTGAGCTTGATCGCCGGACGGGCACACCCGCTTCGGCCGAGAGGCGTTTGCCCCGACGATCATACGCCCGACCGATCACTGGGAGAATCACCATGGAACTGGCCCATTCAGCAGTCACCGACCCCTCCCAGGTCATCAACGGCGCGGCCGGTGCCGGGCACGGCGACAGCGCGAGCGGCGGTTCGGTCGATCCGCATGAGCTGCTTGTGGCGTTGCAGGCCATGCGGACCGGCGACTTCTCGGTTCGACTTCGTACGGATCAGACCGGCCTGGCCGGCAAGATCGCTGACACCTTCAACGACATCGTTGCCGCCAATGAGCGCATGGCCGACCAGCTCGAGCTTGTGGGGCAGGTCGTGGGACGCGAGGGACGCACACGCCAGCGCGTGGATTTCGGGCTGTCAAACGGCGCCTGGGGCGAAATGCGCTCTTCCGTCAACATGTTGATCGAGGATCTGCTGTGGCCGATCACCGAGGTGACCCGCACGATCAGTGCTGTCGCCAAGGGCGATCTGCTGCAGACCGTGCCACTGGAGGTAGATGGCCGTCCACTCGAGGGAGAGTTCTTCCGCTCCGCCAGCATCGTCAACACGATGATCAAGCAGCTCAGCGTGTTCACCTCCGAAGTCACACGCGTCGCGCGCGAAGTCGGCACCGATGGCAAACTGGGTGGCCAGGCGCAGGTCAGCGAGGTCACCGGGGTCTGGAAGGACCTGACAGAATCCGTCAATTCGATGGCCTCCAACCTGACTGCCCAGGTCCGCAACATCGCCGATGTAACGATCGCGGTAGCGAATGGCGACCTGTCGAAAAAAATCACCGTCGATGTCCGTGGCGAGATTCTTCAGCTCAAGGAAGCCATCAACACGATGGTTGATCAGCTCCGGTCGTTCGCCTCCGAAGTCACCCGCGTCGCCCGTGAGGTCGGCACCGAGGGCAAGCTCGGCGGACAGGCTCTGGTGCCCGGCGTGGCCGGTACCTGGAAAGACCTGACCGACAGCGTCAACGCGATGTGCGGCAACCTGACCGACCAGGTGCGCAACATCGCCCAGGTGACGACGGCCGTCGCGCGCGGCGACCTCTCGCGCAAGATCACCGTCGATGTCCGCGGCGAAATCCTGGAGCTGAAGGACACCATCAACACCATGGTGGACCAGCTGAACTCCTTCGCCTCCGAGGTGACTCGCGTCGCCCGCGAGGTCGGCACCGAAGGCCGCCTGGGCGGCCAGGCGCAGGTGCCCGGCGTCGCCGGCACGTGGAAGGACCTCACCGACAACGTCAACTCGATGGCGTCCAACCTGACCGGGCAGGTGCGCAACATCGCCGAGGTGGCGACCGCGATCGCCCGCGGCGACCTGTCGAAGAAGATCACCGTCAACGTGTCGGGCGAGATCCTGCAGCTGAAGGAGACCATCAATACGATGGTCGATCAGCTCAACGCCTTCGCCTCGGAAGTCACCCGTGTCGCGCGTGAGGTCGGCACCGACGGGCGCCTCGGCGGCCAGGCCAACGTGCTGGGCGTCGCCGGCACCTGGAAAGACCTGACCGAATCGGTGAACTCGATGGCGTCGAACCTGACGGCTCAGGTGCGCAACATCGCCGAGGTGTCCACCGCCATCGCCAACGGCGACCTGTCGAAGAAGATCACGGTCAACGTGTCGGGCGAAATCCTGCAGCTGAAGGAGACCATCAACACGATGGTCGACCAGCTCAACCGCTTCGCCGGCGAAGTCACCCGCGTCGCCCGCGAGGTCGGCACCGAGGGGCGGCTCGGCGGACAGGCGCAGGTCTCCGGCGTCGCCGGCACCTGGAAAGATCTGACCGACAGCGTGAACTCGATGGCGTCCAACCTGACCGGCCAGGTGCGTAACATCGCCGAAGTCGCCACCGCCGTCGCCCAGGGCGATCTGTCGAAGAAAATCACAGTGAACGTGTCGGGGGAGATTCTGCAGCTGAAGGAGACCATCAACACGATGGTCGATCAGTTGAATGCGTTCGCCGGCGAGGTGACGCGTGTCGCCCGAGAGGTCGGCACCGAGGGACGGCTGGGTGGCCAGGCGCAGGTATCGGGTGTCGCCGGCACCTGGAAGGATCTCACCGACAGCGTGAACTCGATGGCCGGCAACCTGACCGCGCAGGTCCGCAACATCGCCGAGGTCGCCACAGCGATCGCCGGCGGCGACCTTTCGAGAAAAATCACCGTCGATGTCCGCGGCGAGATCCTTCAGTTGAAGGAAACGCTGAACACCATGGTCGACCAGCTCAACCG
>DASWON010000134.1:0-6277 GCA_036398735.1 Rhodopila sp.
GCCTCATCGGACTTGGCACGGCGTGCGGATGCGGCGGATCGAAGCGTCGCCCGATCCCGATGCGGCGCCACGCCCGGTCACTCTGCCCGCCGCCTGGGACGATTCGGCCGCCGCTGCCCTGGCCGGGCTCGCGCCAGGCAACGGTCCGGTCAGCCTCGCGGCCGCGGCGCAGGCCTGGATCGGCCCGGTCGCTGCCGCGGCGACCGAAACCGGACTGGATATCCCGCTGGCGGATCGGCTGCACCGGCTGCTGTTGTTGCGGCGGGCCGCCCCGACGGACGCTGTGTGGCGCCTGCAGGCCGAGGAGTCGCCTGGCTTCGTGCTCAACCTGCCGGCGTTCCTCGACAGCGACGGCCAGCTGGATCTCGCGGACCTTGCCGAAGCGGTCGAAACCGCGGTGATCACGTTGAGTTTCGCTGCCCCTGAGGTACGCGACATCGACATCGGAATAGCCGACCTCGCGGGTCTGCTGGCCGCACTCGGGATCGATTACGGGTCCGAAGCGGCACGCGACGTGGCCCGCTGCCTCGCGGCAATCGTGCGTGGAAGGGCGGACGCAGCATCGGGCCGGCTGGCGCGGCTGCAGGCCCCTGCCCGGCCGGCCGCATTCGACTGGCCGACCCCTCCGGCGCAGTCCGTGGTGCGCGGATTGCCCGAAGCGGCCCGAGCCGCACGCCAGGCCGCGGCCGCGGTGGAAGCCATGCGGCATCGCGCGACGACCGCGGTGACACGCCCGGGTCTGGCCGAAGCCTTGCTGGGTTGTGAGACTGGCGGCGTCGCTCCGGCCTTCTCAGCTATCAGTCACACCGGCGGCCTGACACGTGCGGCTCGGGCCTGGCTCGCGGTGAGCGGGATCACCGCCGAGGAGGCGCTGGCAACGGCGCTCGCCGGGGGCAGCCCCATCCCACTGCACGGAACCGTCGCGCACGCCGCAATGCACGATGCCGTCGCGCCGTTCATGCACGCGATGCCGCCGCGGCCGGTGCCGCTGTCGGTACCCGTGACGCCGGCTCGCCGTCGCGAACTCCCCGGGCGGCGCAGTGGCTACACGCAAAAGGCATCGGTGGGCGGACACAAGCTGTTCCTTCGCACCGGCGAGTACGAGGACGGTTCGCTGGGCGAGATCTTTGTCGCCCTGCACAAGGAGGGCGCCGCCTTCCGTGGCCTGATGGATAATTTCGCCCACGCCGTCAGCCTGGGCCTGCAGCACGGCGTGCCACTGGAGCGGTTTGTGGAGGCCTTCACGTTCACCCGCTTCGGCCCCGCCGGCGCGGTGGAAGGCGATCCGGCGGTGCACGCCGCGACGTCGCTGCTGGATTATGCGTTCCGCCACCTCGCCGCGAACTATCTCGGGCGCCGGGATATTCCCGAGGCTGAAATCGAGGAGGCCGATACCGTCGGGCACGGCGCACGCGATCAGTCGCCGCTGCTGCCGCTGGAGCTGCCGGCCGAAGCCTCACCGCGGGCACGCCGCCGCGGCTTGCGGGTGGTGTCACGCTGAGCTCAAAGCGACGGACGCCGTCGCTGGCGCGAACGCAGAGCGTCAATCGGAAGAGCCCGACCTCGCAAACAAGCCGCGTTCGGTGCGCCAGCTCGCGCCTGATATCCGCAACATAATGCGGGCGGACATCAGAACGGAAGATCCTGGCCACTCAGGATAGCGCATTGCCTCGGCCAGGAGCGACGTCAGCGGTGTCCGCCGCCACCATGGAAACCACCGCCATGGAAGCCACCGCCGTGAAATCCGCCGCCATGGAAACCACCACCGTGGAAGCCGCCGCCGTGGAAGCCACCGTGGAAGCCGCCGCCGTGGAAGCCGCCATGGAAGCGGCCGCCATGAAAGCCACGGTGAAAGCCGCGACCTCCCCCGACGATGAAACCGCCATAGAACCCCTCGTAGTAGGGGTAGGGATAACCCGGGTAGGGATAGGCATAGTCATAAGGGTAGCCGTAATCGTACCAGCCATAAGGATCGGGACTCAGGGCGGGCTGAGCTTGCACGGTGTCCCCGCGCGCCGCCATGCACTGGGCATACCCGATCTGATTGGCGGCGATCTCGTCGGCGGGTACGGCCATGGGGGTGGCGGGCTGGACAGCCGGGCTACCGGCGGTAATTGGCGCCCCGGTGGCGGTGGAAGGCCCGGTTCCCGCCGGAGCGCCGGCGCCAGCCGGAGCGCCGGGCGCCAAGTTGGTCACACCGCCTGTTGACGTTTGGCCCGCCGCCGTTCCGTTCGTCGCGGGGCCACCGGTCGGCCCCTGCGCGTGGCCAGCCGTCAACACGCCGTAGCCGGTATTGGCCACGGCGTGCTGACGGCAGATGGCATCGTCCTGCTGGAACATCGAGACATCCTTCCCGGGTCCGGGCAGGACCATGACCGCTGCGACGGGCGGAGGCGACTCAACGCAGGCGCCGAGCAGGAGTGACGCGCCGAGCGGCAGCAATCTACGGGCGGAAACCACGGTTCAGTTCTCCGGTTGCGGGAACTCGCAGGTTTGACGCCCCACAGGCGCATCAAGGGGCGCTCCGGCGATGTGTCCAAAATGTATGCCGGCGTTTGCCGCCCGCGGTCTGTGATATAGGTCAACGAAACCGGCTCCGACCGCAGCGAACCGCGATCATTTGGGCGTGCATCACCGGCGGCCCGGTCGGCGGGCAAAATTCGGTGATTGGTCCTGCCTGCCCGCCGGCGCCGGCGCCGGCCCACCGGAGCCCGGCGCCAGAACAATGCGGCAGAACAATAACGCAAGGCGCGTAACGACCTGGCCTTGCGCCGGCCAGACTCGCTCGCCCGCCGGCCACGGCTTCGCCCCACCGGCCGACGGAATTGCGCCGGGTGGGCCAAGACCGCTTTGGGCCGGAGCAATCATGGGTTACGCTGCAGTGCAACGCGCCAAGGAGCGGATCATGGCAGGACGGATCGAAGCAACGCTGGCGGAACTCGGCATCACCCTGCCCCGTCCGATGCTGCCCATCGCAAACTATGTCCCCTATGTCGTTACCGGCAATCTCGTCGTGGTCTCGGGCCAGGTCCCGGCGATCGACGGCAAGATCGCGATCACCGGCAAGGTCAGCTGGGGGGTGTCGGTCGAGCGGGCGACCGAAGCCGCGCGTCTGTGCTTCATCAACGTGCTGGTGCATCTGAAAGCGGCCTGCGGCGGGGATCTGGATCGCGTGCGGCGGGTGGTACGTCTGGGTGGCTTCGTTGCCGCGCCCTCGGAGTTCACACAACACGCGCTGGTGATGAACGGCGCGTCGGACCTCGCCGTGGCAGTGTTCGGCGAGGCGGGCCGCCATGCACGCAGCACCATCGGGGTGCCTTCGCTGCCCGCCGATGCGGCGGTCGAGGTGGAGGGTCTGTTTGAAATCGCATAAACTGTCCCGTATGCCAGATGCTCCGGCCACGCTGACGCTGACGCTGCATGCCCGGATCGCGGAGATCGGCGCCGCCGACTGGGATGCCTGCGCCGGCAACGGCAATCCCTTCGTCAGCCACGAGTTCCTCAGCGCTCTGGAGGACAGCGGATCGGCGAACGCCCGCACCGGCTGGCTGCCGCAGCACGCGGCGCTGCGGCGTGAGGATGGCGAGGTCGTCGCCGTCGTGCCGATGTACGCGAAGTCGCACAGTTACGGCGAATACGTGTTCGACCACGGCTGGGCCAACGCGCTGGAGCGGATCGGCGAGCGCTACTACCCGAAACTTCAGGCGGCGGTGCCGTTCAGCCCGGTGCCGGGTCCGCGGCTGTTGCGCCGCCCGGGCACCGGCATTCCAGTCTCGGCGATGGCGAGCGCGCTGGAGCAGGCGTGCGACTCGCTCGGTCTTTCCTCGGTGCACATCACCTTTTGCACCGAGGATGAATGGAACGGCCTTGGTGATGCCGGCTGGCTGCGCCGGATCGGCATGCAGTTCCATTGGGAAAACGAGGGCTACAGCAACTTCGAAGACTTCCTCGGCGCCCTGTCCTCGCGCAAGCGCAAGGTGCTGCGGCGGGAGCGTCGCGATGCCAACGCTGCCGGCCTGACATTCCACGCGCTGTCCGGCCCGGAGATCACCGAACGCCACTGGGACGCATTTTATGGTTTCTATCACTCCACCGTGGATCGCAAATGGGGTTCGGCGTACCTGACCCGCCCGTTCTTTTCGCTGCTGGGTGAACGCCTCGGGCACCGGGTCGTACTGATGTACGCCGAAAACGCCGGCAAGCCGGTGGCGGGAGCACTCAATCTTGCGGGCGACGAGGCGCTGTACGGCCGCAACTGGGGATGCCGCGGTGACTGGCCATTCCTGCATTTCGAACTTTGCTACTACCGCGCCATCGACTGGGCGATCGAGCACGGCTTGAGCCGCGTCGAGGCGGGCGCCCAGGGTCGGCACAAGATCCAGCGCGGATACCTGCCGAAGCATACCTACTCCGCACATTGGATCACCCACACCGGGCTGCGCCGGGCGGTGGCGAACTTCCTGGTCGACGAACGCGCCGGAATCGAGGCAGAGATGGCGGCCCTGGCCGAGGATTCGCCATTCCGCAAGGGCGAGGACTGAGGCACCCCGCACCGGGCCGCCGCGGCCTCGGCGTTTGCTGGCCGCAGGCCTGGGACGACGATCCAGCTGGGCGGCACGCGTTTTTGTGATCATCGAGCAAAGCGGCGAGCGATCCTGGCGCCACCGAACCCCTGATCAGGTCCGCAAGTCACCGCGCGGGCAAGGCGGATCCCCCGGTCAGGGCGAGGAACGTGTTACGCCACGCCAGCCGTATCGTTGACTCTTCAACGACGACGACAACGGCCGCCTGGCTGGTATCTCATTGATTTCCGGCAAGCCGCCACGCCGGCAGTGCACTCATACCAGCGCATGGACGGGTCGACAGGTCTACGCGCGCGGTTTTGTTGCGAATGCGGACAAAATCAACCGGCGCCCGCTGTCCGCTCAGTCGACGATGCGTGAAGACCATGGGGCCGCTGGTGTTAGACTAGACGGCGACTGGTATTACGCTGTCACGCCAGACCAGGCCGGGAGGATAACGCGATGATCGGGATTGATTGGGGTACCACCAGTTTCCGTGCGTTCCGGGTCGGACGCGATGGCACGATGCGCGACCGGCGGGCGGCCCCGAAAGGGATCCTGAATGTGCCGGACGGACGCTTTGGCGATACGCTGCGCGAAGAAATCGGTCCCTGGCTGGCGGCGGGAGAAGACCGGGTCCTGCTGTCGGGGATGATCGGCAGCCGCCAGGGCTGGAAGGAAGCGCCCTACCTGCCCTGCCCGGCTGGCCCGTCCGAACTGGCCGCGGCGCTGGTGGATATCGGCTTCGACTGGGCGCACGTGAAGTTGGTTCCGGGCCTGTCGGGCACCGACGCCTCGGGCGTGGCCGAAGTCATGCGCGGCGAGGAAACCCAGGTGCTGGGGGTGCCTCCTCTGCTACGCGACGGCGGAATTGCGTGCCTGCCGGGCACGCACTCCAAATGGGTGCGCATCGAGGGGGGCCGCATCGTCGGCTTCACGACGCACATGACCGGCGAGGTCTTCGGGGCGTTGCGCGGCCATACCATCCTGGCGCGCATGATGCGCGACGGACCCTCAGACGGTGCTCCGTTCGACGCCGGCATCGCTCGCTCCGCCGACCCTGGCGGACTGCTGCATCATGTATTCGGTGTGCGCGCCCTGGCGCTGGCGGACCGCCTTCCGGAGTCGGAGGCGCCGGCGTACCTGTCCGGCATCCTGATCGGGCACGAGGTGCGTGCGGCGCTCGCTCAAGCCGGGAGCGCGGTGGTGCAGTTGATCGGTGCACCGGATCTGACGGCACTGTATGCCCGCGCGATCACCGCTTGTGGCGGCTATGCCGAACGCCACGACGGCGAGGCCGCGGCTCGGGGGCTCGCGCTGATCGCGGAACATGCGCAGTGGAACTGAAGGCGTTCCTTGACCGGTGTGCGCTGATCGCGATCCTGCGGGGCATCCAGCCCGGTGAGGCGGTTCCCGTCACCGAAGCCCTGCTGGCCTGTGGATTCGCGATCGTCGAAGTACCTCTGAATTCCCCCGATCCAATGACCAGTATCGCCGCGCTGTCGCGGGTGTTCGGCGAACGGATGCTGATCGGAGCGGGAACGGTGATGACCGAGGCCGAGGTGGTGGAGATCGCCGCCGCGGGGGGCAGGCTCATCGTGACCCCACATGCCGATGCGGCCGTGGTACGGGCGGCAAAGCGTCTGGGCCTTTGGGCGGTTCCCGGCTGCTTTACGCCGGCCGAAGCGTTCGCCATGCTTGCGGCTGGTGCCGAT
>DASWON010000135.1:0-1801 GCA_036398735.1 Rhodopila sp.
TTTGATCCGGTTGCAGCCGGATTTTGTCATCCCCTGCGACGAACGGACCGTGCGAGACCTGCATGGGATTTGGCGCACGACGCAGGATCAGAACGTCAAGGAACTGATCGAGAAATCCACCGCGCCGGCCGAGAACTTCCCGACGATTACATCGCGCGCCGCGCTGCTTTCGCTGGCCCAGCGACAGGGTGCCCGGGTTCCGGCGTCCTCTGCGCTGCGCGACGCCGCTGAATTGGGCAAGTGGACCGAGGCCAACGCGGCGCCGTTCGTGCTCAAGGCCGATGGCAGCTGGGCCGGGTTCGGCGTGCGCATCATTTCAAATGCCGCGACGGCGGCGGATGCCTACCAGAACATGACACGTCGCGCCAGCGGGTTCCTCGCGGTGCGGGAGTCGTTCCTTGAAGGAAACCACTTCGGATTTCGTCCGTGGCTCCGCGGTGAGCGGCCGGCCATGTCGGTGCAGGCCTACGTGGACGGCTGGCCGGCGAATGTCGGGGTCGCTTGTTGGCAAGGCGAGGTTCTGGCGGCGGTGTGCGCGGAATCGGTGGCGACGACTTCAGCGACGGGACCCTCGACGGTGGCCCGTATCATCCAAAATACCGAAATGATTGAAACCGCGAAGCGCGTGGTGGCGGCGCTTCGCCTTTCGGGAATGATCGGTTTCGATTTCATGATCGAAGCGGCAACCGGAGCTGCTTACCTGATTGAAATGAATCCACGAAACACGCCGATCTGCGCGGTTCGCCTCGGTCCCGGTCGCGATCTCGCCGAGGCTCTGGTGGCTCGGCTTGCCTCCCGGCCGGTGCGGGAGCGGCCCGCACGGACGGAACGTGACATCGTCGTGTTCTTCCCCGACACCTGGCGCGAGGATCCGGCCAACCATTTCCTGCACAGTGGATATCACGACGTTCCCTGGGAGCAGCCGGAACTGGTCCGGGCCCTGATGCAGCCGGAACTGCGGGACCGGTACTGGTTCCTGCGGCTGTTGCGCCGAGCATATCTTGCAGTGCAGACAAGAAACGAAAGGCCCCGGTGACGGCATGCCGGCCGGGGCCCTTCGTCAGCCACCGGTCATCACGTCACGGCGTGCGCCAGCAAGGTCGTCAGGTTCATCCCGCTCGCCCCGTTGAGTGTCGCGATGGCGACACCCGCACCGCCCGACGTAGGCGCGATCGACAGCACGGCGCCTTGACCCGTGCTCGCGACGCTTAAGTATTTCGGCAAGGTCGATTTGGCGCCGTTCCAGTCGGTCGCTGCCAGCGCGGTGCGAAGGTCGAACGTGTCGCCGGCTGCCAGAACATTGCTGGTGAACACGTCGGATCCGTTACCGGCTCGGGGAATGACATAGGTGTTGCCCTTCCCACTGTCGGTGATGGTATTTGTGCCACCGGACAACCGCACGGTGTCGCCACTGCCGCTGATGAAAAGCATGTGGTTCCCCGAGGTCGCCACAACGGAAACCTGACTGAGGCTGACGGTCGCGCTGGCCTGACCCGGCGGGATGCTGATCGTCGACGGCAATGGACTGATGCTCGTGCCATCCCCCGATGACCAGGCATCCGTCGGATGCGCCTTGGCCCACCACAGGTTGCTGGCATTCTCCTGCCAGATCGTGTTGTCGACGTAGGCAAGCTCCTTGACGTTGGCGGTCGTGGTGTCCGCAATGCCGTTGACCGCGACGAGGCCGCTGCTGGTGATTGTCCACTTGTTGCCGCTGGCATCGACGATGGCGGCGGTCGACCCGAGATTGAGCACCGTATCGTTTGGCGACGCGGTTGGCGTCGGTGCCGGCGTGGGAGCA
>DASWON010000136.1:0-15881 GCA_036398735.1 Rhodopila sp.
CACCACGAGCGGGCCGACCTCGGTCGTCGGATCGATGCGCGCCGTGGCGGCCACGACCGCGGAGGGATGCACCCCCGGTGTCACCGGGGGCAGCGGATGAAACAGCGCCGCCACCTTCGCCCAGGCGACCAGCGGGTCAGAGGCGACGATTGCAACCGCCGTCGCGGGAACCTGGTCCTGCATATCGGGGTGCACGATCACCGCCGCCGCGTGCGTCGCGGCAAGCGCCGGCAGGTTCTTGCGCTGGTTCAGACAGAAGCTGACATCCTGGTCGGTCGCGCTGGCCAGCGGCGCGACACCGTGCAGCATCAGCCGTCGCGGCGGAGCCTCGGCGCGATCTCCCTCGACGCCAGCCGCGTCGACGACCGCCGCGAGGGAGTGCGGTCCCGCGCGTCGGAAGAAGCGAGGATCCCCCGTCATCGCCGAGCGGTCCTCGCCCGGCGGTGTTGAGCCGGGCGTCATGGGTCAGTGCTTCTGCGGCGGCTTGGCAACCGCGGCAGCGGCCGCACCCGAAGCCGCCGGTTGGGCCGCGGGTGTGGCGGGCGTCGCCATCGCCAGTGGAGACACGCCATCAGGGGGGACAACGACGCTCGGCAGCGCCTTGTTCAGTACCTCGGCCACCGCCGGGGTCAGATCAAAGTCGGCGGTCGTGCCCAGGATCTGCGCCCGATTGAGCACCAGGTTGACACCGCGGGACAGAGCCACCTGCTGCGCGACCTGCTCCATGGTGCGGTTGATCTGCAACATGACGTACTGACCAGCTTCCTGAATGATCCGGTTACGCTCCCCGAAGCGGCGCTGCGCCTCGGTCGCACGCTCCTGAATATCCTTTTCCTTGTTGCGGATCTGCTCAGGCGACAGCTTGGCGCGGTCCGCGGCGAACGCCTGGCCAAGGTCACGCAGTGCGGCCTGCTCCTTCTGCGCGTCTTCGTTCAGCTTCTGGCCGCGCGCGTTCAATTCCTTGTAGGCCGCCTGATACGCCGTCGAGACGCGCAGCACATCAGGCACCGACAGGATCCCGACGATGGCGGCGGGGGTTGCCTGACCCTTCGGGACGGGTGGAATTTCCGGCGCGGGGGGCAGCTGGAACTGAGCCGCCGGGGCGGCGCCGGCAGTCTGCTCGCCGCCGGCATCTCCCCCCGGCAGCGGAAATGCTCCGGGCGCGACCGAGGGGGCCGGCGCCGGTCGCGGGGCCGGCCGGGGTGCGGCCGCCGGAGCCGCAGGTCTCGCCTGACCAGGTACAAACCACTCCCCGTTCGGCGACTGCTGCGCCAGCCCAGGCAGCGGACCCAGGACCAACCCCAGCGCGAGAACCGCACCGGCACCTGCCGCGTGACGAATTTTGATAAACCTTTGAACCACTAGAACCTCGTGCCGAAGCCAAACCGGAAAACTTGTGTCTGGTCGCCCGGTTGCTTGTACACAAACGGCGCCAAGTCAACATTTATCAACCCGAAGCTGGTCCGCCACGAGATGCCCACGCCGGCGCCTACCCGCGGCGTCGAAGAGGACGTGACCTGACAGTTAACGCCGGGGGAGATAACGCAGGAGTTCGACCTGAATGATCCCTCGGTCAAGGAGCCTATATCCACGAATGCTCGGCCGTTGAGCCCGAGGTCCGGCGAAACCGGCAACGGAAAGCGCAATTCGCTGGTCTGCGTCCAGATGAAACGGCCGCCCAGGGGATCGCCCGTGGTGGCATCGTGTGGGCCCACACCACCGGTCTCAAAGCCACGCAGGTTGTCGCCGCCGAGGAAGAAGCGGTCGATGATCTCTTCGCGTCCCCCGCCCAGCAGACTCATGTAGCCCGTGCTCCCGCCAAACTTGAGGCCCCAGTCGGGATTACCCAGCAACCCTTCGAGTGGAATGTAATAAGCGGCGTTGAGGTTGCCGCGGACAAACCGCGCATCGCCGCCAAGACCGGCGAGGTCCGTTCCCGCTTCGACGATATATCCTGTGTGCGGCTGGATTCTGCTGTCGCGGTAGTCGAGCGAAATGACCTGGCTGATCTGCGACAGCAGCGTCGTCCCCGCCTCATTCAAAATGAACGGGCTGGCGCCGGTCTCGACGTTGTAAACGTCACGATCGACCAGCGAGTAGCTCCAGGTCTGGCGCAGATGCTCATTGAAGGCATAGCCGAGCCGCAGCGCGAAACCCGCTCGGCGCTCGTCATAGGGTTCGGTGCCGAGAAAATTCGTCTCGATGAGAAAGAGATCGCCGCCGGCGACCAGGTTACGGTCCAGAAAATAGGGATCGGTCACCGAGGTGTTGATCGAACTGCGCCGCTGCGCCAGCACGCCGTTGATGCTCGCGTTGATACCGGTGCCGACCAGGTTGCGCTCCGCCAGACCGATGTCGATCAACGCGCCGGCGTCGGTCGAATATCCGCCGCCGAACGACAGTTCGCCCGTTGCCTTCTCATTGATCGTGGTCGCCAGGATCGCCTTGTCAGGCGCATCGCCCGGATTGGTTGCGATATCCACCGTCTGGAAATAACCCAGGTCAGTCAGCCGGGTCTTGGTGCGGCGAACCGCCTCGGCGCTGTACGGGTCGCCTTCAGCCAGCAGGAACTCTCGCCGGATCACCTTGTCCTCGGTCCGGGTGTTGCCGGTGATGTCGATACGTTCGACATAAACCCGTGGCCCCTCGCCCACGTCGAAGACCAGGTCGACGATGTGCTTCTCGGCATCGCGGCTGACGCGCGGGCGCACGTCGACGAAGGCGTAGCCGCGGTTATGGACAGCTTCCTCGATCAGGTCGGCGGTCCGCCCGACGGCGTCACCGTCATACCAGTCACCCGGAGCCAGCTGCAGGCTCGATTGCAGATCGTTGCCATTGAGATTGCGAAGCTGAGAGTTGACGCTGATCTTGCCGACCTTGTAGCGCGCCCCTTCGCTGACCGTGAACGACAGGAAGAACCCCTTGCGATCCGGCGACAGCTCCGCGCTGGCATCGACGATCTGGAAGTCCGCATAGCCGTTTTTGAGATAGAAGCGGCGCAGGAGCTCCTTGTCATATGCCAGCCGTTCCGGATCGTACTGGTCGGAGGTGGACAGAAAGCGCCACCAACGCGATTCCCGGCTGTTGATGACTTCGGTCAGCCGGTCCTCGCTGAACGCCTTGTTGCCGTTCACCACGATCTTGCTGATCAGAGTGGCGGATCCGTCATTGATCTGAAACACCACGTCGACGCGGTTCTGATCCAGATGGATGATCTTTGGCTCCACCGTGGCGTCATAATAGCCGCGTTTGGCATACATATCCAGGATGTGCTGCCGGTCAGCCTCCGCCAACGCCGGGGTGAACACCGCCCGCGCGCGTAGTTGCACTTCCGGCCGAAGCTGGTCGTCGGTGAGCTTGTGGTTATTTTCGAACGCCACGCGGTTGACGATCGGGTTTTCGACGACGCGCACGACCAGCGTATCGCCGACCCGGCCGAGCCGGACGTCCTGGAACAGGCCGGTGGCATACAGCGTCTTCAGGCTGCGGTCGATGCGGTCGGCATCGAACCGGTCACCGGCCTGAACCAGCAGATACGACCGGATCGTCCCCTCCTCGATGCGCTGATTCCCCTCGACCTTGATCGATTCGATGATGCCCCCGGCTGCATCCGGCGTGGCACGCGTCACAGGCTGCCTGGACGGATGAGCGGCGGTCGGGCGGACTGGATGAGCCGGAGCTTGGGCGGCGGCGCTACCGATGGCCGACAAAGGCATCAGGCACGCGGCGACAAGCCGCGCAGCACGGATCGTCAACAAAAGGCTGGTCCCCCCAAACGGCGCGCGCAGTTCAAAACAGACAGGTATCGACACGGTGGATAAACATGGACAGGCAGTGCGACGCGAACGTGGCGCACCATAACGACGGGTCGCCAGCGATGCTAGTGCCGGCGTTTCCCCGCGAGCGTTCTGTGACGCTTCGTATAACTTATTGACTTAAATTGGAAAAAACCTGATCGCGGCGGCACACGCCGTGGCGTGGGTGACGTCCGGGCACGTCTGCCGCCGCGACTCGGAGATCAGCCGATCAGGCCGGCGACCCAGCGGAACAGCCCGAGATGAGTCAGATCATTCCAGGTCGCAAATACGAACAGGCAAGCAAGGAAGGCCAGACCTGCGCGGAAACCATACTCCTGTGCCCGCGCCGGCAGTGGCCGGCCACGCAGCGCCTCCGCCAGATAGAACAGCAGATGCCCGCCATCCAGCACCGGGATCGGAAACAGATTGATCAGCCCAAGATTGACCGACAGCACCGCGATGAACGAAATCAGACTGGCGACACCAAGCTGAGCGATCTGTCCCGACAACTGGGCAATACGCAACGGCCCGCCAAGTTCCTCGGTACCCCGGCTGCCGCCGATCATCTCGGACAGGCCGCTGAACGTCTCGGCGGTAATGGTCCAGGTCTGCGTCACGCCACCCCAGATCGCCGCGGGTACGCTGACATGCCGGTATTCCACCGCGCCGCCGCGAACGCCGAGCAGGCCCACGGCTTGACCATGCGAGACGCGCGATTCCGTGGTCACTTTCAGCTGCTGCTCGGCACCATCGCGCTGCACGGTCATCGGCAGGGTTTCGGCCGGATGCACGGTGATGATGCGCTGGATGTCCTCGAACGTCTGGATCGGCTGTCCGTCGATGGCAACGATACGGTCGTTTGCGACGAGCCCGGCGCGCGAGGCCGCGCTGTCCGGCAGAACCGAACCGATGACGGGCAGCGTGACGGGCTTGCCGAGCGCCAGGAAGAGGCCCGCGAACAACACCATCGCAAGCAGGAAATTGGCCACCGGTCCAGCCGCAACCACGATCGCGCGCGACAGCACCGACTTATCGTGAAACGTCTCGCCGGGCACCCAGCCGGCGCGGACCTCGTCGGAGACGTCCTGGGGACGCTCCTGACCATGCAGCCGCACATAACCGCCGAGCGGGAGCCAGGCGATCTTCCACACCGTGCCGTGCCGATCGGTCCACGACGCGAGCGCCTGGCCGAAGCCGATCGAGAAGGCTTCTACCCGGACGCCGCGCCAGCGGGCCGCAAGGTAGTGGCCAAGCTCATGCACAAAGACCAGGACACCGAGCACGACGACAAACGCCGCGGCGCTGCGAATGAAATCGGGAATGGCAAACAGCACGGACTTGGCTCTCGGATCGGGGCGATCACACGACGTGAACGGGAGGGGCGTGAGCGGCGGACGGTGAAACGGCGGCAGGCGACGCGACGGCTGGCAACAGACTGGTCGCCACACGGCGCGCGGTCGCGTCGAGAGCCATCACATCATCCAGCGTATCTGCCTTCGGTGTGCCGAGCTTCTGCAGCACACGGCCGACAGTTTCGGCAATATCAAGGAAGCCGATGCGCCTTTCGAGGAAGGCCTCGACGGCGATTTCATTCGCCGCGCTCAGAATGGTGGGGGTTCCGCCACCCGCTTGCAATGCCTCTCGTGCCAGCCGCAGGGCCGGAAAACGCACCAGGTCCGGTGTCTCGAAGTCCAGACGGCCGAGGTTGGCCAGATCGAGGCGGCGTGAAATCGTCGCCATGCGCCGTGGCCATGCGAGCGTATGCGCGATCGGGATGCGCATATCGGGAGAGCCAAGCTGCGCGAGGACCGAACCGTCGTGGTAGTGCACCATGCCGTGGATGACCGACTGCGGATGCACCAGGACGTCGATCTCGGATTCGTCCAGATTGAACAGACGGGCGGCTTCGATCAGTTCGAGGCCCTTGTTCATCAGTGTGGCGGAATCGATGCTGATCTTGGCACCCATGGACCAGATCGGATGACGCAGCGCCATTTCCGGCGTGGCGCGGGCCATTTCCTCCAGGCTGAATGTACGGAACGGACCACCCGAGGCGGTCAGCACGATCTTTTCGACCGCGCTGCGATTGCCGTCCGCAAGCGACTGGAAGATGGCGTTGTGCTCCGAATCGACCGGCAACAGCGTGGCGCCGGCCTGCCGCACCGCACGCAGCATGACGTCGCCGGCACAGATCAGCGCCTCCTTGTTGGCCAGCCCGACGAAGGCGCCACGGCGAATCGCGGCGAGGGTCGGCGCAAGCCCGGCGGCGCCGGTAATCGCCGCCATGGTCCAGTCCGCCGCCAACGTCGCGGCCGCGATGACCGCATCGGCGCCCGCCGCGGCCTCGATCCCGGTGCCCGCGAGAGCGTCGCGCAAGGTGGCGTAAACAGCTGGATCGGCAACCACGGCAATCTCAGCCCGCAGTGCGATCGCCTGTTCCGCGAGCAGCGCGGCGTTGCGCCCGGCTACCAGAGCCCGCACCTGGAAACGGCCAGGATCGGCCGCGAGCAGCTCGATCGTTTGCGTCCCGACGCTCCCTGTACTGCCGAGCACCGTAACGGAACGCACGGTTGCGGGCGGGGGAGAGGAAGGCTGATCGGCATTCATTCCCACACAATTACTCCACGTCCAAGGATCAGCGCCAGTAGGGCCGTCACGGGGGCCGCGGTCAACACCGCATCGAGCCGGTCCAGCAGGCCACCATGGCCTGGGATCATCGTGCCCGAGTCCTTGACGCCGAAGTGACGCTTCAAGTGGCTCTCGAAAAGATCGCCTGCCTGACTGACGATGCCAATCAACGCCGCGAACATCGCCGGGCGAGCGGATACGGGCCCGCTGCGCAGAACCGCGGATGCGGCGAGGCCCACGGCCGCCGCTGCGAGCAAGCCGCCGATCGCACCGGACCAGGTCTTTCCGGGTGAAATCGAGGGCGCCAGGCGTGGTCCGCCGATCGCCCGGCCCACAAGGTAGGCACCGATGTCGCTCGCCCATACCACCAGCAGCAGAACGATCACGTTGGCGCCACCGCTCTGCGGCTGACGCCGCAGCCAGACCAGCGCGACCGCCGCCAAGCCGAAGTACGGAATGCCGAAGGCCAACGGCCGAGCTGGTGACAGGCCGCGCCCGACGGCGACGCCGGCCACCGTGGCGACCGCCAGCACCAGCAGCGCAAAGTCCGGAGAGCCCAGGTCCGCCAGCGCCACGGACAGCGGCAACGCCACGAACGGCAACGCGGAGAGCATCGACGAGGGCGGCCTGCACAGTCCAAGCCATTCATAGGACAGGCCGACCGTGATCAACCCGAGCAGTCCGGCGAACGCCGCCCCGCCGATCCAGATACACCCCAGCGCCAATGGCGCAAGCACTGCCGCCGATAGGACCCGAAGCCTCAGATCGCTCCAGCGTGCCGATTTACGCGAGGCTGACGCAACGGCGCCCGGCGACGTCGCAGCTATCGACTTGTGGTCGGGCGGTTCACTCCTTGCGAGCGCCAAATCGCCGTTCCCGCCGCGAAAATTCCTTCAGTGCCGCATTGAAATGGGCTTGGTCGAAATCCGGCCAGAGCACGTCGAGAAAGACCAGTTCAGCATAAGCCGCCTGCCATAGCAGGAAATTGGACAGCCGCTGCTCACCGGAGGTGCGAATAATCAGGTCTGGGTCCGGCATGCCCGCGGTGGCCAGGAAACGCGCGAACGTCTCTTCGCCCAAATCGGCGGCATCGAGGCATCCGGCATCCACCGCGGCCAGCGCGGCGCGGGCCGCGGCGGCGATCTCGGCACGGGCGCCGTAGGACAGCGCGATCGTCAGATTCAGTCGCCCGTTCGTCTCGGTGTCACGTTCGGCTGCCTGCAGGTCTGTCTGAATGTCCGAATCGAACCGGCCGCGGTCGCCGATGAAACGCAGCCGCACACCGGATTGCTTGAGTTCGGCCACTTCGGATCGCAAATAGCGGCGCAGCAGGCCCGTCAGATCCAGGATCTCGCCGGCCGGGCGGCGCCAGTTCTCACTACTGAACGCGTAGATCGTCAGCCACGAAACGCCGGACCGGATCGCCGCCTCCACGGTCCGCCTCACGGCCCGCGATCCTTCCCGATGGCCGGCAATCCGCGGCAGGCCGCGCGACTTGGCCCAACGGCCGTTGCCATCCATGATGATGGCGACATGGCCCGGCACGATCTCGTTGGCAGCGCGAGCGCCGGCCGGCTGAGACTTTTCCCCGGCCCCGATCTGAGCGAAATCAGCGACGCCCTGGGACGCCGCGATGGCTGATGACACGACGTCCTCCGACACGAAGCCCGGGGCTGCCCGCTTGATGATGACAGGCATCGTGTGCCTTGACCCGACCTCAGACCTGCCTGATGTCCTTTTCCTTATCCGCGAGTGCTTCGTCCACCTTTTTAATGAATTGATCGGTGAGTTTTTGCACTTCCTCCGACCAGTTCTTGGCCAGGTCCTCACCGATCTCGTGCTTCTTCTCGTAGCCCTTGATCTGCTCCATCCCGTCGCGGCGAACCCCACGCACCGAGATCTTGGCGCCCTCGGCGTATTTGTGCGCCATCTTGACGAGTTCGTTCCGCCGTTCGGTGGTCAGCTGCGGGATCGGCACGCGGATCATCATGCCGTCCGCAGCGGGGTTGAGGCCAAGGCCGGAGTCGCGGATGGCTTTTTCTACGGCCGAGATCATCGACTTGTCCCAGACCTGGACCGTCAGCATCCGCGGCTCCGGTGTGCCGACCGTGCCAACCTGGTTCAGCGGCATTTCCGTGCCGTAGGCGAGTACCCGCACCGGCTCCAGCAGGCCCGGATGAGCACGGCCGGTACGCAGCCCGGCAAATTCCCGGCGCAACGTTTCCAAAGCGCCGTCCATGCGGCGGGTGAGGTCCTGCTTCAGGGTGTTCAGGTCCGCGGTGGCCATGACGACGCCTCCCAACTCATTCACTGCTCGATGATTTTCGTGAACGCGCCCTCGCCGCGCATGACCTGCGCAAAGGCGCCCGGCGCGTGGATGTTGAAGACGATGATCGGCAGGTGGTTTTCCCGCGCGAGGCTGATCGCCGCGGCGTCCATGACCCCGAGATCGTTGGCCAGCACATCGAGGTACGACAGCTGCTCGTAGCGGGTGGCACCCTGCACCTTGCGCGGGTCGGCGGAATAGACGCCGTCCACCTGCGTGCCCTTCAACAGCGCGTCGCACTTCATCTCCGCCGCGCGCAACGCAGCCGCGGTGTCGGTGGTAAAGAACGGGTTGCCGGTGCCCGCCGCAAAGATCACCACCCTTCCCTTCTCCATATGCCGTTCGGCTCGGCGCCGGATATAGGGCTCGCAGACCGACGCCATCGGGATCGCCGACTGCACGCGGGTGGGAACGTTGCGTTTCTCGAGCGCCGACTGCACGGCAAGCCCGTTCATCACGGTCGCCAACATGCCCATGTAGTCGGCCTGTGCGCGATCCATGCCCGACGCCGCTCCGGACACGCCACGAAAAATGTTGCCGCCGCCGATCACCACGCAGACCTCGACGCCCATCGCAACGACCGCTTTGACATCATTCGCGATGGCGCCGACCATTTCGTTATCCAGGCCGAACTCGCGACGGCCCATCAGCGCCTCTCCGGACAGTTTCAGGAGCACACGCTTGTAGACAGCAGCCTGGGTCATGCGACTCCCTCGGGGTTCGTCGGGGCCAATGAAGGCCGGCGGCACCGTAGTGATACCGCCTTCCCGGAACAAGTCGTGGTTTAGACAATGTGCCTCCGAGGCAGGCGTCGCGGCGTAACCGTCGCCTTTTCGCATCGCGAAAAATCAGGACGGCTTCGTCGCCACGCCGCCCGCGATGACCGACCACGGTTTATACGCCCGGCCCGGAGGCAGGACGCAAGGCGGTTCAGACGCCCGCTGTGGCCGCAACCTCAGCCGCGAAATCGTCCTTCGGCTTCTCGATGCCTTCGCCAAGCTGGAAGCGGACAAAGCCGGTCAGCTTCGCGCCGGCCTTCTTGACCACCGCGCGCACCCGGCTCTCACCGTCGTGCACCCACACTTGCTCCAGCAGCACCACTTCTTCGTAGTACTTGCGAATCCGCCCCTCAACCATCTTCTCGATGATCGCCTCAGGCTTGCCGGACGCCCGCGCCTGCTCGCTGAGCACCGCGCGCTCACGTTCCAGGGCAGCCGGATCGACCGCGTCGATGTCGAGCGCCTCGGGCCGGCTGGCGGCGACGTGCATGCCAACCTGGCGACCCAGAATCTCCAGCGTCTCGGTCTCACCGGGGCCTTCGATCGCCGCGAGCACGCCGATCTTGCCAAGGCCGGGCTTCAGCGCGGCATGCATGTAGGTCGCGACCACACCTTGCGAAACCGACAGCACCTTGGCGCGGCGGATGGTCATGTTTTCGCCGATCGTCGCGATCAGGTGGCTGAGCTGTTCCGCCACGGTGCGACCCGTGTCGGCGAATGGCGCGGCGTTGATCGCGTCGAGACCGTCCCCAACCGTCAGCGCAATCCGCGCTACCGTGGCGACGAACTCCTGGAAGGTCTCGTTGCGGGCTACGAAATCGGTTTCCGCGTTGACTTCGACGACGGCCGCCTTGTTGGCCGCCGAAGCGACGCCGACCAAGCCCTCGGCCGCCACGCGGCCAGACTTCTTGGCGGCGGCCGCGAGACCCTTTTTGCGCAGCCAGTCGATGGCAGCCTCGACCTCGCCATCGGTCTCGGTCAACGCCTTCTTGCAGTCCATCATGCCTGCGCCGGTCTTCTCGCGCAGGTCTTTCACCAGGGCAGCGGTGATCGCGGCCATGTCCTTATCTCCTGAGAGTGATGGTTCAGGCGGTCGCGGCGGCGGCTTCAGGCTCCACGTCCGCGAGCACCTCAGCCGGCAGCTCTTCACGCGCACCGATGTCTGCGCCCGAGGAAGCCATTTCGGCACTGATGCCGTCCAGCACCGCTCCGGCGACCAGGTCGCAGTAGAGCGTGATGGCGCGGATCGCGTCGTCATTCCCCGGGATCGGGAAGGTGACGCCCGTCGGGTCGGAGTTGCTGTCCAGTACGGCCACGACCGGGATATGCAGCTTGTTGGCTTCCTCGACCGCCAGCTTTTCCTTGTTGGTGTCGATGATGAACAGGATGTCGGGCAGGCCGCCCATATCCTTGATGCCGCCCAGCGCGCGGTCCAGCTTGTCCTTGTCCCGGGTGATGTCCAGGACCTCCTTCTTGGTCAGGCCCTGGGTGTCGCCGCCGATCAGATCCTCGATCTGGCGCAACCGCTTGATCGAGCCGGTGATGGTCTTCCAGTTGGTCAGCGTGCCACCAAGCCAGCGATGGTTGATGTAGTACTGGCCGCAGCGCTTGGCCGCATCGGCGACGTGTTCGGCCGCGGCGCGTTTGGTGCCGACGAACAGCACACGTCCGCCGGCGGCGGTGACGTCGCGAATGGCGCGCAGGGCGCGGTCCAGCATCGGAACGGTCTGCTGCAGGTCGATGATGTGGACCTGATTGCGCGTGCCGTACAGAAACGGCGCCATGCGCGGGTTCCAGCGGCGGGTATGGTGACCAAAGTGAACGCCGGCTTCCAGCAGCTGGCGCATTGTGAAATCGGGCATCGCCATGAGCGTGCTCCTTTCCTATCGTCCGGTTGTTGCCTCCGCGGGGGTTGCTTTGCAGCACCGGATCCTTGCCATGACTGGCTGGGAAAGGCTCCCCGCGTGCGTATTACCGGCAGGCGGGCGGTCCCGCTGCCGGCGCACCGCATATGGCGAAGATTTCGCCGGATTGCAAGGTCATGTTCGGTGCCGGACGCACCGGCCAGGCGCTGCCGCCGTTGCCTCCGGATCCAATGGGTCCGCACAGTTGATCGTACCCGAACCTTTGGCAGCACACCATTGCCGCACCCGTCGCGCCAGCGCCGCTGCTACGATGCCGTCGCCGTTCCAGGGCCGTCGCCGTTCCAGGGCCGTCGCCGTTCCGGTATCATTGCTGTTTCGGGCGCCGGCTGCCGCAGGGCCGTCACGGCTTCCGGCGGCGCATCGCACCAGGCAGCGGCGTCTAAACGCGACACTCGCCCAACGGGTACTTGCCCAACCGGGCTGACCGCGCATGATGCACAGCGAAATCTTGAGGGAGATGCCAGGATGCGGCATGCCAACAGGCGGGCAGCGTGGACCGCCGACGATCTGAATGCGGACCCGAGCTGGGTTTTCGAAATCGACGACCGCGCCCGCCGCGACATGACGGCGGCGGTGCGCCAGGCAATGGACCCGGCAAAGACGCTGCTGGATTACCGGCGCGAGGACTTCGAGCTCGGATCGGGCTGGCCGGTGATCGCGGCGTCGTTGCGTGAGGTTCGCGACGGCACCGGCTTTGCGATCCTGCGCGGCATGCCGCGCGACGGCCTGACGGCGGACGAGTTCGAGCTGCTCACCTGGGCCATCGGTCTGCATACCGGCGTCGCCCGGCCGCAGGGGAAGGCCAGCCTGTTCATGACCGCGGTACGCGATGCCGGGACGGTCTATCGCACCGGCAAGGGCCGCGGCTACTCGTCCAACGCGGATCTGGATTTCCATACCGACAGCGCCGACATCGTGCTGCTGACCTGCTACAATGTCGCCAGATCCGGCGGCATGAGCATGGTCTCCAGCTCGGTCACCGCCCATGAGGTGATGGCCGGGGAACGACCTGACCTCGCCGAACTGCTGCACCAGCCGCACTACTTCAGCCGCCAGCAGGAACAGGCGCCCGATGAGGCGCCGTTCTATCCCAACCCGGTCTACGATGAGCGGGACGGGCTGCTGTTCAGTAAATGGAATCGCAACCGGCTGCGCTCCGCCCAGGCGATCGAGGGCGTGCCACCACTGTCCGCACAACAGCATGAGGCGCTGGATCTGCTGGACGACATCCTGCGGCGGCCGTCCGTGATGCACACGATGTACCTGCGGCCGGGCGACATGCAGATCCTGAACAACCACGTGACCTTGCACTCGCGCACCGAGTTCGAGGACCATGAGGATCCGGCGCTGAAGCGCTGCCTGTTCCGGCTGTGGCTTGCCCCGCCCGACGGCGTCACATTGCCGGACAGCTGGCGGCCGGCGTACGGGGCGGTGGAGGCTGGCACGGTGCGCGGCGGGATCATCGGCCAGGCTTTCGACGAGCCGAGGCGCGCCTTCGAGATCCGGCAGGCGGCCGACCTGGGGATGCAGCTCGCATGAAGGTTGCCCTGGTGACCGGCGCCTCCCGAGGCATCGGGCAGGCGGCCGCGCTGGCCCTGGCGGCGAAGGGGTTCACGGTGTTCCTGGCCGCCGAGGGCACCACGGCGGAACTGCAGGCGGTGGCCGCGGCCTGCCGTGAGCAAGGGGCGCCCGAAGCACGGTATGTCATCGCCGACCTGTCACAGCCCGGAGCCGCCGAGACAATGGTCGAAGGCGCGCTGGCCGCGTTGGGCCGGATCGACGTCCTGGTGAACAACGCCGGAATCCGCTGCCGCAAGGCGTTCGGCGAGTTTTCGCGCGGGGATTTCGCCGCCGTCCTCGAGGTCAACCTGGCGGCGGCGTTCTTCGCCAGCCAGGCGGTGCTGCCGGCGATGCGACGGCAGGGCGGCGGCCGCATTATCCATGTCGCCAGCCAGCACGGCTCCGTCGCGTCAGAGGAGAACGCGCTGTACGGCACCACCAAGGCGGCGCTGATCCATCTGGCGCGCAACATGGCCTATGAACTGGCACGCGAGGGTATCCACGTGAACACTGTCAGCCCGGGGCCGATCGCGACCCAGTACAATCTGGACACCTGGGGCAAGCAGCCAGGCAAGCTGGAGACGATGGCGTCCAGGGTCCCGGCCGGACGGATGGGACGCCCCGAGGAGATCGCCGAGGCGATCGTGTTCCTGGCCACGACCGAGGGTGGCTATATCCATGGTCACGATCTGGTGGTGGACGGCGGATACATCATTCACTGATCCCTGCCACTGCCCCCTACCCCGTGCCACTGCCCCTTGGCGCTGCCGATTGCGGCTGCCTTCTGCCACTGACTCCCCGCGGCCGCCGCCCGGCTTCGGCAGATCAGCGGGTTGAGCGCTGATCCAAAGCGCGCCTCACCCGGCCGCCGCGACCTCCGTCACCAGCCTGGCGGCCTCGGCGCCACGGACCTTGGCGATGTCGTCCTGATATTTCAGGAGCACGCCGAGTGTCTCGTCCACGTCGCCGGCGGTCAGTTCGGTCTTGTTGAGATAGGTCAGCGCCTGCGCCCAGTCGATCGTCTCGGCCACGCCGGGCAGCTTGAACAGCTCCTCGCCGCGCAGACGCTGGACGAAGTCGACCACCTGCTGCGCCAGACGCGCCGGGACGCCGGGCGCCTTCGCCGCGAGGATCGCCCGCTCGCGTGTCGCGTCGGGGTAGTCGACCCAGTGGTACAGGCAGCGGCGACGGATCGCATCGTGCACTTCGCGCGTGCGGTTCGACGTCAGGATCACCACCGGAGGGGTCTTGGCGCGAACCGTACCGAACTCCGGAACGGTGATCTGAAAATCCGCGAGCAATTCCAGCAGGAACGCCTCGAACGGTTCATCGGCCCGATCAAGCTCGTCGATCAGCAGCACCGCCGGGGGCAGATCCGGATCGATCGCCGACAGCAGCGGGCGAGCCTGGAGGAACTCGCGCGTGTAGATGTCGTGGGCCAGCTCATCGCGATCCGTCTGGCCCGCCGCCTCGGCTAGGCGGATCGCCATCAGCTGCCGGGCGTGGTCCCATTCATAGGCCGCGGCGGACAGATCCATGCCGTCGTAGCATTGCAGCCGGACCAGCCGGCGGTTGAGCCCGGCCGCCAGCACCTTCGAGATCTCGGTCTTGCCGGTGCCCGGCTCGCCTTCCAGGAACAGCGGCCGCTGCATCGTCAGCGCCAGGTGCACCGTCGTGGCCAGCTCCAGGTCCGCGATGTAGCCGTTGTCGGACAGCAGTTTCGCGGTGTCGGCGACCGTGACGGGAAGTGGTGTCACTAGAGCATGCTTCCCAGCATCAGCAGCACCATGATCACGAAAACCGCGCCGCCGACCCACGCTGCGATCGGCAGGCCGAATGGCTCGCTGGGGATCAGCGACCAAACCGAGATCGCGGACGGTGGCGGAACCGGCGCCCTGCCGACCGCCACGGGTTCGGCCACGGCGTGTCCGGCGGCGTATCCGACGGGCGCGGCGGAGCCCACGGCTGGTCCTGTCACGGCTGGTCCTGTTACGGCCGGTCCCGTCGCGGCTGGCGCGGCCACGGCCGCTTCTGCCGCGGCTGGTTCCGTCACCGGGGACAGCGCCTGCACCTGCTTGCTGAAACGGTCGAAGAAGGCGTCCGCCATCTGCTTGGCAGTGGCATCGATCAGCCGGCCACCGAGCTGCGCCAGCTTGCCACCGACCTGGGCGTTGACCTGGTAGCTCAGCAGCGTGTCCGCGCCGTCATCGGCCAATGCCACATTGGCGCCGCCCTTGGCAAAGCCCGCGACTCCGCCTTGTCCTTCGCCGCTGATCCGGTAGCCATTCGGCGGATCGATGTCCGTCAGCTGCACCTTGCCGCTGAACCGGGCCGAGATCGGCCCGACCTTTACCGCGGCGGTGGCCTTCATCTGGTCGTCGGCCAATTTCTCCAGGCTCTCGCAGCCGGGTATGCTGAGCTTCAGCACCTCAGGGTCGTTGAGCGCTTCCCAAACGACTTGCCTCGGCGCCGGAATGCGTCGCTCGCCCGTCATGTCCATGCGAATGTCATCCCCTGCATAAAGCGCGGCGGACGTTACCGGCAGGGTCGCGGGCATGCAACCAACGCCTGCCCGGCGGAGGTTCCCGCTCGGCCAGTGCCAACCTTGGCTCGATCCGCGGCCGGAGGTCACAACGTGGGCAAACCGCCTCGGTTCCCGAACGACGCCGGATGAACCGGGCGGGGCGGCAGTTCTTGCCGACCAGTCTCGCTTGGTCGGCAGAACGTGCCGCTCACCGCGACGGAAAAATCAAGGTTATCAATGCATACTGCTTTGGCGCGGATCATGCGTCTCATTGAATGCCAGTTCTAGCGCAGGAGAATTCAATGGTGACTTCCATATCCGGGCAAAACGAGCGGTGGGCAC